>CAKZML010000291.1 GCA_937128475.1 uncultured Chromatiales bacterium
GAACCGGTGAAGGAAAACTTGCGCACGATGGGGTTGCTGGTCATCTCGCCGCCAACCAGTGAGGAGTGCTTGGTTGTGATGACGTTGAAGATGCCCGGCGGGAAGCCGGCGCGCTCACCCAGTTCAGCCAGCGCCAGCGCTGACAGGGGCGTTTCCGCGGCGGGCTTCACCAGGGCGGTGCAACCGGCGGCCAGTGCAGGGGCTACCTTGCGTGTGATCATGGCGTTGGGGAAATTCCACGGCGTGATGGCCGCAATAACGCCTACCGGCTGCTTGATGGTGATAAGGCGTTTGCCCGGAGCATGGTGAGGTATCACGTCTCCGTAGGCGCGCTTGCCTTCCTCGGCGAACCATTCCACGAAGGAGGCGCCGTAGGCGATCTCGCCACGGGACTCGGCCAGGGGCTTGCCCTGTTCGGCAGTCATCAGGCGGGCCAGGTCTTCCTGGTTTTCCATGATCAGCTCAAACCAGCGACGCAGGATGACTGCCCGGTCCTTGGCGGTCCTG
Organism: uncultured Chromatiales bacterium; assembly: GCA_937128475.1. Classification (GTDB taxonomy): domain Bacteria; phylum Pseudomonadota; class Gammaproteobacteria; order Steroidobacterales; family BM003; genus CAKZML01. The sequence goes on from CAKZML010000291.1 coordinate 508, forward strand.
GCCGACCAGGCGGGCAGGGCGGCATTGGCTGCTTCAATGGCACGACGGGTTTCGTCAGCGCCCATGTCGGGCACAGAGATCAGTGTGCTGCCGTCGGCAGGGTTGGTCACCGGCACGCTGACTCCGGAGTCAGCATCGACCCATTCGCCGTTAATGTATGCCTGGGATCTGAACAGGCTGGTGTCCTTGACGATGCTCATAGAATGCCCTTCTGGTGAAACTGTATGCATGGTTGAAAACGAACCATCAATTCTATCTCAGAGGTTTGGGGCCTGTCATCGCAGTTAGAGAGTTTGCAGCACTAATCCGGGCTCAGGAGGGTGAAATTCAGACGAAAAAGCCACTCAAGGGTGGATTACCCCGGGATTTTTTGATCCCTGCCGCTGTGGTCGGCAAAGCAACTGGGCTACCATCCACCGGTCGGCCAATAGCCGTTAACGCCAGTTCTCCGGAGACAGCCCGAATGCATGACTGCCAGATTGCCCGCCCCGCCCGGGTCGCCACCACGATGCCTGTTAGCTCTGTTCACGGGAGTGACGCCTGATGAGCGGCGGTTCCCTGCAGCGGGTACTGAAACTGCGTGAGGTCCTGGCCCTGTCCTTTGGCGCCATGATTGGCTGGAGCTGGGTTGCCCTGACCGGCACCTGGATTAGCCAGGCCGGCGCCCTGGGTGCGGCCACCGCCTTTTTGATTGGTGGGGTGGCTGTTGTCTTGATCGGCCTGACTTATGCGGAGTTAGCCGCGGCCATGCCCAGGGTGGGCGGTGAGCATGTGTACAGTTATCGCGCAATGGGGGCGGTGGCGTCGTTCGTATGCACCTGGGGCATCCTGATGGGCTACGTGGCCGTGGTGGCGTTCGAGGCAGTGGCCCTTCCCACGGTATTGATTGGCCTGGCGCCGGGATTGAATGCCGGATACCTGTGGACCATTGCCGGCTGGGACGTATACGCCAGCTGGGTTGCCATTGGCGTGGCGGGTGCCGCGCTGGTTACCTGGGTGAACGTGCGGGGAGTGCGCACCGCAGCGTCCATGCAATTAATGGTAGTGATCGGCTTGCTGGTCGCCGGGTTTATGGTCTTGCTGGGGGGCATCGCCCAGGGCAGCGTAGAAAACTTTATGCAGGGGCCGCCGATGAGCGTGGCGTCCATTACCGGTGTGATGTTGATCGTGCCGTTCATGTTTGTGGGCTTCGATGTAATTCCCCAGGCTGCCGAGGAGATCGACCTGCCCAGCAAGGAGATCGGCAAGGCCCTGATGCTATCGGTGCTGGTGGCGGTGGCCTGGTACGTGCTGATTATCGTGGCCGTGGGCTTACTCCTGCCAACTGGCCGGCTGAGCACCTCGGGTCTTGCCACCGCCGATGCGGCCACCCTGGGCTGGGGTTCGGAGTGGATGGGCAAGGTCGTCCTGGCTGCAGGGGTTGCCGGTATTCTCACCAGTTGGAATGCTTTTTTGATGGGCGCCGGTCGGGCTACCTACGCCCTGGCTCATTGCGGCATGCTGCCCCGTTGGCTGGGGGTGTTGCATCCTCGTTATGGCACACCTCACAGGGCGATTATTCTTATCGGCATCAGTTCCATGTTTGCGCCGTTGTTTGGCCGGCCGATGCTGGTCTGGGTGGCCAATGCCGGCGGTCTGGGTATCGTGATTGCCTACGCTATGGTGGTGGCGTCGTTTCTGATACTGCGTCGTAAAGAACCTGATATGCCTCGACCCTACCGCGTCGCAGCAGGAAACTGGGTGGGATGGGCCGCGTTGGTCATGTCCCTGGCCATAGGCTGGCTATATATGCCGGGGAGTCCTGCGGGCCTGGTGTGGCCCTACGAATGGGCCATCGTTGGCGGTTGGGCGGCACTGGGTGTCCTGGTATTTGGCTGGTGCCGCTGGCGCTACGGTTCACCCGATGCTGACCGGGTGCTGGAAGGCGTCAAGGGCTGATGGATAGTCCACTCTGGTAAGCGCAGGAAAACAACGGCGGCCAAGACAGGGGCATTGCGGGTTTCGGTAGCCTACAATTGCTGGCAACATGCCGACTCGATGACCAGGCCGGCCGGACCGAATCAAGGCGGAGAACAAACATGATTTTGAACGAACAGCAGGAAATGATTCGTGATGCGGCAGAACGTTTTGCCGAGGAGCGACTGGCGCCCAATACCCGGGAGTGGGAGAAGAAGGGCGCCGTGGATATCCAGGTCCTGCATGAAATGGGCGAGTTGGGCTTCATGGGAATGACCGTTCCCGAGGAGTGGAATGGTGCAGGTCTGGACTATGTTTCTTACGCCCTTGCCCTGATTGAAATTGCCGCCGGTGACGGTGCCGTCTCCACCATCATGAGCGTCAACAATGCGCCGGTGTGCGCAATTTTGCAGGCCAGTGCCAGTGACATGCTCAAGGAAAAATATCTCAAACCCCTGGCCGGTGGTGAAATGATCGGCGCCTTCGCGCTGACCGAGCCCCAGGCGGGTTCGGATGCGGCTGCCCTCCAGGCGCGCGCGAAGCGAGTCGACGGCGGCTATCTAATCAGTGGCACCAAGCAGTTCATTACTTCCGGCACCATTGCGGGGGCGGTGATTGTTTTCGCCGTGACCGATCCGGATGCAGGCAAGAAGGGAATGTCAGCATTCCTGGTGCCGGCAGGAACTGAAGGAATGCGGGTCAGCGGGATAGAGCACAAGCTGGGCCAGGAAGCATCGGATACGGTGCAGTTAAGTTTCGAGAATGCCTTTGTTCCCGAAGATCATCGACTGGGCGAAGAAGGCGAGGGTTATCGAATTGCCCTGGCGAACCTGGAAACTGGCCGAATTGGCATCGCAGCGCAAAGCGTCGGCATGGCCAGGGCGGCCTTGAAGCATGCCGTGGCTTATGCCCAGGAACGCGTGGCGTTTGGACGGCCGTTGGTGGATCACCAGGCGGTGTCCTTTAGATTAGCGGACATGGCCACCCAGCTCGAGGCGGCCACCATGCTGGTGATGAATGCCGCTGCCATGCGCGAGGCGGGTCAGCCCTGCCTGAAGCAGGCGTGCATGGCCAAGCTTTTTGCCTCCGAAGCGGCAGAGAAGATTTGCTCTGATGCCATCCAGATTTTCGGTGGCTACGGGTATTCCCGGGAATTTCCGGTAGAGAAAATTTACCGTGACGTGAGAGTTGCCCAGATTTATGAGGGAACCTCCGACGTGCAGAAGATCATCATCGGCAGGCAGTTGCTCAAGGGTCTGTAGGTACTGCGACGGAGCCTGTCTGCCGGTTATCCGGGATGGAAGCCTGATTCTGAGGGGTTCTCCTCAGCAGGCTTTTCGAATGCCAGGCTGGGGTGGTCGCCGTAGCGCTTGTAGAAGAGCTTGATCCAGAAAGGCGCGAGCATGGTGGTGTACGCGATGACAATCACCAGTGCCGCATAGACCTGGGGATCGAAAACCCCCGAGGCGCGCCCCAGTTCGGCAAATATCAAACCCACTTCTCCCCTGGGCACCATGGAAATTCCTACCGCCGTGCGGAAAACCATGTGGTGCTTGAACAGCACCTGGCCGCCGGCGAGTTTGCCGAGTATCGCGATCGTGACGGCTGACAGGGAAAACAGCCAGATAAATCCGGAACTCCAGTCCACCTGGTTCAAATCCAGTGACAGTCCCACCACCACGAAGAAGATCGGGGTGAAGAGCTGGATGATGGGTGTGGTTTGCACGTCGATACGCTGTGCAAAGGCATTGTGATGAGCCAGGGAAATTCCGAAGGGCAGGAAGAATCGACGGGAGAGGGCGATGCCCGCGGCGAAGCCGCCCAGCAGTTCGGGTGCGCCCAGCAGGTTTGCCAGGGAGGCAAACAACAACACCAGGGCGATAATTGCACTGGGAATCAGCCCGGGCATGGTGGACTTGCCCAGAAGTTTTTGTATGACTGTTGAAAGTACTCGTGCCAGGAGTGGCGCCAGCAGGAAGAACGCGCCGATGAAAGCACAAATTCGTCCCAGTGCGAGCAGACTGATTTGTCCTTCGACGGAGATCTGGTAGAGGGTCGCAAGCAGGATAACGCCCAGTACGTCGTCCAGCACCGCCGCGCCGAGAACCACCTGTCCCTCGGTGCTGTTTTGCCTGCCAACGTCCTGGAGAATCCGCACCGTGACGCCGATGCTGGTAGCCGTTAGAGTGCCTCCCAGCATCAGGGCCACCATGGGCGGGAGATCGAATACTTCCCGGGCGAGGGCATAGCCCATGAAAAATGGCATGGCGAAGCCCACCAGGGCGACAGACACCGCGCTGCGTCCTGCAGCGGTGAGTCGGTCCAGGTCGGTTTCCAATCCGACCTTGAAAAGCAACAGGATGATGCCGATTTCGGCCATGAGCTGTAGCTGAAGGGTGACCTCCAGCCAGCCAAGCAAGCTTGGGCCGAGAATGATTCCAGCAGTGAGCTCGCCAATTACCGATGGAATACCAAGACGGTTGGCGATTTCTGCCAGGATTCTTGCACTGATGAGGATGAGTGCAAGTTGAAGGAAAAATACATGAGCCTCCATGGCGTATTTACCCCGCTGGAGCAGCGCTCCAGCTCTAGATTATCAGGAAAGCCGGGCAGCGGCACTGAAATAGCACTGCCACGATTTGCCATTATTCGCCCCTGATGCATCCGCATTCTGCCTCCCCCGGTCCCTGGCCCAGCGGTTCAATAGGTCCATGCCCCAATTCGGGGGAAAAGGAGAGCAGGACCATGAGAAAAACCTTAATCGTAATCGCCGTTATTGCGGCACTGGTGGGCTCCACAGCCCAGGCATCTGAAAGTGATTCAAACCGTGAAGAAGGCATTGGATTTGGCGTTGGCCTGGCGGTTGGCTCGGTTGGCGGCCCGATAGGCGCATGGGTAGGCGCGGTGGCCGGCATCCACCTGGGCAAACTGTTTGCACGCGCTCACGATGCCGATGAGCTGACACTCCAGGTCCACAGCCTGGAATCCCAGATCGAGGCCAATCAGGAAGAAGCGACTCGACTGCAACTTGCCCTGGCGGATAGCAGGTCCTCCATGGCTGCTGCGCGTGAGCAGCTTGCCCGTCAGATACCCAGTGAGCAGGTGGCTGAAAGTGTCGGCTTCGACTTGTTGTTCAGAACTGGTGAGAGCAGCCTGATGGAGACCGGAATTACGCGACTGCAGCAGTTGGGACAATTGCTCAGTTCACGTCCGGACCTGCAATTGCGACTGGACGGTTTTGCAGACGGACGCGGCGACACTGATTTTAATCAGGCTTTGTCCGAGGCCAGGGTGGCATCGGTACGACATGCCCTGGAGGAATTTGGCATCGCTGGGGAACGAATCCAGGCCGGGGCCTGGGGTGAAAGCCATGCAAGCTCCGAAGAAGGTGACCTGGACGGTTACGCCCTGGAACGCCGGGTGAGTATCCAGGTGCTGGCTCCTTCCTCAAGCATGTCCGCACGCAGCAATGAGCAGTAGCCTGAGACTAATTGACTGGCGGCGTTAATTTCCGCTAACCACAGCCCGGTCAGCCTTTTGGGGGTGGCCGGGCTAACCTGATGGTATAGTTAATTTTTTTGTGAAGAACGCCGTGGATGGAGGGAAGTTCCCCTGAGCCGGTAGAGCTTCCCCTGAAAGGCTTTTTGTCTGATAGCCATGGATGGCGATACAATGCCCGCAAGTCGCCACGGACGTTGCGAAAAATATTGAGGTAAACCATGAAAAAGATTCTGATTTCAGCACTGTTGATCGCTGCGGCAAGCGCCGCTCCTGCTTTTGCTGCGGGTGATGCCGCCGCCGGCAAGGCCCTGTATGGCACATGTGCCGCATGTCACGGCGCCAGCGCCGAAGGCAACAAGGCCATGAACGCTCCCAAGCTTGCGGGCCAGGGCGAATGGTACGTGGTCAGGCAGTTGGGTAATTTCAAAGGCGGTATTCGTGGCAGCAGCCCTAACGACACCTTTGGCAAGACCATGGCCCCCATGGCCATGATGCTGGCCGATGATGCTGCGATGGCCAACGTGGCTGCCTACATTGCCAGCCTGCCGGTTTCTCATCCGGCGGCAACAGTCCAGGGCGATGCAGCGGCCGGAAAGACGGGCTATGCGATGTGCTCGGCCTGTCATGGCGCAGACGGCAAGGGTAATCCAGCCATGAATGCTCCGACCCTGGCTGGCCAGAGCGATTTCTACCTGGTCACCCAGCTGAAGAATTTCAAATCCGGGGCACGTGGTGCTCATGCCAAGGATTCCTATGGCATGCAGATGGCTTCTATGGCGAAGATGCTGGCTGACGATGCTGCGATCAACAACGTTGTCGCTTACATCAATACGCTTAAATAGCGTTAGCTGATGAATTAAAAAAGGCGGCCTTTGGGCCGCCTTTTTTTTGTTTGTATCTTTTGCCTAGACTGCGGCCATGCTGATAACCGGTTTTCTGAAGTAGGGGACGACTTCAAGCATTTCACCCGCGTTGAGTCGGGCCTGGATGTTGCGCCAGTAATCGGCGGTCAGCAGGTCATGGTGATATTCCATGAAAATTTTCTTGGATTCCTCGTCCAGCCCCAGGAAGTTGATGAACTGCTCGGGAAACACATCGTCATCGCCTACATAGAACCATGCATCGGCGCGCATCTCGTCTTCATACGAGCTGGCCTGGGGAAGATCTCTGAAGCGACATTCGGTGACCAGGCATAGTTCGTCATAATCGTAAAAGATCACCCGTCCATGTCGAGTCACGCCAAAGTTCTTTAGTAACAAGTCCCCGGGGAAAATATTCGAGGCGGCCAGGTCGCGAATGGCCTGTCCGTATTCAATCACCGCGGACGCCTTGTTTTCCGGGCTTTCGTCCTTCAGGTACAGGTTAAGGGGTGTCATGCGCCGTTCGATGTAACAATGCTCCAGGATCAGGTCATCACCTTCGATGTGACAGGTCTGGCCGCATTCGTTAAGCAACTCGTCCAGCGCCTTTTGATCAAAGCGGTCCACCGGGAACTCCAGTCGTCTGAATTCCTGGGCATCCACCAGGCGTCCGGCGCGATCATGCTTGAACACCAGTGCGTACTTTTGCATTACCTCCCTGCGACTCATGGTCTTGGGATAGGCGAACTGGTCGCGAATGATCTTGAACACGATGTCGAAAGATGGCAGCAGGAATACTGCCATTACCATGCCGCGTTCACCCGGGGCGGTAATGAACTTGTCCTGGGAAAGTGTCAGGTGCTGCTTGAAGGTGCGGAAGCGTTCGGTCTTGCCCTGCTTTGCCCGACCCATGACGGTATACAGTTCACTGATGGGTTTGTTCGGCAGGATGGAACGCAGGAATACCAGTGCGTCACCCACGGTTTCCAGGTCCACGTGGAAGTACCAGCGGGTAAAGCTGAACAGGATGCTGACATCTTTCTGGGACATGAGGACCGCGTCCACCAGGATGCCTTCATCAGTATTTTTCAGTGCGAGCACCAGCGGAGAGGTGCCCATAGTGGAATCTATCCGGCCCACGATGAAGGCTCGGGGCCCCTGGTAGAAAACTGCCTGTATGGCTTCTATCGAGCGAATCTTTTCGCTCCCATGATGCAGATCCCAGTAGGCGTCTATTTCCTTGGCAACGTACTTGACGCTTGAGTCGATGTTTCGATAGCGAACGCCGAGGGTATATTTGCTCAGCAGGTCGTCCAGAAGCCAGCGAGTAGAGCCCAGGTGCTGCATCCGGAAGGTCGGTACAGGCTTGGCGATATTCTTGAGCGGCATGACGTCCAGGGCCAGGTATTCCACCCTGGGATCCACGCCGATGGTTTTGAAAAGCCGGCGGGTCACCGAGCTAAAAAATGTCTTGTTGAATTCGGAGTCCACGAGACTCGCGATCATCTGGCTGTGAATATCCTTGGTACGGGCCCAGATATCTACATCATCCGCACGCTCGCCCAGCAGTGCTTCCAGTTCTTCCCTGGTGCGCTGAACGGATTCTTCATACAGGTCGATACGTTCTACGGTGTCATCTTGCGCCTCGTGCCACTCGCGCCGGATGAAGCGATCCTTCGCGCGCCGGGATATGGCGACGAAGCCGCGGTTGTATTTTCGGAATGCTTCGAACATGACCCTGGCGCATTGCTGCGCCAGGGCCTCGTCATTGTTTGAATTCATGCCTTGATCATAGATTGGAGATCATGTGATCGGCAAATTCGCTGCACTTGACCTCAGTGGCACCCTCCATGAGACGGGCAAAGTCATAGGTGACAAACTTGGAACCGATGGTCTTGTCCATGCTGGAGATGATCAGGTCTGCAGCCTCGGTCCAGCCAAGGTAGCGGAGCATCATTTCGCCCGACAAGATAAGGGAACCAGGATTCACCTTGTCCAGATTTGCGTACTTGGGTGCGGTGCCGTGGGTGGCCTCAAATACTGCGTGACCCGTGTCGTTGTTGACGTTGCCGCCGGGGGCAATGCCAATACCGCCAACCTGGGCGGCCAGGGCGTCAGACAGGTAGTCACCATTGAGGTTCATGGTGGCGATGACATCGAATTCCTTGGGACGGGTAAGTACCTGCTGGAGTGTGATGTCGGCGATGGCATCCTTGACCAGGATCTTGCCACTTGCCAGGGCAGCTTCCTGCTCGGCATTGGCGGCCTCCGAACCTTTTTCGGCACGGGTGCGTTCCCACTGATCCCAAGTGTAGGTCTGCTCCGGGAACTCCTTCTCAGCCAGGGCATAACCCCAGTTGCGGAAGGCGCCCTCGGTGTATTTCATGATGTTGCCCTTGTGCACGAAGGTCAGGCTCTTGCGATTGTTGGCGATCGCGTATTGAAGAGCTGCTCTTACCAGGCGCTCGGTACCTTCCTTGGAAATGGACTTCAGACCCAGGCCGGTGGTTTCAGGGAAACGAATCTTGCCGTAGAGCTTGGGGAACGCTTCTTCAAATATGGTCATGAAGCGTTTGATCTCGGGGCTGCCAGCCTCGAATTCGATGCCGGCATATATGTCTTCGGTGTTCTCGCGGAAGATCACCATGTCCACATCCTGGGGCTTGCGCACCGGGGAAGGAACGCCGTCGAACCAGCGCACAGGGCGCAGGCAGACATACAGGTCCAGCATCTGGCGCAGGGCCACATTCAGAGAGCGAATGCCGCCGCCAATTGGTGTGGTCAGGGGGCCCTTAATGGAAACCAGGTAGTCACGGCAGGCCTGCACGGTGCTCTCGGGCAGCCAGGTACCGAACTGGTTATAGGACTTCTCTCCAGCGAAGATTTCCACCCATTTAATCTGTCTCTGGCCGCCGTAGGCTTTTTCAACCGCTGCGTCCAGGAGTCGGACAGTGGCCCGCCAAATATCGGGGCCGGTTCCATCACCCTCGATAAACGGGATGATCGGGTGGTTAGGCACCTGCAGTAAGCCATCTTTGATGGTAATTTTTTCGCCGCCTTCAGGTGCCGAAATCGTGGGGTCACTCATATTCTTCTCCCTTCCCAAGTCCCGTTTCGTGGCCCGCTGAAAGGTGTCACGACAAGGGTGCATGGGCCAGATTGTTTAGTCAGTGTGAGTTACAGCTCCAACCATGCTAGCAGCTTTGCGGGATTTCCGGCATGAGTAGGATTAACTATGGAAGCTTCGCGGTTGCGTTATATCCCGGGACCCGGCTGGCGGGGTTGCTGGAAGCTGATATCGGCAAATATTGCCCGTCCGCGGCCCGGGAAGTAGCGGAAATCCCCGAATGCGTAGTCGGCTCTCTCGGCGTAGGCCCTGTCGGCCAGGTTCGTGATCCTGAGCCCAATTGACCAGTTTCGGCCAATTTTCTGCCTCAGGCTGAGATTGAAAATTCCATGCCCGGGGTATCGCGGGTCGTTGCTGGCATCCAGGTAGTAGCCGCCGGTGTGCTGCCATTCAAGCTCGGTTTCGGTGTTGCTCCCCGGGGTCCAGGCAAGTCTGGCGCTGCCAAGGGTTCGGGGGGCGGTATCGATGTCATTGCCGCTAATGATTTGTTCGCCGAGCGGGGCCGAGTAGTCCGATGCGTAACGGTGCAAGGCCCAGGAACCGTTCAGCGCAAATCTCCAGTCCTGGCCAAGACGGGCCTGGTAATCCAGTTCGATGCCCTGGTGGCGGGTGCTGGCGCCACTGATGTTGAAGCCCTCGCTGTCCCGATAAATGGTATTCCGCTTGCTCATGCTGAAGGCGGCCAGCTCAAGGTAGTGATTTTCGTCCAGGATTCTGAAACCCAGTTCAATCGCGTCCAGGGTTTCGGGCTCCAGCTCGGCGATTTCCTGTTGTGACTGCAAGCGATACAACTCGGTGGCCTGGGGTGCCCTGAACCCGCGGTTTGCGGTGATGTAGACCTGGCGTTTTTCATCCAGTCGGTAGGAAACCCCAAGCTTGGGTCCCAGGCTGGTGAACCTGTCCGTTCGATCCGCCGGACGGGTATACAGGCAGCCGCCGAAACCGCAGGGCTGGCCATTTTCATCGGTGTTTCCGTCCAGCATGTTGTTCTGATAGTCATACTGGAGTGTTTCAACACGCAGGCCGGCGCTGAATTCGGTTCGCTCTCCCAATGGGTATGCCAGTTGCATAAACGGGGCGGCCATCCGGCTGGAGACCGAGTAGTCGTAGTGTTTCCCCGCCGGCCGAGTGGCGATCAGGTAGTCGCTGCCGTCCTGAATCGGAGCATCCTGGTATTGCCACAGGTATCCGTCGGCCAGTTCAAGATCCAGTCCCAGCGCCAGGCTGGCCCTGGTGAGTTCCTGATGCCATAGCAGGGAGGCCTGGATGCTGTTCTGGCCATTGCGCTCAAGGGGTTTACCGGGCAGGAAGTGCTGCAGGAACTCCATATCCGAATGTCGCACTATCATTCCGCCTTCCAGGCGGTCTTCGCCTGGCAGGTCATGAATCCAGCGCCCACTTAAACGCTGGGCATCGGCTTTCCTGAAGGCTTCAGGATTGAGATTGCCGCTACTCAGGTCCGGGTCCTTGTAGGCATTCTCGCCGTAGATATAGCCGGCGGTTTCCTGGTCCAGGTTGCTGGCGGCGAATCCGAACTGGAGTCGATCTGCCTGTTTTTCCACTTCGTAGCCCAGGTTTATTTTTTGCTGGGAATAACTTTCCTGGTCGCGCCAGCCACCGTCTTCAAGCAGGTTTACCAGGGCTCTGAAACCCTCACTATTCAGGTCTGCGCTGCCACGCCAGTAATTATCCTGGCCGGCTTCAATTGAAAACCGGTTAACTGCACCAGGCTTGGCGATCAGTGTGTTGATCAGTCCGTGCATTGCGTTGGATCCATACCGGCTGCTGCCGGGGCCACGAATGACTTCCACGGCGTCGGCTTGCTCCAGGTTTACCTCGAACAACTGATTCACATTGCAGAAACCTGCCGGACGGATAGGGAAGCTGTTCTCCGCCACCAGGAACGCCCCGCAGGAGCCGGCGCCGGTCAGAACCGGCGACCTGATAGACGCCAGGCTCTCCTGGCCGCTACCCCGGGTTATCCAGGTGCCGGGTACCCGGTGCAAGAGTTGGCTGGAATGGGTGGGCCGGGTCAGCTGTGCAACATCGCTGTCCACACGGCTGGTGTTTCCGGCTTGATCCAGCAGGGGCTTGTACTCACCGCTGGCGGTTACCACCATGCTTTCCACTGTTTTCTCTTCAGGTTCCCGATTGCCCTCAGACCCGGCGGCGAACAGCAGGGCAGGACTTGTGAGCCCCCAGGCAAGGGCCCAGAGGACGCGTGAAATCGACCGCTTGGAAATTTGGAGTGGATGCATTCCCTGCCTCACCAGGTTGAAGCGAAACAGCATACAGGACAACGGCTATAATGGCCTCGTTGTCGGGATCAGGTGAATAGCGGATGGGTATGCGTATGACATCACGGAAAAGCAAACTGTGTTGGCTCACGGGCTGCGTGTTGCTGTGGGTCGGATCGGCAACCGCCGCAGAAGATCAGCAACTCCCCGGGGCCGAGACACAACGTCCGCGTATCTGTCTGGCGCTTGGTGGCGGCGGCGCTCGTGGCATGGCCCATGTGGGAATACTGCGTGTTCTTGAAGAGATGCGGATTCCTGTGGACTGTATTGCCGGCACCAGTATCGGTTCGATTGTCGGTGGTCTGTATGCCCTGGATTTCAGCCAGGAGGAAATGGAAGAGGTGGTGCTGACCACAGATTGGGAGGCCATGTTCTCCGATCGACCACCGCGGCGGGAAATGACTCATCGCCGTCGGCAGGATGACCTGTCACAGATGATCGAACTGGATCTCGGCGTAGACTCCAGCGGATTGAAAATACCCCGCGGCTTGATCCAGGGACAGAACATGCTGGTGTTCCTTCGCCGCCTGAGCAAGGACTACGCCCTGGTAAAGAATTTTGATGACTTTCCCGTTCCGTTTCGTGCGGTGGCTACCGATATCGAGACAGGTGAGAGCGTGGAGATCGGTTCTGGAGATTTGTCCCGGGCGGTCAGGGCGAGTATCGGAATTCCGGCCTTGCTGACCCCCGCCGAGATAGACGGGCGCTGGCTGGTGGACGGGGGCTTATTTGCCAATGTCCCGGTGGACGCCGCCCACTCCATGGGTGCTGATGTGGTCATTGCGGTTGATGTGGGTTTCCCGACTCGCACTCGCGAGCAACTGGGTTCTGCGATTGAAATTGCCGACCAAACTGTCACCTTGATGATGCGCAAGGGTACCGAGGAGCAGTTGGAAAAGCTTGGCGAGGCGGATGTAATTATCGTGCCGCAATTGGGAGACACCTCCTCGGCAGCGTTTGATAGCGGGATCGAATTGATGCAGATCGGAGGCCAGGCCGCCAGGGCCATGGCCGAAAGCCTGTCCAGGTATTCCCTGGGGCCTGATGAGTATGCGGCCCATCGCCAGGCTCGTGCCAAGCGGGCCCGGGTCGCCAGCGTGCCGGTGGTTAAAGACATCGAGGTGAATGTTGACGGAAGGATTTCTGATAAGGCCATTCTCGCCTGGATGAGCCAGGGTGCCGGCGATCCGCTGGACCTGGATGTACTTGAGAGAGATGTGCAGCGTATTTACGGTCAGGGCGTATTTGAGTCAGTGGACTACTCATTGGCGCCAGAGGGTGACCAGGCGATTCTCGAGATTGACGCCACTCAGAAAAGCTGGGGACCGAATTTCCTGAAGTTCGGAGTGAATTTGCAGGAGAACTTTGAGGGCGACAGTGACCTGAGTGTCAGCACCCGCTACACCATGACCCAGGTAAACCCGCTGGCCGCGGAATGGCGAAGCGAGCTTGAAATGGGTTCCGACAGTCGGCTGTTTACCGAGTTTTACCAGCCACTGAATTATGGCTCTGCGTATTTCCTGTCAGTGAGTGCGGAGGGCAACCAGCGCATTCTGACTATTTATGAGGACGCCGTTAATGACCCCATCGGTGAGGTCCGCTACCGCAATCTTGAATTCCGTTTCGACGTAGGCAAAGAGGCTTTCGGTCTTGGGGAATTTCGACTTGGTGTGCTCAGGGGTAGAGCCCAGCGCCGTCTGCGGGTAGGTGACCCCAATGAACCGAGACTGGCTGATAGTGATATTGACCAAGGGGAAGTTGGGTTCAGGTTCGAGCACGATTCACTGGACCAGGTTCCGTTCGCCCTGGACGGTTCTATCGTATATTTCGAGGCCGCAGCGTCCCGGGATGGACTGGGTGCCACGGCAAATTTTGATCGTTACCGGTTCAAGGGAACCTCGGCCTGGTCCACAGGTGGATTCACGGCTATGTTGGGCCTGGAATTGAGTTCCTATCACAATGCCTCACCGCTGGATTCTATCGAGCCGTTTGCCCTGGGGGGGTTCCTGCGACTCTCTGGTCTGAATCGTAATGAACTTACCGGTCAGCACCTGATGCTTGGCAAAGTGATACTCATGCAGCGGCTGGACAAGATGAACTTCGGTTCAATTCCGCTTTACCTTGGCGGGTCCATGGAGTTGGGTAATACCTGGCAGGACCTGGATAACGTGGGCTTTGAAAGCGCCCTGTGGTCTGGCAGTGCGTTCATCGCGGCAGATACCTTTCTGGGTCCGGTATACCTGGGTACGGGTCTGACAGAGGGCAGACGCGGTTCTTTATTCCTGGCGATTGGTCACCAGTACTAGGGGCGTATTTGTTTGACCGGGGGAGCGATCAGTCCCGGGTGATTCTCTCGTAAACATAGGTAGGGAAGTCGCCGGGTCTGGAGTAGGTATGCTTGGCGCGAATTTCAGCCAGGGCCTTGTCGCGTTCCCTCTCCGTCGCATACCAGCGGAATGCTTCCCAGTCCTGTCCCAGCAAACGACCAAGCGTGTCCCCTTGCGGGAGGCTCAAGCGGATTCCAAAGGATTTCTCCGGAATTGGCCGGGACAGGTTGTGTTCGTTGCAAATCGACATTACTGGTTCTCTCAAAGGGCTTAACGGCGACGCAAGGTTAGTGTGAATCATAGCAGGCGGCAAGCCCCGATAGGGTTCGCCGCGACCTTACATAGTATTGCCAGTGGCGAAGCGCGCGGGCTTCGGCCAGAATGGCACTTCGGTTTGGAAAAGGAATAGTGACTGACGTGTCCAACAATTCGGACAATCTGGACTTTTTTGTTGTCGGCGGCCCGGTGCTGCCTGGGCGGGGCTGTTATTTGCCTCGGCCTGCGGATGCGCAGATTTTACGTTTTCTGGATATGGGCGAATCCTGCACCGTGTTCGTGCCCAAGCAGTGCGGCAAGACCAGCCTGATCAGTCATTGCGCCCGGCGCTTGCGAAAAGACGGGCGCCTGGCAGCGGTGGTGGACCTGACCCAGATGGGTACCCTGGAGCACCGGGACGAGCCATCGAGATGGTTTTACACCATCGCCTACCGAATCGTTCGCGACCTGCGACTAAAGATTGATTTGCAGCAGTGGTGGCGAGACCACTCGGGTTTGTCCAACCAGGAACGAATGGCCGATTTTTATTGGGAAATCGTACTGGGCAATACCACCGCCCCCATCGTGATATTTTTCGACGACCTGGAAACCCTGGTGGGTCTGCCCAGTGCCCGGGAGTTCCTGACCACGATTCGTGCCTGCAGCGACAGGCGCGCCAGCGAGCCGGATTACCAGCGATTGAGTTTTGTGCTGGCCGGGGTCACTCATCCCAGCCAGTTCAAGATGGGCAGGGAAGAGGCTCCCTTTGAAGTTTGCTACCCGGTGGTGCTTGAAGACTTCAGTCTTGAAGCGCTGCAGCCATACGCATCGAAACTGGACCCTGACGCGGAGCGGGCCGCGGCGGCGCTTGCCCGGGTGCATTACTGGACTGCGGGGCAACCGTACCTGACCCAGAAGATTTGCCGCAGCATTGTTCGCCAGGGCCTGGGCGAGGACCTGGTGGGTTCGGTAGACGCGGTGGTGGAATCGCTTTTCCTGCAGCCTAACTCCTCGCGTGCGGAACCCCATTTAAATTCGATCCGCCATCACCTTGCCCAGCGAGATGACAAGCGCAACAGGTTACTGAGTCTTTACGGTCGTATCCGCAAGGGCTCAAAAATCAGTTTCGACCCGTCGGTAAACAGCCATGTCGAGTTGGTACTAAGCGGCACGGTAAGGGTTAATGAATCCGGGCAGATGCAAATCCGGAACAGTATTTACCGCAGTCAGTTCACTGCGCGCTGGGTGAATCAGAGCCTGCCCCTGAATTGGCGAGGCATCGCCCAGGGTGTGGCTGCAGCGGGCCTGGTGCTTTTCCTGCCCTACTGGTACACCCAGATTCTTCCCTCTCCCTATATTCACGCCTTGAGCAGCAATGAAACCAGTTTTGTTGATGCTGATGATGCGTACCAGTTTCTGCGCAGAATCCCGGGGTACAGTGATACCGCATTGCGTCTGTATCACGGCTACCTGAGCGAGCAGGGCCAGACGGGAACTGAATTGCCGGAGGTTCAGAAGGCCACCGACAGACTGGTAGCCGAGTTGGGTGACAGCGAGACTGCCGAGCAACTCATCGGTAGCTTCTGGTCGCGCAAGGCGGCAGAGGTAGAGCGCCTTGAAGACAGGGACGCTTCGCTGATATTCAGGTTGCGTGCGCTGGAGGTGGACCATGCACGTTCTCGCAAGAGCATCAGTGCCCTGGTCGCTGATGACTACAAGACTCTACTGAGTACTATCAGGCCAGCCGGGCGCCTTGATCGGGCCGTGCTGAGTTCCGATGGTTCATCCGTGGTCACGGTGGAGTCCGGCAACCGTATCCGGCGTTGGGATACCGCGACCGGGGGGTTCCGGGACAGCCGGGAACTGGACTTGTACGCCCAGGAATTTATTCCATTGGGAAGACATCTTTTTGTTGCCCAGGAGGGCAAGCTCAAAGACCTTGAATTGAGCATCACCTTGAATCACTTCCGGCCTGATGACCTGGTGGCCATCCTGAGTTCCCCGACTGGCAAGTCCGTGACGCTCCCGCTATCGGCCGCCGGTGAGGCCAGGGAAGTGGATTATATTTTCAATACCGCGACCTACGCGTTTAACGGCGCTCGCATCACGGACCTGAAGCAATTGGCCGGTGAACAAAGAGAAGGCACCTGGACACTCTCGATTGAAGATCGGGAGGAGGGTGTAACCGGGACGCTGGTGGCTTGGGGATTACAGTTTTCGCCTGACGCGGTGGCCGTAGAATGGGACAAGCTGGAAGCGCCCTTACAAATTCCCGATCCCCGCAATACTGCCCAGGTGAGGGTGGAGTTGGGGCCGGCGGGTCGCCTCGCAGCGGCCGTTTCAGCCTATGACGATCCGAGAGGATACATCCTGACCTGGGATCTGCTGGGACGGGAGGAACTGGCCCGGATTCCCGAGCCGGCCGGGGCATCCACGGTGTTGTTTGCCATGCAGGGAGAGGCTCTCGTGGTGGCAGGCGCTTACGCGACCACCGTCAGCGTAAGGGATGCCCGTAGCGGTGCACTGCGTTTTGAACTTGATGGTGGCGGTCGCCTGGCCGTGCCGCCGGTGCTCTCGGCGGACGGACGCTACCTGTTGTTGTCGGCCCAGCGCCTGGACCAGGGAAGCAGTTTCAGTGTTTACGACTTGTCCACCGGCAAGCGGGTACAGGCATTGCAATTCGAGACCAGTGCGACCCACGTTGCCCTGGCCCCCGGTGGTGGCCGGATGGCTGCCGCGTTCAGGGATAACCTGGTGAGGGTCTGGGACCTGGCGCCGGACAGGATTCTCGCCGAGTTGTTTCATGCCACTCCGGTGACCGGCTTGATCTTCGATGCCTCAGGTGAGTGGTTGCTGATGAATAATCGCGATCGCAAGGCCCGGGGATGGAACCTGGAAACACTCAGTAGTCGGGCGCCGACACCGGATGTTGTCCTGGATAGCTGGGATGCCCAGGGCATGACCGCCGGATCGATCCCGGGCCAGGTGGTGGTCCAGGATCGTCCGGGCAGCATCATGGTGGTGGATTTGTCGGACCCCACGGTAAGCAGCCGAAACTTGCGTCACGGACTGGGAACGGGTGCGACAAGCCGTGAGCCGAGCTTGCCCTTAATTCCCGGGCATGAGTTGTTCAGCGGCTTCTCCCTGGATTCATCACGATTTTTGACTGCCGAGCGTGGTGGGATTCTGAGGGTCTGGGATTTGCAGGATCAGGGGCTGTTATCGGCCTCACCGCTGCCGGCGCCGCCGGGGAGCATGGCTATCAGTCCTGATGGAACCACCCTGGCGTGGGGCAACGCCGAGGGCGAAGTGTTCCAGAAACCGGTCGCGACCCAGGAAGCTCCTGAGAGCAGGGCGCTGGTTAGCGGCAAGGGCCATTCCGCACCAGTGACTTTTGTGAAGTATAGCGACAAGGGCGAGACGCTAATTAGCGCGGCCGAGGACGGGAGTCTGAGGCTTTGGGACTTGTCCGGCTCCGGTGGCCAGGTGAATTTCCGCAATGACCTGGGCGTGTTACGAGAGGCGATGTTAAGCGTCGATGGGCAGGTTCTCGCCAGTTCAGGTGTCTATGGAGCAAGGGTGTGGAATGCGCGTACGGGAGAGCCTCGTTTTGACGTGCCCTCCCTGGGTTCGGCTCCTGTGATTGCCCTGCGCCATGATGGCAGCCAGCTGCTGGTGCAAAGTGGTGAGGGTGACTTGCAGGTCAGAGACACACAGGCCGGTGAATTGCTCAGGACTATTGCCTTTGGCCGGGCTATACGGATTGCTCGCTTCAGCCCGGATGACCGATTCCTGGTCTTGGCTGATCGCTCCGGTGCCTTGAGCGTATGGCGTAGTGAAGACTACGTGCTGTCTGGCGCGCCGGTGCGGCTTGGTGGCGAGGTTATCCAGGTCAGTTTTGTCCCCGGGGGCAATGCGCTGGTAGCACGCACCCATAACTGGATGCACCTCCTGGCACTGACCTCCAATGGTTTGCATGTCCGGGCCAGTCGCCTGATTGAATCACCAGGCGGAAGCAATTCCTTCTTTTTCCCGGAGCGAAGTGGGGAAGTCGTCACCATGGCCAACGCCCAGCGAGGTGGTGAACCCCTGCCACAAACCCTGTATTTCGACGCTCGGGACGGCGACCCGGCCAATGGTGATGCCGCCGGCATGCTTGGAGACTGGAGCCAGCGACTCGGCCTGGCGATTGCCGAGGATGGCGCCCTGGTGCCGCGTTCGAGTGCCGGCTCTGATCCTGGCCCGGTTCCGGTTTCGACTGTGATTGGTGAGCTTTAATCTCCTGGCCGGAAAATGCTGGAATAAACCAGTGTTGTTCTCACTGTCCATCTTGGCTTAAGCTGCTTCTAGGTTATATGAATGATTCATGGAGGAAGCGTGAAATATAGAATTATTGGGATTCTGTCAGCCGTTGCAGTTCTTTCGGCTTGCACCAATGAGTTACCGCCAACCTCCGTAGATGAGTTTGTTGCGGATAGGGTGTTGCTGGATGCGACCCTGGCCAGGTGTGACCTGGGAAGTTCCGATAGTTTTGATGACAGGAATTGCGTCAACGCCCGACGGGCCGTTGAGCGCCTGTGGCGCGAGCAGGAAAAACTGAATGTCGAGCTTCGCGAAAAGGAATCCGAGCGCAAGCTACTGTTGCTCAGAGAACAGCATGATCGGGAGGCTGCCCTGGAAGAACAGCGCAGGCTTGCCGAAGAACAGGCCGAGAAACAGAGCTTGTACGAGGGAACCGATTTTGGTGCTGTTCCCCAGGTGCCTGGGCAAACTTCCGAAACTCCGATCGAAGAATCCGTCGAAGATCCGGAGAAAGAGTAGTCTCCAAAAGATCCGGGTAATTGATGTCCCGCTTCTGAAGAGGGGTTCGCCGCTTATTGCTGATCGATAGCCGCCAGGTTCATGGGCGGCAGAGGGATATGCAGGCTGGCGGCGAAGCATCGCAGCAATTCCACCTCAAGAATTTCCTGCTTTTTATCGTGCAAGATCAGGTCAGTCATGGCCTGGATTAGCCTGCGCTTGCCCCTCGGGGGCAGTTGGTCAAGCAATGTCAGGTCATCCCACAGGGCGTGTAAATCTGGCGCGCCTGGGAGGAAAGCTGGCCGCTGGGAATCGGGTAGCTTGGGAAAGAGCTGCTTGTTTGCCAGTGCGAATGCCTGTTCGGCTAACTCGGTATCAACCTGACCTGCCACTGCCAGGAAAGAAAACAGCCGTGAAATCGCCGGGAACACCTGGCGCCTGGATTGCTTTTTCTGCAAAGGCCGCCGGGGCTTGGCCAGGTCCCTGAGGTAAACCTCGAGAACCTGCAGCAATGCGAATTCGTGGTAGTCCACCTGGCCATCGTGTTCCACCAGCTCCCGGCCAAGTTCGAGAAAGAACGTGCGTTGTGCCTCCGGTAATCGGCGCAGTGCCGGGAAACTCAGTTCAAGCACGGGAAGACGGAACTGCCTTGGCAGCTCAGCCAGTTGCTGCTGCTGTTCAAGGATGCCCTCGGCTGCCTGTGCCCCCAGCCTGGCGGTCAGTAGCTTGAGCTGCGCATCTCGTTCGGATTCGTCGGGGTTGAGGAACAAGGCCATGATTACCCTGGGTGCAGCCCGGGTTGAGTGGATGTCCTCCAGCATCGCCACAGGCAATGATTCCAGCATTCCGGCGGCGTGCTCGATGTGTGCCGAGGCCGGGCCGCCGGCAAGGCTGGCGATGGTTGCGCCGTCCAGTTGCTGGACCCCCGCCGCGAGTCCCATCGCGCCAGGTCCCGGGGTGACCGCGCCTGGTCTGGATTCGATCGTTCCCTTGAAACTGGGATCCAGCGCCCGGATGCGATCTTCCAGGGGTGGATGGGTGGACATCATCCGGGAAAAGAAGCGCATGCCGCTGGCGAACAGCATGTGGCTGATTTCCTCAGTGTTGGCTGAGGACATACGAGAGCCGGTGTCCAGCCCTCCTATTTTCTTGAGCGCCCCTGCAATTCCGGCGTTCTGGCGGGTAAACTGAACCGCGGAGGCATCAGCCAGGTATTCCCGCTGGCGAGATACCCCGGCCTTGATGAGCCTGGCGAAAAAGACCCCGATGGATCCGATCAGGAACAGACCCACGCCAAGGAACATGATTGCCGCCACGGCGCTGCCCCCATTGCGATTGGAGCTCCGGCTTTTGAAACTGCTCCACTTGCCTGAGCGCAGCAGCAGACGCCCGATCTGGCTGATCGCCAGGATGCCGAAAATGGTTCCCATCAGGCGCAGGTTAAGGCGCATATCTCCATTGAGGATGTGTGAGAACTCGTGTGCGATCACACCCTGCAATTCATCCCTGTTCAATTGATCCAGGGTTCCCTGGGTGACGGCTACCGCAGCATCCGACTGGGTGAAACCTGCGGCGAAGGCGTTGATTCCCGATTCATGCTTCAACACGTAAATCTCGGGTACCGGGACCGAGGAGGCGATGGCCATTTCCTCGACCACGTTTCGCAGGCGACGCTCCAGTGGGTCCCGGGTGTCTTGAGGGATTGCGGTGCCTCCCAGTGACTCGGCGACTGTGGATCCCCCCCCGCGAAGACTGAATATGCGGAAGGCACTGGCGCCAATGATGATTAGCAGGGTGATCCCGGTGACCGCTGCCACAAAGCCGGGGTTTTGCTGGAGCCAGGACGAAAGCGGCACAGATGCGGGTCGCATTCCTCCCAGCGCGAACCCGGCCACCAGGTTAAGCGCTACGACAATGCACAGCACCGCAGCAATGAATAGCACCACCAGGCGC
The DNA here is from genome assembly GCA_937128475.1 of uncultured Chromatiales bacterium. Classification (GTDB taxonomy): domain Bacteria; phylum Pseudomonadota; class Gammaproteobacteria; order Steroidobacterales; family BM003; genus CAKZML01. The sequence continues at coordinate 21,584 of CAKZML010000291.1, forward strand.
CGGCTATTCTTGCGTGCTTGTTCCTGACGCTGGAAAAAATCCATTCAGGTTGTCTCGGGGCTACGTGAAACTTACGTCGGGTACGGCGCGTTTCTCGGGAGCCTCGATTTCCAGCAATTCCGCGGGCTTGAAGTTAAAGAAGTTGGCAATCAGGTTGTTCGGGAAGTTTTCCCTGGCGTTGTTGAAGCTCATTACCGTGTCGTTAAATGCCTGGCGTGAGAAAGCGACCTTGTTTTCCGTGGAGGAGAGCTCCTCCTGCAGGGCCAGCATATTCTGGTTGGCCTTGAGGTCGGGATAGGCCTCGGCCAGGGCGAACAGTTTGCCCAGGGCACCAGTGAGCATTGCCTCTGCCCCGGCCAGTTCCTTGATGGAACCCGCGTCAGAGGGATTCGCACTGGCGTTTTTCAGGCCTGACACCGCTGCATTGCGTGCCGTGATTACTCCTTCCAGGGTTTCGCGCTCATGTTTCATGTAGCCCTTGGCGACTTCTACCAGGTTGGGGATCAGGTCGTGTCGGCGGGTGAGTTGCACATCAATCTGGGCAAAGCCGTTCTTCACGCCGTTGCGCAAGTTCACCAGCTTGTTGTAAATGCCAACGAAAAAGACCGCGATGGCGATCAGTATTCCGATAAAAATGAGGCCTTCCATGAGATTCTCCTTTTATTTTCCTGGCGGCTTTTGTCACGAGAATAACTGTCTCTGCATGTATATCCAAACGGTCATGGGTTTCGGGGGCCAAATCGCGGCTCCATACCGGGTCAAAATCCAGCGCATAAGTAGTTACCACAGTACTGCTAGGTGAGATATCCAATTGCTACAAATGGTTCAGACTTCACAATGGCGTCAAGGTCATTGTTTGGACTGCATCTCCTCAGTGAGCCTTGAAAATGCGTAGGCGGATTGCAGCACACCTGATTTAGCGTGCTAGCGCTTTCGAGGAACTCCCCTCAAAGAGTACTTGTGCTGAACCCAAGAGGTTTTCTCTTGGGTTTCTTCTTATATGGGCACCGGAAATTGTGCCGATGCTTCCATCATTACTGCGCTTCAAGTACATTTCACTGCTCAATCCAGCTAATCGGGTGCTCCAGGCTATTCGCCGGGGTGGCCTGGTGCTATTCAAGACAGAGCAGGGATCAAATATGGACGTTGAAAATATCGATAAATTACTGGCACAGGCCCAAAGCCTCTCCCTGGAGTTTGGCTTGAAGATTGTCACTGCCCTGGCAATATTTATCATTGGTAAATGGGTTGCCCGCAAACTGGGCAGTGCGGTCACCAAGTTGTTGGAGAAGGGCTCCGGCGATCCCATGCTGGTGCGCTTTGTAGGCAACATCGTTTATTTTGCGTTGCTGACCTTTGTCATCCTGGCCGCCATCGCCCAGATGGGCGTGCAAACAACTTCGTTTGTGGCCGCCTTGGGTGCTGCGGGCTTTGCTGTCGGCCTGGCGTTGCAGGGATCTTTGGGGAATTTTGCCGCGGGCATCCTGTTGCTGGCCTTTCGACCGTTCCGCGTCGGGCACTTTATTGAGGGAGCCGGAACAGCCGGCACGGTCGAAGAGGTGCATATCTTCAATACCATTCTTCGCACTCCCGACAACAAGAGCATTGTTATCCCTAATTCTCAATTGACCAGTGGCACGATCACCAATTTCACGGCCAAGACAGAGCGACGCGTGGATTTGACCTTTGGTGTCAGTTACTCGGATGATATTGACAAGGTGAAGGCGGTTATCAGGGAAGTCATGGCCGAGGACGACCGCATTCTTCCAGAACCCGCACCGGTTGTGGGCTTGATGAGCCTGGGAGAGAGCAGCGTCGACTTCGTGGTGCGTCCCTGGGTTAAAAGCGAGAACTACTGGCCCGTTCTGTTTGATCTGAACGAACGCATGAAAAAACGTTTCGACGCCGAGGGCATCAGTATTCCCTTTCCCCAGCGTGACGTTCACATCATCGAAAAGGCCAAAGTCTAGTCAATTTGGGATAGGCTATTCCGGGTGGAGTGGAAATAGTCCGCCCGGGATAAGCAACGATGGAGTAAAGGATGATACTCAGCGGGATTAAGGACTTTCTCAAGCTGGAGACGGCCGGCGGCCTGATGCTCATGGTTGCGGCGGTACTCGCCATGGTGGTGGCGAACAGCCCCCTGGCCGGCTATTACGATGCTCTCCTGGCGGTGCCGTTCACGGTGATGCTGGGAGATTTCGGCCTCTCCAAACCCGTGCTTCTGTGGATCAACGACGGCTTGATGGCCGTGTTTTTCTTCTTGATCGGTCTCGAACTGAAACGCGAATTGCTCGAGGGCGAGCTTTCTGACCTGAGCAAGCTGGCTCTGCCGGCAGTGGCTGCATTCGCAGGCATGGTGGTTCCCGCCATGGTTTTTGCCTACTTCAACTGGGGCGACGACATCGCCATGCAGGGTTGGGCAATCCCGGCGGCAACCGACATCGCCTTTGCGCTGGGTGTGCTGGCCTTGTTGGGCGACCGGGTTCCTACCGGGCTTAAGGTTTTCCTTCTTTCGGTGGCGATTCTTGATGATATTGGCGCCATCGTCGTGATCGCCCTGTTCTATACCTCGGATCTTTCGGTGTTCTCGTTGTCGATTGCGGCTGCCTGTGTGGCTGTGCTGGCGCTGATGAGTTGGCGGGGCGTACGTTCTGAGTTGGGCTATATCCTGGTAGGACTGGTGCTATGGGCTTCGGTACTCAAGTCCGGGGTGCATGCCACGCTTGCAGGTGTCGCCCTGGCGTTTTTTATTCCACTGGCTGCTGATAAGGATGGTTATTCTCCATTGCGTCGCCTGGAGCATGATCTGCACGGCCCGGTGGCCTTTGCCATCTTGCCAATTTTCGCCTTCGCCAATGCCGGGATATCCCTGTCCGGGCTGAGTATGGCCTCCTTGATGGAGCCATTGCCCCTGGGTATTGCCCTGGGATTGATCGTGGGCAAGCAGGTGGGTGTGTTTGGCATGACCTGGCTGGGATCAAAGCTGGGTCTGGGTTCACTGCCTGAGGGAGTGACCTGGTCGAGTCTTTATGGTTTGTCAGTGCTGTGTGGGATTGGATTCACCATGAGCCTGTTCATCTCGTCGCTGGCTTTCGAGGAGACCTCGGTCAACTTGCTGGCCGTGGACCGACTTGGTGTGTTGGCAGGCACCCTGGTTGCGGCGGTATGGGGATACCTGGTGCTTTGGAAAGTGTTGCCGCGCCGGCCAGCGGCCGACGCGAACAACTGAGGCTGCACTGCCTTTCGGGAATCCAGACCCGGCGGTGAGTTACCCGCCGAAGGTATCCTCGTAATCTTCCATTGATGCCTGGATGATCTTCTCGGCATGTGCCCGGTCGTAGGCACGTTTGATCCTGTCTTCCGCGGCTTCACCCGGTGCGAGCTTGTAGGTATTGAAGTAATGGATCAGGCGATCGACCATGATGGTTGGCAGGCTGTCCAGGTCTTCCACGCCAGCCCAGATGGTGTCGTTTTCCAGCACGGCGATAATTTTGTCATCGGCCTCGCCGTCATCAATCATCTGCAGTCCGCCAATTACCCGGGTACTCATGATGATGTCCGCATGGCTGATTGAGCGCTCGCTAATCACGCAGATATCCAGGGGGTCGCCATCACCCTTGATGCCTTCTCCACTGAGGGCGCCAACCCGGCTGCCGCAATAGGTTTTTGGCACCAGGCCATAGAGCGTGGGCGGGCGTGACGAGGTGTGCTGGGGACGGTCTACGCGCAGGTAGCCGGTTTCCTTGTCCAGCTCATATTTCACCGTATCGAAGGGTGTGATTTCGATATAGGCGTTCAAATAGACCGGCGGCTTTCTGCCCGGGGCGAGGCCGTGCCAGGGATGGGGCCGCCAGCGGTAAAAGGGTTTCGGGAACGACATGATGCAATCCTCATTTGGCGGCCTGTTTGGGCCATTTCTTGGAAAAAGGCGCGCAATTCTATACCTTCGGAGTCACTATGTCCTGACCTGACCGTGGGAATTCGGGTTTTCCGCCAAAATCATGCGGGATTTCGGGGCAGGCCAGTCGATAAATATAACAGTTATGGAGATGACGATGGATGTGCGTGCAGCGGTAGCCTACGCGGCAGGGAAACCTCTTGAGATTGAGACCGTACAACTTGATGGGCCAAAACACGGCGAAGTCCTGGTTGAGCTCAAGGCTACAGGGATTTGTCATACTGACGCCTTCACCTTGAGCGGCGATGACCCTGAAGGTGAATTCCCGGCAATCCTGGGTCACGAAGGCGCTGGAGTTGTAGTGGATGTAGGTCCGGGAGTGACCTCCCTGCGTCCCGGCGATCACGTGATTCCCCTGTATACCCCCGAGTGCCGGGGCTGTGAATACTGTCTGCATCCCAAGACCAACCTTTGCCAGTCCATCCGTGAGACCCAGGGCAAGGGTGTGATGCCCGACGGTACCAGCCGCTTCTCGATTAACGGCAAGCCTATCCTGCATTACATGGGCTGCTCCACGTTCTCCAACTACACAGTGTTGCCTGAGATTGCCTTGGCGAAGATTCGCGAGGATGCACCTTTTGACAAGGTCTGCTACATCGGTTGCGGTGTTACCACCGGTATCGGCGCGGTGATTTACACCGCCAAGGTAGAGCCCGGCTCACGAGTCGTGGTGTTTGGACTGGGGGGTATCGGACTGAACGTGATCCAGGGTGCCCGCATGGTGGGCGCAAGGCAGATCGTCGGTGTGGACATCAATCCGTCCAAGGTTGAACTGGCGAAGAAATTCGGGATGACGGATTTCATCAATGCCAAGGATGTGGGTAACGTTGTTGAAGCCATCGTGGACATTACCGGTGGCGGCGCCGATTACAGTTTCGAATGCATCGGAAATGTGACCACCATGCGCCAGGCGCTGGAATGCTGCCACAAGGGCTGGGGCGAGAGCATCATCATAGGTGTGGCCGGGGCAGGGCAGGAAATCTCCACCCGTCCTTTCCAACTGGTGACCGGTCGCTCCTGGCGGGGCACCGCGTTCGGCGGCGCACGAGGCAGGAC
>CAKZML010000292.1 GCA_937128475.1 uncultured Chromatiales bacterium
GTGTTGACCCGCTCCTGTCCCACGCTGGCGCTCAGGCGCTGGGAAAGACTCCCCAATCGCTTCTCGACCACGGCCAGCCATTCACGCAAGTTGTCGGCCCTGGCGAAGAACTGGGTTTCCGACTGAACCGGGTCCTGCAAACGCAGCAGATAACCATTGAGGTGTTTGATGCCTTCCCGATACTTGGATTCCGAGGCGGGCAGAATCCAGGAATCGTTAGTGAAGTTGAATGCCGGTTCGGCAGTTGACAGTCCCGGGTCCTCGGTGGATTGGGATTGGGAACGGCTGTAATCGTTTCTCAGTACCCGTGCCAGGTCACGTACCTGGGTCAGGACGCCCAGCTCCCAGGAGGGAATGTTGTCCAGCAAGACGCCCGGGGGTGCGATGTCGTTGCTCAGATAGCCGCCGGGTTTCTCCAGCAAGGTGGTGGCCACGCGAATCAGCGTATCGGTGGTTGCATAGCCCACAACGTGGGTAGTTGGGCTGGCGCCTCGTTGAATCCAGAACAGGTCGGGCTCCCTGGACCAGTACCAGGCGAAACCAAGCTGCACGATCAGGAACACCGCGATCACGGCATAGGCAGTCTTTTTTCTCCAACTGGCAGGTTGTTTGTTGTCGCCCAGGGACGCGTTAAGGCGGCGATTCTGCCACCACTGTCGAATTCCGCTAAAACTCATGTCCATGAGTCGATCTCCATGTTTCGAATTGCCGTCCCTGCCCGGGATACGGCTTATAGGTTATCTGACATCGGGCCAGGCTGCTTGTTCCAGTTCGGGTAAGATTTCTCCGGCCGGGCCCTGGAGCCGGAAATCCGCCATGGAAGACAGGGGTGTCCGATCCAGGTTGATTTCAAGGAAGCGGGCACCCTTTGACTGGGCCAACTGGGCCAGGCTGGCGGCAGGGTAGACGATTCCCGAGGTGCCAATGGCGATGAACAGCTGACAATCCTCGCTGGCGGTGACTGCCGTGAATTGAGCGTGATTGGGAATGGATTCCCCAAACCAGACGACATCGGGTCTGAGCATGGCCGAACACTCCGGGCAGGCCGGGGGCTCTCCCTCTATCGGTGGCACGTCGGTCATGCATCCATGGCGAGAGCAGCGGGTGCGCATGATGTTGCCGTGATACTCGACCACACTGGTACTTCCTGCACGCTGGTGCAGGCCGTCAACATTCTGGGTGAGCAGGGTGAAACCGGCGACCCTGGACTGCATCCGGGCCAATACCTGGTGTGCCGGGTTGGGTTGTGCCTGAGAGATTAATTGCCGTCGCCAGGCATACCATTTCCATACCAGCGAGGGATTTTTGTAATACGCCTCGGGTGTGGCCAGTTCTTCGGGAGAATAATTAGCCCAAAGGCCTGTGAGGGCGTCACGAAATGTGGGGATACCGCTCTCGGCAGAAATGCCCGAGCCGGTTAATACCGTAATGCGTTGGCTGTTCCGAATCAGGTCGAGTAAATCGCCGCTAATAGTCATGGCTGAAGGACTGGATTCCTGGCTGGAAAAAGAAGTGGGGCGACGGCATCTGCCGCCGCCCCGATTCGTCTTAGGCTGCTTCGCCCTTGGCGAGTTGGCGCAGCACGTAGTGCAGGATGCCGCCGTTGAGGTAGTAGTCGCGTTCCTTGGGTGTGTCGATACGCACCTGGGCCTCAAAGCGAGTTTCCTTACCGTCGTCTGCAGTGGCGACCACGGTGACCGTCTTGGCCCTGGCATTATCCAGACCTTCGATGCTGATCAGTTCCTTACCGGTCAGACCCAGGGTGCCGGCGTTTTCGCCTTCCTTGAACTGCAGAGGCAATACGCCCATGCCAATCAGGTTCGAGCGATGGATACGCTCGAAGCTCTCGGCGACTACAGCCTGCACACCAAGCAGCTTGGTGCCCTTGGCAGCCCAGTCACGCGAGGAGCCTGTGCCGTATTCCTTGCCGGCCAGCACCACCAGGGGAACGCCCTCTGCCTTGTACTGCATAGCGCCATCATAGATGGTCATTTGCTTGCCACTGGGGATATGTACGGTCCAGCCACCCTCGGTTCCCGGAGCCAGCTGGTTACGCAGACGGATGTTGGCAAACGTGCCACGCATCATCACTTCATGATTACCGCGACGGGATCCGTAGGAGTTGAAATCTTTCTGCTCAACGCCCTGGGCCATCAGGTACTCGGCAGCCGGGCTGTCCTTGGCGATGTTACCGGCCGGGGAGATATGGTCAGTGGTGACCGAGTCGCCCAGCAGGGCCAGTACCCGTGCGCCGCGGATATCTTCAACAGCATCGATTTCCAGGGTCATTCCATCGAAGTAGGGCGGGTTCTTCACATAGGTGGAAGCCGGATCCCATTCGTAGATTTCACCTGCCGGAACCTGCAGGCCATTCCAGTTCTTGTCACCGGCGAATACATCCTTATAGCTGCGCTGGAACATGGCGCGATCCAGTGAGTTGTGGATGATTTCGGCGACTTCTGCCTGGCTCGGCCAGATGTCCTTCAGGAAGACAGGCTTGCCGTCTTTGGAGATGCCCAGCGGATCCTTGTACAGGTCCACATTCATGTTGCCGGCCAGGGCGTAGGCGACTACCAGCGGCGGTGAGGCCAGGAAGTTCATCTGCACCAGGGCGTGAATGCGACCTTCGAAGTTACGGTTGCCGGAGAGCACCGAGGTGCCGACCAGCTTGCTGTCGGTGACCGCATTGGCAATTTCCGGACGCAGGGGACCGGAGTTACCGATACAGGTGGTGCAACCGTAGCCAACGTTGTAGAAGCCCATGGCTTCCAGGTCCTTGGTCAGGTCTGCCTTGTCCAGGTAGTTGGTAACCACGCGAGAGCCAGGGGCCAGGCTGGTTTTTACCCAGGGCTTGGCGCTCAGGCCCAGGGCTGCTGCCTTGCGGGCCAGCAGGCCTGCTGCCACCAGTACCGCCGGGTTGGAGGTGTTGGTGCAACTGGTGATGGCGGCGATCAATACCGCGCCGTCTTCCATTTCGAAGTTCTTGTCATCCATGCTGACCTGGGCCTTGCCGCCGGTGGCGCGGGCCTTGGCGATGGGTGCCAGGTGGCCTTCGAAGGTGGTCTTGGCATCGGTCAGGGGAATACGATCCTGGGGACGCTTGGGGCCGGCCAGGCTGGGTACCACGGTACCCATGTCCAGTTCCAGGACGTCAGTGTAATCGGCATCCGGCTGGCCATCTACACGCCACATACCCTGGGCCTTGGCATAGGCCTCGACCAGGGCGATCTGATCCGAATCGCGACCCGAGAGTTCCAGGTAGCGGATGGTCTGCTCGTCGATGGGGAAAATGCCGCAGGTGCTGCCGAATTCCGGTGCCATGTTGCCCAGGGTGGCGCGATCTGCCAGGGGCATGTTGGCCAGGCCATCACCAAAGAACTCGACGAACTTGCCAACCACACCCTTCTTGCGAAGCATTTCGGTGACGGTCAGCACCAGGTCGGTGGCGGTGGTGCCTTCTCTAAGGCTTCCGCTGAGCTTGAATCCAATTACCTGGGGAATCAGCATGGTTACAGGCTGACCCAGCATGGCTGCCTCGGCCTCGATACCGCCGACACCCCAACCCAGTACGCCCAGGCCGTTAATCATCGTGGTATGCGAGTCGGTACCCACCAGGGTATCGGGATAGGCCATGGGGGTATCGCCGTCGGTGCCAAACACCACGCGGCCCAGGAATTCCAGGTTTACCTGGTGGACGATGCCGGTGTTGGGCGGAACAACGCGGAAGTTGCGGAACGCATTCTGGCCCCAGCGCAAGAATGAATAGCGCTGCTTGTTACGGCCGAATTCAATGGCGTTGTTCTCGGCCAGTGAGTCGGCGTTGCCATAGCGGTCTACCTGTACCGAGTGATCGATGACCAGTTCGGCAGGTGACAGCGGGTTGATGCTATCGGCCTTGCCACCGAGCTTGACCACGGCGTCACGCATGGCGGCCAGATCGACCACCGCGGGTACGCCGGTGAAGTCCTGCAGGATCACACGGGCAGGCGTGAAGGATATTTCCTGGCTGGGCTCAGCCTTGGCGTCCCAGTTCAACAGGGCGTCCACATCTGCCTTGGTGACGTTCACGCCGTCTTCATGGCGCAGCAGGTTCTCCAGGAGAATTTTGAGAGAGTAGGGAAGTCGGGCAAGGCGCTCAGCGCCTACAGATCCCAGACCGTAAATCCCGTAGTCTTTGTCGCCGACTTTGAGTGTGCCGCGCGCGTTAAATGAATCGGTCATCTTCCCTCCCGGAGGTGTGTACCCTAAAAGCGGGAATTATACGCGATGCAGCATGACCTTCCCAAGG
>CAKZML010000293.1 GCA_937128475.1 uncultured Chromatiales bacterium
ACCGGGTTTTGCAACGCCGATGGATCAATCGTTGAAAGCTGTGTTTGATGTGGCCCAGTCACCGGAGCCCGGTGAGCCCAGTCGCTACCTGGAGACCCCCGCACGATACCTGAACATGCACGCCGGTTCGGGAGTGTCGAAAGACAATCTTCGGGCAGCAGTGGTGATACATGGAAAGGCCACTCGTGACCTGCTTACGGATGAGGCATTTCAAAAACGATTCGGAATGGATAATCCCAATCGGGCACTGGTGGAAGCGTTGATAGCGGCGGACGTGGAGATAGTGCTCTGCGGTCAAAGCGCTGCCTTCGGAGGCTATGACAAATCAGAATTACTGCCGGGTGTGAAACTAGCCTTGTCCGCTATGACCGCGCTGGTCTCGCTGCAGAACCAGGGGTATCGACTTATTGCGTTTTGACGCGAGATATCGGAGTACTGAAGGCGTAGAGGTGCTGGCGCCGGATGAAAAGAGGTCGGTCTCGAAAGGGGTCGGCCTTTTTTGTGCTTAATGATTAAAGCCGATCTTCAGATTACCCCTTACCGGTGCAGCTAGAGAGTTGACGTTTCCGGTTTGAGATGCGGGGACGATTAACGTTTTAGTCAGTTAAGTGTGAACGTGTCTCCACGGACTTCTTCAAGATTGTCTTCTTCCAAAGAATAAGCTCGGAAGAAATAAATGCCCTTATGTAAAACTTGCGTTGGTGGCTCCCTCTATTTATTGCGCGATTATTGTCTGTCACGACGGCATGACCAGTAAAGTAAGTGCGGGCACTGCAAATGCCCTGAACGCGAGTTTGAGCCTGTAGATAGGTGATAACAAAACGGCAAAGCATTTTTTCTTGAAATCAGTAAAACCTAATAAGCTAAGGCGCTTCTCTTTCTTTATTTTTTGAAGTAGTTTTCCTGTTGAATCAGGGTTTATACCTATTAGGCACAATCTTTCCTCGGAATCTATCTAATTAGTAATGAGGGTTTCGGTGGAATGGTTTGGTTTGTGTAGTAGCGAATAGATAAAGCCCGGTCAGTTAGAAGATCAAATCCGCATAAGATTGAATAAAAAACTAGCGAGAATAACCATGACTAAATTTCGTATGGAAACGGTTTCAGTTGCATTGTTGAATTTTGAAGGTGGGCAGAAATCACCAGGTTCTGGGGTAGCGGACAGATCGCGATCCTGGAGTCCAGGCCAACGGAATCATGGATTGTTTTCAAGCTGGTTAGTAGTTGCCCTGCTTCTCTTGTGCATGCCAATGATCTCGTGGGCGCAGACAGAGCCGCCGCCCCCGCCTCCCGTGCCGTCGGCGACTTCTACGGTTGGCATGACAGTTACGAACCCGATTACCGGGGCAACCACAACGGTTAGCAACCTTGTGACCGATCCAGCCGGCACAGCGACAGTTGGAACGGTTGCCGGTGTGATCACAGCCGATGGCTATAGCTGGCTTGTGAAGCAGGTTGATGATCCCTATTACATATTGAATCCGGCTTACCCATTGGATCCGGATGCCAGTCAATATTTGGTCTATACAATCACCAGCATCGATTTAGCCACGGGCGACGTAGTCCTTGATCTGAGCCCCGATGTCTCGGGTGACGAGCTGGCGACCAAGTACTATTTTGTGGCCGGGCCGGTAACCACCGAACCAACTCCAACATTCGACGGCGGTGGATTACAAGGCTATGTCGAAGTTGTGTATGGAGATCCCGGGGCCAATGGCCGCGATGGCGCGCTGTTTGTTCCAGCAGGAAATGGCGATCCGGGGCACACTTCCGGTCCGGTTGAACATACCAATTATGACGACATATCCAGCTCAAATGGCCCCGGCCTTTTGATCGGTAGCGTAGGCGGTAATGGCGGCAACGGTGGGGACACCTATGCATCTCCGTTTTCCGGCACTGATGGCCAGCCCGGTGCTGACGGAGACAGTGTCGATGTGACCAATACAGCGGGCGCACTGATCGAAACCCAGGGAGAAGAAAACCACGGCATCTATGCATTCAGCATTTCGGGAAGGGGTGGTGATGGTGGTAGCGGATATGGGGCGCCGACCGGCGGAGATGGTGGAGCGTCGGCAAATGGTGGCCCGGTTACCGTCACTAATTACGGAGACATCGTTACTGTTGGAGACTACGCGCGCGGCATTTATGGGCTCAGTCGGAGTGCTACAGGTGGTGCAGGTGGTGAACAGTGGGGTCTTATTGGTGCAAGCGGTGACGGTAACAGCGGAGGCAACGGCGGGACAGTCACAATTATCAATGAAAGCTCTGGGACGATTAGTACCGGGGGGCTGCAAGCACATGGCATTTACGCTCAGAGTATAGGCGGTGCAGGTGGAGATTCCGGTGCATCCGGAAACTTGATTGTCGCGATTGGCGGAGGTGGTGACCTTGGTGGCTGGGGCGGCGAGGTGCACATCACCAATAATGGCCAGATCACGACAACGGGTGATTTCTCCAGAGGAATTTACGCGCAAAGCATCGGCGGCGGCGGTGGGTCAGGCGGTGATTCAGGCGGCTTGTTCGCGTTGGGTGGCGGTGGTTCAATCGGCGGATATTCTGCTGCGGTAAGCGTAACAAATGGCGCCACAGGCGAAATAAATACGACCGGTATCGGCTCGGATGGCATCTTCGCACAGTCAGTTGGCGGCAGCGGCGGTGGTGGTGGCGACAGCGGTGGCCTGATCTCAATCGGTGGGGATGGCGATTCAGCCGGGGATGGTGGACAAGTCACTATTTCCAACAACGGTTTGATTGTCACGCAGGGTCAATTTGCTCGCGGTATCGTTGCTCAAAGCGTAGGCGGCGGCGGTGGCGACGGCGGATCAACCGGCGCGCTGATTGCTTCGATTGGCGGTAGCGGCGCAGGCGGTGGAGCCGGAGATACGGTCACCGTTACCAATAACGGAACGATTCAGACCAGTGGTAATGATGCGCCGGGTATTTTTGCACAGTCCATCGGAGGCGGTGGTGGTAATGGTGGCAGTGCCACAACGGTTGGGTTGTTTGCAGGCGTGTCTGTTGGTGGTTCTGGCGATACCGGTGGTGATGGCGGCGAAGTCCGCGTGAATCTGCAAGGGGGCGACATCTTGACCGGCGCCAATCCCTATGTGGATGACGTGACTGGCATTGTGAATGACGGTGAGAATTCGACTGGCATTCACGCACAATCCGTCGGTGGTGGTGGCGGTAACGGCGGCAGCGCAGTAACGGTTACGGCCGGATTCATGGGTGCAGTCTCTATCGCGATTGGCGGCGATGGCGGCGCTGCTGGAGACGGCGGTGTAGTCACCCTGGACAGAGCTGGTGGATCCAGCAATGTTACGACCGTCGGTGATAATGCCACGGGAATTTTGCTGGAAAGTGTCGGCGGTGGCGGTGGTAACGGTGGGTCTTCAGTGTCCGTTGCTGCATCAGCAGGACCGGCTGCCGGCTCTCTCAGTGTATCCATTGGTGGCGACGGTGGGAGCGGTGGAGATGGTGGTACTGTCACGGCCGGGAACATAACCGGCACATCGGCAGCAAACTATACGCTTGCTACAACCGGATTTGATGGCAGCATCAGGACCTTCGGAGATAACTCTACCGGCTTCCTGGCGCAGAGCGTCGGCGGTGGCGGCGGTAACGGTGGCCTCTCGGTATCTGTAGCTGCCAGCGCCGGGGCTGGTGCCAGTGGTTCCCTGTCAATTGGCGTTGGCGGTGATGGCGACGTGGGCGGAGTTGGCGGTCTCGTCGAAGTCGGTCTCGAGGGCGACATTACTACCTCGGGTGATAATGCCACGGCCATCCTGGCGCAGTCAGTAGGCGGCGGTGGCGGCAACGGCGGCGGATCAATATCAGTCGGTGTGGCGGCAGCTGGTGGAGCTTCTGGCGGTGTTTCCGTAGGCCTGGGCGGCTCTGGTGCTGGTGGAGGCCAAGGCGGTTCCGTGTTGTTGGCGACTGGCTCTGGAACCATTGAAACCCAGGGAGATAACTCCACTGCGGTGATTGTTCAGTCGGTCGGTGGAGGTGGCGGTAACGGTGGGTATTCCGTTGCAGCGGCGCTTGGAGCTGGAGGCGCCGCTGGTGGTGGTGTCAGTGTTGGTCTTGGTGGTGACGCTGGTGCCGGAAGCAATGGCGGAGCGGTCTGGGCTGACATTCAGTCAGATGTCATCACAGGTTCTGTATTGATTGCCGAATCAGAATCCCAAACGATCAGAACCGGTTCGGTTGCAAACTTTTTTAACCCGACAGAAATTTTTGACGAAGAGGGTAATCTCCTTCTTGGTGTGGGTACGCTTGCAGAGGACGAAGCGGCTACATGGGCAGAATCTTATGACGTCGAAATCGAAGTAACTCCAGCCCATTACGGAGAGAATTCTCACGGTATTGTTGTTCAGTCCATTGGTGGCGGTGGAGGAAACGGCGGCTTTAACGTATCGGCCAGCCTGGGAGCTGGTGGAGCCGCAGGTGGTGCTGTCAGTGTTGGATTAGGCGGCACGGGCGGTGGTGGCGGAGAGGGCGGCATAGTGAATGCGTCCTCATCAGGGTCCATTACTACCCAGGGTAATAATTCAATTGGCTTTCTTGCACAGTCCGTCGGCGGTGGCGGCGGCAACGGCGGTTACAACGTCTCTGCAGGCCTGGGTGGCGGCGGTACTGCAGGTGGCTCGATCAATGTGGGCCTGGGCGGGGCAGGCGGAGATGGCAATCTCTCCCGGAAAGTAACTGCAATAGTGTCAGGCCAGGTTAATACCATGGGTGATAACTCTACCGGTGTGGTTGCTCAGTCCCTTGGCGGCGGTGGCGGTAACGGTGGCTTTAACGTAAGCGCGGGCATTGGGGGAGGCGGCACTGCTGGTGGTGCTGTATCGGTCGGCCTGGGCGGTGACGGCGGAATCGGTGGCACCGGTGGTGAAGTAGACCTGACGGTTTCGAACTCAGTGACCACGGAAGGCGATGACGCAGGCGCGATTATTGCTCAATCCATTGGCGGTGGCGGTGGCAGTGGTGGCTTTAATGTCAGTGCAGGCATAGGGGGCGGCGGCACTGCGGGTGGTGCAATCAATGTCGGTCTCGGTGGAGCTGGCGGCGACGGTAATTTTTCAAGTTTAGTCACCGCGCTGGTTTCCGGACAAGTAAACACCGAGGGCGAGAGGTCTACGGGTGTTTTAGCCCAGTCGGTCGGCGGCGGTGGCGGTAATGGTGGCTTTAATGTCAGTGCCGGCGGAGCGGGTGGTGGCACTGCCGGTGGCGCGATCTCTGTGGGGCTTGGCGGCGAAGGTGGCACAGCCGGCAACGGCGGGATGGTTGACCTTGATGTTCTGAACATGGTTGTCACCGAGGGCAATAACTCTGCAGCAATTGTTGGTCAGTCTATTGGCGGCGGCGGTGGCAACGGCGGCTTCAATGTTTCGGCCGGTGCAGCCGGCGGTGGTACTGCCGGCGGTTCGATTAATGTTGGTCTCGGTGGCGGCGGTGGTGCGGGCGGTTACGCCATGGGCGTCGACGTAAACGTAACCGGGGAGGTTCAGACTTATGGTGATTCCTCGGTAGGTATTTTGGCCCAGTCCGTCGGCGGTGGTGGCGGTAACGGTGGCTTTAATGTGAGCGCCGGCGGAGCCGGCGGCGAAACTGCTGGTGGCGCAATCTCAGTCGGCCTTGGTGGAGACGGCGCCGGTGGCGGCGCGGGTTCAACAGTGGACCTGAACGTTACAAACAATGTCACTACCGAGGGCAATGATTCAACAGCGGTCATCGCCCAGTCTGTTGGCGGTGGCGGTGGTAACGGCGGCTTCAATGTTTCCGCGGCTCTTGCGGGTGGCGGATCGGGTAGCGGGTCTGTCAGCGTTGGTTTGGGCGGTAGCGGCGGAGTAGCCAGCAATTCCGATACGGTAACCTCATCGGTTACTGGCAACCTGACAACCCAGGGTGAAAATTCAGCCGGATTGCTGGTGCAGTCTGTCGGTGGCGGCGGCGGTAACGGTGGCTTCAATGTCAGCGCTGCCATATCCGGTGCAACCTCCGGTCCCAGCGGTAGCATCGGTGTTGGCATCGGCGGATCCGGTGGTGGTGGCGGTGATGGTGGTGTGGTGATCTCTGACTTCACCGGCACGGTTATTACCTCCCATGTTTTGATTCCCGAGACAGTTAATTCGGATACCGGTGAGACCATTGAAGCTCACTACGCAGAAAATGCCGGTGGCATCATCGCCCAGTCCCTCGGTGGCGGCGGTGGTAATGGTGGTATTAACGTTACCGGAACAGTCGCATTTGCCGAGAGTTATTCAGGTGCGATCGGTGTCGGATTAGGTGGCTCCGGAGGTGCAGGCGGTGACGGCAAAGATGTTACGAATACGGTAACCGGTTATGTCCAGACCCAGGGTGACCGGTCGGTGGGCGTGCTGGCCCAGTCTGTTGGTGGCGGTGGCGGTAATGGCGGTCTCAACGTTACCGGCAGCCTGTCAGGCTCCAAGTCTGGCAGTGCAAGCATTGGCGTTGGCATCGGCGGCTTTGGCGAGTCCGGTGGTGATGGCGCCATCGTAAGGAATACCTATACCGGCGGTTTGTTGACCACCGGAAACGAGTCCACAGGCCTAGTCGCCCAGAGTCTTGGCGGTGGTGGCGGTAACGGTGGCATCAATGTCACTGGCACGATCAACATGTCCCAGGAAAATGGTGCATCGGTTGGCGTGGGCATCGGCGGATTTGGCGGTGATGGTGGTAACGCCAACGAGGTTTACAGCACGGTAACTGCTGGCGATGCGGATGATATGTTCGTGACTACCGGCGATAACTCCACGGCGATTTTTGCCCAGTCCCTGGGCGGCAGTGGTGGTAACGGAGCAATCAATGTAACCGGTGCAGTGAATCTCACCGGTAAGAGCGGCGCTGCGGTAGGTGTGGGCGTTGGTGGATTTGGCGGCGGTGCCGGTAATGCTGAAATGGTGACCCTGGATGTCACCGGTGACGTGTTGACCCTGGGTAATAACTCACATGGCCTGGTCGCCCAGTCAATTGGTGGCGGTGGCGGCAATGGCGGAACCAACATCAGTGGAACCTTGGCCTTTACCAATTCCGATACGCCCTCTTCGAAAACCGCTGCGGTATCTATCGGCGTAGGTGGTTTTGGCGGCGGCGGTGGTACAGCTGGTGACGTTGATGTTGATTACGCCGGCACTATCGATGCCCGGCCCAAGACCTGGGTTGACGAGTACGTTGACGCGGATACGGGCGAGACAATCGCGGCACACTATGAGCTGAATGAAGGTACGGGTTCACACGGCATTCTTGCCCAGTCCGTCGGTGGCGGTGGCGGTAATGGTGGCGTCAACGTAAGCGCCGGCCTTTCCTACGCGAGTACCGATGCAGTCAACAACGGTGATGCCTATGGAATCATGATCGGTGTCGGTGGTTTCGGCGGCGAAGGTGGTGACGCAGGAAATGTGGACGTGACGGTGACCGGCGGTGAGAGCATCGCCAGTCATGGCGCTGGCCATTCCGCGGTCCTGGCTCAAAGCCTGGGTGGCGGTGGTGGTAATGGTGGCACCAATGTAAGTGGTGGCATCAGTTCGGATTCATCGCTGATTGTCGGCGTCGGCGGTTTTGGCGGTGACGCAGGCGTTGGCAAGGACGTTACCGTTGATGTGACTGCCGACGTGTACGCGTCAGGCAACAGCTCCGGATGTGCAGACATAACTTGTGGCCTGGATGCTGTGGCGGAAGAAGTTGCTGCGGGCGGGGACGTTGAGTTGAGCTTTGGCGCAGGCATTCTTGCCCAGAGTATCGGTGGCGGCGGCGGTAATGGAGCCGTGAACGTCAGTGGCGGAATAGCGATTGCCAAGGAAGGTAATTTGCCTTCGATTAACGTTGGTATTGGTGGCTTTGGTGGCGCTGGCGCCGCCAGCGGAGATGTGGGCGTGACCCACGTCGGCAATTCCATCACCACGGGCAACTGGATGCACGGCATCATGGCGCAAAGTATCGCCGGCGGTGGCGGTAACGGTGGCATGAACGTCAGCGGTCAGCTCAATTTTGCCGATTCGGAGAATTCCGGTGGCAAGAAAGACCTGACTATCGTGGCTGGTATTGGTGGTAATGGCGGCGCTGGTGACGATGCCGGCGATGTGATCATTACCCAGTCAGGGGTTGTAACCACGAACGGTGATAACTCCCGCGGTGTGTTTGGTCAGAGCATCGGCGGCGGTGGTGGCACCGGCGGTATGAATGTTACCGGTGTGTTTGCCCAGAACAGTTCACCGATCAGCGTCGGTGTTGGTGGTTCCGGTGACTCGGCCGGTAATGCAGGGTTCGTCGTTATCAATCGTGGTGACGAGTCCAACGCCGCAGGTGCAATTAACACCAATGGCGTCAACGCTCACGGCATCGAAGCCTCAAGTATCGGTGGCGGCGGCGGCGATGCCGGCATGAACTTTATTATGGGCTTCACCCAGGTCGGTAAAGGTAATACGGATCCGGGCTTTGCAGCTCAGTTTGCCATTGGTGGTGGCGGTGGTGATGCCGGTAACGGCGGTCATGCTGAAGTCAATAACTACAGTGATATTGAAACGCAGAAAGACAATAGCCACGGCATCATGGCGCAATCCATTGGTGGTGGTGGTGGCAACGCAAATATTAACCTGGCTGTTACATATGCAGACGCATCGGGTAACGGCGGCTTATATAACAAGCCAAACGAAAACATGGGGTTCAATCTTGCTGTTGGAGGTGCAACGGGAGACGGTGGACACGCCGATACGGTAGATGTGGTCAATGTCGGTAATGTTGAAACCCATGGCAAAGACTCCTATGGCATCCTGGCCCAGTCGATTGGCGGCGGTGGCGGCAATGCCGGCATGGATGTCGCAGCGACCTTGGTCTCCGGTAAGCAAATGGGTATTACGATTGGACGCCAGGGCGGTACCGGTGGTTATGGCGCCGACGTAACACTGTCCTCAGATGGAGTAGTGACAACGCACGGTACAGGATCATACGGATTGCTGGCGCAATCCATTGGCAATGGTGGCGGCAATAGCTCATCAACATCTGTATCCGCCGCAATTCCGAGTCAGCAGTCAGATACCGGTGAGGTAGAAGCCCAGGAGGCGAAGCTTTCTATTGGTATCGAAGGCGGTTCCTCAGGTAGAGGCGGCGATGTGACGTTGGATGCTGCCGGATGGGTAATCACCGAAGGTGAAGGGGCTCACGCAATCTTCGCGCAAAGCGTTGGCGGCGGCGGCGGTAATGGTGGTTCGGCCAATACAGCAGGTAAAGCTGCAGCGAAACTGTCTTTGTCCATGGGTGGCACGGGCGGCGATGCTGGCATCGGCGGAGACGTTACTGTTAACAGCAGTGCCCAGGTGCGTACCTACAATGACGAAGCAGTTGGTATTCTGGCGCAATCCATTGGTGGTGGTGGCGGAAATGGCGGGGCAGCCAGGTCGGGCGGATACAAGCCATCGTCAGGAACGGCTGTGAATGTATCGGTTGGCGGCGACGGTGGCACCGGAATGTGGGGCGGCATTGTTAACGTTGACAACAGTGGGATTATTATTACTGATGGATACAGGTCCCATGGCATCCTTGCCCAAAGCATCGGCGGTGGCGGTGGTAATGCCGGCACAGCTCAATACAAAATAGTTAAGCAATCCGATGACGTTGAATCCGCCAACAGGGTTTCTATTACCTTGGGCGGCACGGGAGGCGATGCGACGGAAGCCAGAGGTGGCGAAGTCAATGTCGTTAACACGGGTGGAATTGGAACTTCCAAAGCGAATTCTTACGGAATCTTTGCTCAGTCCGTTGGTGGCGGTGGTGGTAGTGCCAGCGATGTCAGTACCGGCTCTGTAACTGGTAAGGGAGGCGGTAATAATTTCTCCGTGGCCCTTGGCGGAGCTGGTGGTGAAGGAGGCTCGGGCGGCAACGTTAACGTCTGGAACCTAGCTCAGCCGGGTGATTTAAATTCCGGAAAAATCATTACGGTAGGCAATTCATCCCACGGCATCATGGCAATGAGTATCGGTGGCGGTGGTGGTGTTGGCAGCCAGACATCCACTTCAAACGGAGATGGTTTTCCTTTCACCGGAACTGCGCCCAAGAGTTCAGCCGCGAGCTACAACTTCTCACTCGGAGGTAATGGTGGTGATGGCGGCGAGGGTGGTGACGTCTATGTGGAGAACACGGGAACGATAACCACCTACGGATACCAGTCTCACGGCATCGTTGCCCTGTCGATCGGTGGCGGTGGCGGCGCCGGCGGAATGGCCATGGCGCACGACACAGTGATGGCGCCCAAGGCAACCGACCAAAAGGCCATGAACATGTCGATAGGTGGCTTCGGTGGCGATGGCAATATTTCCGGTGATGTCACTGTGTTAAACAGCGGCACTATCGAAGTATTCGGTGACAAGTCTTACGGTGTGTACGCCCAGAGCATTGGCGGTGGTGGCGGAGATGGCGGCATGGCGGTCGCCTTCTCCAAGAACCTGCTGATGAATCCCAAGACGGATGCATCCGGATTGTTGGGTACCATAGGTATAGGTGGAAACGGTGGTACAGGCGCAGATAGCGGTAACGTGTTTGTCCAGAACACAGGCACGATTATTTCCCATGGCGATGATTCCTACGGAATTTTTGTGCAGTCAATTTCAGGCGGTGGCGGCAACGTAGGGCAATCTATTTCCAGCCCAGCCTGGATGCTTGCTGACTACGGCGTATCTACAGTGCTGGGTGGTCGAGATGGATCCGGCGGTGTTGCAGGAACGGTTGACATAGATACGACCGGCGATATTTTCATGTACGGAGAAAATAGCCAGGCGCAGCTCAAGCAATCCATCAATGGCGGAGGCGGTAACGTCAAAATGTTCATTGATGCCAGCACGAAGGCAAGAGAAATAGCGGTTGGGGGTTATACGCTGCCCGACAATGGAGGCACGATTGACACTACGGTTGCGTTCATAGCTTCCGCCATTGAAATGGGCGGGGAAAATGTTGTTGATGCAATTGGTAGCAAGGTTCAGTCCTCTCTTGTCGGATCCATGTATACCTACGGGTCGAATTCCATCGCGTCGCTGGTGCAGTCCATCGGTGGCGGTGGTGGTAACGCAACCACTTTGTTTGCCACAGATAATCAGGCGAACATCAACCTTGAGCTTGCCCTGGGTGGTGCTCAGGCACTGAACAGTGGTGGCGGTGATGTTGATGATGTTCGTACTGGAGATGTAGGCACGATCGGTGACCAGTCTCAGGGTTATGTGATCCAGTCCGTCGGTGGCGGTGGCGGCAACGTGGTTGTTAACGCAATCGTTGTTGATCCTGCTCCCGAGGATGATCCGGCTCAGGCAGTTGCACCGAGTGGTGCGAGTGGCTCCAAGGCTGTTTTGTCGGCAGGATCAAAAGCGCCGACTATCAAGTACACCAATGCTTCGGATGAGACTTCTGACGGTGACTCATCGGCTGAGGGTTCAACCGTAGCTGCTGATAAATTGGTGGCGGATGCTTCGAGCGGTGTCAGTGTTTCCAAGGCTGTGTTGTCGGCGGGATCAAAAGCCCCGACGATCAAGTACACCAATGCTTCGGACGAGACTTCTGACAGTGACTCATCGGCTGAGGTTGCGCCTGCCGATAAGTTGGTGGCGGATGCTTCAAGCAATTCGGGACCGATCAAGGCTACGCCGCTGGCAATGACGCCGGCTACGACCATCAAGCGGACGTTGTCCGGGCGCGAGGATGAACTCCTGCAGGCTGTGCAGCAGCCTGGTGCTGGGAGCATGGGCTTGTTGCCTCTTTATCCGCTGGTCGAGGCCCCGGGAGGTCCTGGTGTAGCAGTTGCCACGGCAATCCTGGGTTCGGTAGACAGCCTGAACAACAACGGCGGCAACATCTCTAGCGAGATTGCGGGCAACCTGAGCACGGTGGGAGATTATTCCTCGGGCCTGGTGGTTCAAAGCATCGGCGGTGGTGGTGGTCAAGCGAGCCTCACCGGGTTTGACGGTTTGAACGTAACCCTGGGTGCCAGTGGAAACTCTACCGGTGACGGTGGCGATATCCTGCTGAGTAACGACGGTTGGATTGGCACTGAGGGCGAGTTGTCCCACGGTATCTTCCTGCAGTCCATCGGTGGTGGCGGCGGTGCTGTATTTACTGATCTGGATGCCAGTGATGTCACGGTGTCCCTGAGCAGTGACAACAGCGGTAACGGCGGCAACATCAGCCTGGAACAAAATGGAACAGTGTTTGTTTCGGGAGATGGCTCCATAGCCGTTCTCGCACAGACCCTTGGTGGCGGCGGCGGTATTGTTGACCGCGTGTTTGCTGATACCGCTGGTGGTGCAGGCACTTCAGGCGCTATCGACTTGACGCTGAATGGCAACGTGATCGCCTGGGGCCAGGATGGAGTGGGTGTATTTGCCCAGTCACAGGGAGCTGATGGCCAGGGTGATATCAACATTAGCCTGACCGAAGACCACATCATCTATGCCGCTGAAGATGGCGTAGCTCTGTGGTTATCCGGTGGTGGAGACAATACCTTCACCAACTACGGATCGGTGTTCACCGTTGATCGGGTCCTGGGTTGGGCGGTTCTTGGCGATGACGGCAATGACTTCATCGATAACCATGGCACGATCCTTGGTCAGATCGACCTGGGCCAGGGCGAAAACAGCTTCATGAACAATCAGTACATGCAGTTTATTGCCGGGCCCAGCCTTTCTCTGGGTGCTGCGAGCAACCAGTTGATCAATGCGGGAAGCATGATTATTGGTGACTCGATGAATGCGCAGGATACCGTGCTGACTGGTAGCTTTACGCAAACGGCAATGGGTCATACCTATTCGGAATTGGATTTCGGTACCGGTGTGCTGGATAACATCAGCATGACCGGAACCGCCGACCTGAATGGTGAAGTAGATGTGTCACTGCTTAACCCGCATCTCATTCCTTTTGGTCATTTCCAGCAAACCTTGTTTGGAACCGAAATGGGTGCGATTGATAACGGCATGGTGTTGACCACGGCTCCGTCGGTAGTAATCACTTACGAGCTTCTGTATCCGAATGGACTGGATGCGGTGCTTGATTACAACGTCGATTTCTCGCCGAATGGGTTGAGTTCCAATCTCACGGAAGTGGGTGACTACTTCAACCGCATTCAGTCGGTGGGAAGTTTCCCTGGCTTGGCTGATACGGTTACCCAGTTGGTCTACGATCCGACGATGGACGTCTATCGCGAGTCGCTGGCGCAGCTGACGCCTGATTTTTACGGAGAGCACCAGGCGGAATTGATCCGTTCCAGCCAGCGCTTTACGCAAATTCTCGCGTCTCAAGGCGGCTTTGGGTCAGAGTCCGGTCTGGGAGCCAGCTACCGCGGGTACACTGCGGTGTCGGCTGGCACGGCGGGATCGGGCGATACAGGTGCATCCGGTTCAGGCAGTCAGGGTGAAGGCTACGTATCCGCAACGGGAAGCGACTACCGTTACATTGGTGAATCCACTTCGTTCTGGTTACAGGCTGATATGGAAAACAGCAAACATCAGGCCAATGGGGATTACAAAGAGGTTGACCATTCGCTGAACAGGCTGTCGATGGGGCTGAATGCGATCCTGGATAGCAGCTGGGCCCTCGGCATGGGCTTTGCCCATGAGGAGAACACAGCCAACGGTTATGACGGTCACTGGGAGTCTCGTGGCACCACTAATCACCTGGGTGTTTCCCTGATCAGACGCTATGGAGCAACTGATATCGGGTTTATCCAGTCCTATAGCTGGAACGAGCTTGACGTCACGCGTCGGGGAGCGGTCGCCTATCCTTTCACGGCCACGGCACAGCGCAGTCTCCAATCCTATTCGGGCATTTTGCGATTGTCACGAATCATGGATATCGGGAATCCTTATCTCACCGCGACTATTGACCTTGGTTACAACAACCTGAGCGTGGATGACACCGAGGAAACCGGGGGGGCAGGTACCAGTCTGACACTGAGATCAAACAGTGAGCTTCAGTCATTCTTGCGGCCTTCTGTTGTCACTGGATTCCAGCAAGTCCTGGAATCGGGGGCCACCTTGCATTGGCATGCCAACTTCGCGATGCAGCATTACCTGTCTGGTGGCGAAACTAATGTCATCGCAGGTTTCGCGGCTGTTACGAATGGTGTTGATCCGATGCAGGTTCCGATTGATCTTGGCGGCGCGTACTTCGAGGGTTCGGTTGGCCTTGATTTGTTAACCAGGGAGAAGGTTTCCTTCGGAATCGAATACAGCTCTGTTTTCACCAAGGAGAATTATAGTGAGGATCGCTGGATGCTGAATCTGCGTGTTCCCTTTCGCTAGGGGCAGCGGTTTCGGTAAACGGGACACATTAATTGAATAAATGAAACCCCCGCTTCGGCGGGGTTTTCTTTTCTGGAGTGCAGGCTATTTGAAAGCTGGGTGAATATCGTCGCCGGACACATCCCGTTCATGTGAATGAATTGGGTCCGGCGAGTTTGCATGACCGGCTAATTAAAGATCCCAAAAATACCCTTGTTGTTTTGGCGTGAGTGTCGAACTCCTCGATTAACTCGTCAGACTTGTGCTGCATGGCGATGGCACGGGCGGTAAGCCGGTCACGATTTCGCAATCCGGCATCGGCGCCTGATTCCAGAAGAAGCCGGACCACGTCACGGCGATTTCCAATGGTGGCTTCGATCAGGGCTGTATTGCCCAGGGTATTTCGCTGATCGATATCGGCTCCTGCCTCCAGCAACTGTTGTAAGTTCTCCCGCGCCCGTTGTTGAAGTCGTCGAGCCGGTGGCAGTGAACGAGACTACCCCGGCGCCGTCAGATGTCGCTTTGGTGGCCCCGGTGGTCACTGGGGCGGTGGTTGCCGGTTCAGTCGTATCGTCCACAGCATCATTACCCACAGTATCCACCCAGGTAAGAGCGGAGCCTGTGGAAAAGACGCCTGAGCCCGCCGCAGTCGCGCCTGTGGCCTCCCAGAGCGTTGAGCCGGCCCCGGAAGTGGCATCGGCTGCTCCGATGTCTCCTGGCGAAGAACAGGCAGTCAGGCGCATGCTGGACGCTCGCAAGGCGATCGTTGACCAGGAGTGGGACCAGGCGGTCAGGTTGCTGACCAGCGTCTTGGCCAGTCCGTACACCGCCGATCACATGCAGGCCAGGGAATTTCTTGGCCTTGCCCGGGAACGTAAAGGTCAGCTGGCACACGCCAAGGCGGAGTATCAGCGTTACCTGGGCGAGTATCCGGATTCTGAGGGTGTTCCACGGGTGCAGCAGCGCCTGGTCGGCCTGGTAACGGCTGGCGAGTCGCCCAAGGTAGCCCGTGCATCGGCAGCAAAGGCCAACGCCAGCGATAGCAACTGGGACTCCTATGGCAGTCTCTGGCAATACTATTACCGAGATGTTCGCATCGTGGGTGACAACCAGCGGACCGTTGATACCGTGTACACCAACGCCGATATGGTTGGGCGCTACAAGGGTGATCGTTACAGCATGACCTCCCGGGTGAACGGCGGTTACCGGCATTTCATTACCGGTGTTGAGGATAGAAATGAAGGCAATGTTAACCTGGCCTACCTGGAAATGGTCGACGAGGGTACGGGTCTTTCAGGCAGGGTAGGTCGACAGTCCCGGCATTCCGGTGGCGTTCTCGGGCGTTTTGATGGCGCTCACATGGCCTACGACATCAGCCCATGGATTACCCTGAACGGTGTTGCCGGTTATACGGTGGACAGGTCCGGTGACAGCTTGCAGACCGAACGCAACCTGTACGGTATGAGCATGGATTTTGCCGAGGTCTTTAACGATTGGGATTTCTCGGTGTTCTATAACGCCCAGGACTATAGCGGCACTACCGACAGGCGAGCAGTAGGCGGCGAGATGCGCTACTTCGACGTGCGCGGCAATCTGCTGGGCCTGGTGGATTACGATACTTACTACGGCGAACTGAACATTGCCATGCTCAGTGGTAGCTGGACCTTGCCCGGTGCCTGGGTGGTGTCGGGCAACCTGGATTACCGACGCTCTCCGCTGATCACCAGCAGGAATGCATTGATCGGACAGCAAAGCCAGTCTATGGATCTGCTGCTGTCCGAAGTAACCGAAGAAGAAGTGCGCATCATGGCCTCGGATCGGTCGGCGGAGTACCAGTCGGCGATGCTGGGTATTTCGCATCCAATCAGTGAGCGTTTCCAGGTACAGGCGCACGCCTCCATGTTCAGTCTTTCCGGCACTGAATCCTCATACGGGGTTGCTGGTTATGACGGCACCGGTAACGAGTTCGCCTACGACATGCAGTTAATTGGCAGCAGCCTGCTGACCGAAGGCGACATGTCCATCATGGGTGTGCGAGTCGTGGATGGCAGTCGCTACAGCACCGTGTCCTTGTTCGTGAATTCCAGGTTCCCCATGGGTGCAGGATTCAGGTTACAGCCCAGGTTGCGGGTCGATAATCGCAGTCGGGTTATCGATGATATGCAGGAATGGATCGTCAGGCCGTCGGTGCGCCTGGAATATCGCCTTGGCCGCCGTTCCCTTGAGATGGAAGCCGGCGGTGAATTATGGCGACAGGACGGTGTGGATACCGCCACCGACTCAAGTGCCTACTTCATGAATATGGGTTACCGCCTGATCTTCTGATCGAAGTCGCAGGATTTTCCCTGGCGAGTGCTCCCCCTGGATGGGGGAGTGCCGCAGGAGAAA
>CAKZML010000294.1 GCA_937128475.1 uncultured Chromatiales bacterium
TAGCGGACACTAACGTAGATCCTTTCTAGTCAATCCGTCCGTCCGCTTACGACCCGAAGCAGACAGTCGAGAGATACTGATATAGACTCATTCCACAGTCTGCTATTGACCCAAAGCGGACTTCGGCTAGACCGTCCGCTTTTGCTAACAAGCTGTCTGTCTATTGATCTGCGTGGGCAATTTACCAAGTGAATACTTAACGATTTATCGGGAGCGATATAAATGGATAGGCCTGTGTTGATACGCATGTTCAGCGAAGGACTCCTGATTGTTGTCAGTATTCTTTTGGCCCTTTCGGCAGACGCATGGATGGACTCACGGAATCAAACTGCCCAACTTGAGTCGCACGTGGCAGCACTGGGCCGCGACTTCGACACGATGCTGGAGCGAGTCAATGCCTCCCATAACGCCGCGGACCGCGGAGTTGATGCTGGCAGACAACTTTCAATTTTCATGCAAGAGGGATCTGAAATAGACTCTGAATTAGCTCGGGAATTGCTCTGGCATCTTGTTTTCTACGAGGTTTTCACAGCGAGCCCTGGCGCATACCAGGCATTAGTTGCGTCAGGAAACCTCGAGCTTCTCCAGAATGATCGATTGAAAATTGAACTCGCAGATTTTTTCGGATCATTTGAAGACGTACGGGCAAGTGAGAAACTGTTGTTAGAGACTCAAATTGCTTTTTTTAGTTCCAATACGTTTAGCCAACTAGCCGGTTGGCATCGCATGGGTCAGGCAGGCATTCCTGTGGCAGGTGATTTCCCTGTCGACCAATGGTCTGGTTCCGACGAATTCATGAGCGCGGTGGGCATCTACACGGTACGCCAGGCCGATGTGCTGGAAGATTATAAATATCTGAAAAACCGCATCCAGAGCATTGTTGCCATCATCGCATCAGAAGCGTCGAACTAATATCTGTTAGCAAAACCTGAACGTCCGCTCCTGGCCCATAGCGGACATTCATCTGGACTCTTTCTGATCTCACCACCCCTGTGCCTATGACCCAAAGCCGGCATCAATAGGCACATCTCAGAATTGACTGCTTTCGCAATCGTAGGACAATTGACTCTGCGATAAAGGCAAACCTAGCGAAAGCTGGTGACGCAAAGCCAGGGGTCCTCGCTTCCTCCGAGACGCTTCTTCGCTTCGAAGGACCCAAGATCGCCTGACTGCCGCCGACTGCGGGCAATCAAGTCCCGCTTAGGAGGAAAGATGAGCAAATCACTTCGCATTACTTTGCTTGCGGCGCTACTGCTTTGGGGCTGTGCGGCATCTCCGACGATGAAAGATGTCGAGCAGGTGGCTGCCGATTCGAGCATTGTCTTCGGAAGCATTGAAGTTTACGAGGATGGCAAACAGCAGGAGTGGGGTTCCAGGTTCTTTGGTTATGATCACTTCTACCTCATCATCCTGCCTTCGGGGACTAACGAGGCAATAACGTACAAACTGGATAAGGAAGGTAAATTCTTTTGGACTCTTCCCACCGGTGAATACCTGTTGCTTGGTTACATCTGGGATACCGATATCGGGCAGCGGACCGGTCGCATCGGCACGACCTTCCAGTCGCCGGATGCTGGAACTAGCACATATATTGGTTCGATAGTGTTTCGCGGAAACATTGTCTTTCTCATCCCCGGTTTTGAGGATAAGTTTGATGAGATTGCGGCGCTGCACGATGAAAGATTTCCGGATCGCAGCGCCGCCGATGTCAAACAGTTGATGGAAGTGCCCAAGCCCATCGGCAACTTCCAGGGCTTTCGTGGATCCTGCAATGAAGACTGGGAGATTAGCTGCACCGAGCGTTTTGACGGCGTGACACCAATATCTCCAGACGTGACCACATCCGGATTCCCGGTTGTTAACAATCTGACGCCGGAGTTTCGCTGGGAAGGGAGCCCGAAATCCGAGGTCAGTTACGACCTGGTTCTCTACGAAGCCGCATCCTACGCAATTGGCGGTGCCTTGATGCCGTCATACACCCGTGGGCGTGTCGTTGCCTATGTAGAGGATTTGTCGGAACCGCGGTGGCAACCTGAAACGCCCCTCAAGCCGGATACGCGGTATATCTGGTCAGTGCGTCTTCGCGAAGCTCAGACGGTGTCCGAGTGGTCTACCCAAAGCCATTCCACGTTTCTTCTCGTTTACGCGAGTTTCGGACATGGGCAGTGGTTCCAGTTTAAGACCGAATAGGTTGTCTGTTACATGCACAGGCTATCCAGGGAGGGAATCTGAATCCATCCGGGATGTCCGGTTAGATTTCAAGGCCATTTGAATGTTGCCTGCTGGCCGATAGCGGAAACTCACCTGGATCTGAAATAAAAAAAGGGCGCAGGTTTTGCCTGCGCCCTTTTTGTTTCTTCCTGGAACGCGTTGTTACAGGTCGAACTTGATGCCCTGGGCCAGCGGCAAATCGCTACCCCAGTTGATGGTGCAAGTCTGGCGACGCATGTAACCCTTCCAGGCGTCGGAGCCGGACTCGCGGCCACCGCCGGTTTCCTTCTCGCCACCGAAAGCGCCACCGACCTCGGCACCGGAAGTGCCGATGTTGACGTTGGCGATACCGCAGTCACTACCTGCCGCTGACAGGAATCGCTCTGCGTGCTGCACCTTGTCGGTGAAGATTGCCGAGGACAGGCCCTGGGGCACGTCGTTATGCAGTTCCAGGGCTTCGTCCAGCGTGCTGTACTTGATCAGATACACGATGGGGGCGAAGGTTTCGGACTGCACGATGTCCCAGTGGTTCTCGGCAACGATGATGGTCGGCTCGACGAAGAAGCCGTTGCCTTCGATGCGCTTGCCACCACACAGGACTTCGCCACCGGCTGCACGCGCAGCCTCGACGGCGGCCAGGTAGTTGCCTACTGACTTCTCATCGATGAGCGGGCCCATCAGGGTGCCTTCTTTCAGGGGATCGCCAATGCGAACCTGCTTGTAAGCAGCAACCAGCTTTTCCTTGAGTTCGTCAAAACGTGACTCGTGGATCAGTACCCTGCGGGTGCTGGTGCAACGCTGACCGGCAGTACCGACGGCGCCAAAAGCTATCGCAGGAATGGCCAGGCCCAGGTTGGCAAACTCGTCCACGATGATCGCGTTGTTGCCGCCCAGTTCCAGAATTACTTTACCCATGCGCTTGGCAAGGTTTCCGCCCACGATGCGACCGATGCGGGTGGAGCCGGTGAAGGACACCATGGCAACCCGCGGGTCGTTCACAAACTTGTCAGCCAGCAGGTGGTCGTGATCCAGGAACATCTGGAAGACAGGCGGGAAGCCGTTTTCTTCGATGACCTTGTTCACGATATTCTGTACAGCGACCGCGCACAGGGGAGTCTGGTGCGAAGGCTTCCATACGGTCACGTTTCCGCACACTGCGGCGATGAACGCGTTCCAGGCCCATACAGCGACCGGGAAGTTGAAGGCACTAATCACGCCGATGACGCCCAGGGGCTGCCACTGTTCATACATGCGATGGTCCTGGCGCTCTGACGGCATGGTCTTGCCGTAGAGCATGCGGGCCTGGCCGACGGCGAAATCTGCAACGTCGATCATTTCCTGCACTTCGCCATCACCCTCGGCCTTGATCTTGCCCATTTCCAGGGCGACCAGGCTGCCCAGGGCATCCTTGTGCTTACGCAATTCGTCTGCGCACAGGCGTACCAGTTCGCCACGACGGGGGGCGGGCACTTTACGCCATTCTCTGGCCACTTCCTCGGCAGAGCTCATGACATTCTCATAGTCATCGAGGCTGGCGGCGTAGACATTACCAATGGTCTTGCCAGAGGCGGGGCTCAAGGATTCGACGACGCCGTCGTCGGCACTGCCGGACCAGCCGTGGCTGCCGGACCAGGTGCCCTGGTTTTCAGTTTCAAGGCCCAGATGTTCGAACATCCAGAACTTCTCGATCGCGCTGGCGATGGTCATTGGTGTTACTCCTGCTATGGTCTTTGGTCCCGGCATCCAGATTGTGGACACCATCGTAGCCGGTAATTATCTCACAAAGCTTGTTTCTATGCTTCCTTAGAGAGTGTGAACGGGGTAGCATCCCCGCCATGTCTAGCATTAAGCACAGCCCCGAATGGAGTCCATCTAGCTGGCAAAGCAAGGTGGCCGAACAGCAACCCCTTTATCCCGACCAGGCGAAGGTTCAGGACGTATTGCGCAGGCTTGGTAGTCTGCCGCCCCTGGTGACCTCATGGGAGGTTGAAAAGCTCAAGGACGATATCGCCCGTGCCCAGCGTGGCGAGGCGTTTTTGCTCCAGGGTGGCGACTGCGCCGAGAACTTTGACGATTGCCAGTCGGACTTGATTGCGGTCAAGCTGAAAATCCTGCTCCAGATGAGTGTTGTGCTGCTGCATGGCCTGAAAATGCCCATCATCAGGGTAGGGCGGATGGCAGGTCAGTATGCCAAGCCTCGTTCGGCGGACACTGAGACCCGGGACGGGGTGTCCCTGCCCAGCTACCGGGGTGACCTGGTGAATCGCATGGGCTTCACTCTCGAGGACCGGACCCCGGATCCCGAGTTGATGATCAAGGGCTACAGCCTGTCTGCCCTGACCCTGAATTTTGTACGTGCCCTGGTGGATGGCGGCTTTGCCGATTTACATCACCCGGAGTACTGGGACCTGGATTTCCTGGGGCACTCACCCCAGAAAGCCGAGTACCAACGCATCGTGAGCTCTATTAGTGACTCGCTGGATTTCCTTGAGACCATCAGCCGTCGGCCGATTCACCAGAGCTCCCACGCGACATTTTTCGCCAGTCACGAGGGCCTGCACCTGCCTTATGAGCAGGCCCAGACCCGATACCTGGAACACCGGAAGCGTTGGTACAACCTGTCCACCCATATGCCGTGGATCGGGATGCGTACCGCCACCATGGATGGCGCTCACGTTGAACTGTTCCGAGGAATCGCCAACCCGATCGGGGTGAAGGTGGGTCCGGGCATGACCGCCCAGTGGCTGCACGACCTGATTTCTGTGCTCAACCCGGATAATGAACCCGGTCGCCTGGTCCTGATTCACCGCTTTGGTGCGGCCAGGATCAAGGAGCAGTTGCCTGAGATGATCAGTGCGGTTCAGGCTACTGGCAGTCCGGTGCTGTGGGTGTGTGACCCGATGCACGGGAATACCGAAACTGCGGCCTCAGGGGTCAAGACCCGGCGCTTCGAAAATATCCTGTCTGAACTGCAGTCGGCTTTTGCCGTGCACCAGGATGCCGGCAGTCACCTCGGTGGTGTCCATTTCGAGCTTACCGGTGAGAACGTGACCGAATGCACCGGCGGCGCCCGTGGGCTTGCTGATGGTGACCTGGGCCTGGCCTACAAGTCACAGGTCGATCCTCGACTGAACTACGAGCAGGCCCTGGAAATGGCCATGCTTATCGCCGGTTGCCGACAGGTCTCGGGCGCCTAGATCGGGGAATCTTGCCGAAGGCAGTAGTAATCTCGGCCGGGGTCAGTTCCCGGCAGTGACCCGGGGCCAGCCCTGCCACCTCCAGTGTGCCGATATGGGTACGGATCAAGCGCAGGGTAGGGAAGCCTACCGCCGCGGTCATTCGACGCACCTGGCGATTTCGGCCTTCCTTGAGCTCAAGTTCCAGCCAGCTTGCAGGGATGTTCTTGCGTACTCGTATCGGCGGTACTCGCTCCCAAAGCCATTCCGGTTCTTCCATTACCCTGGCACTGACAGCCCTGGCAGGGCCATCCTTGAGATCGACACCGTTGACCAGTTGCCGGGCCGCCTCGGGGGTGATGGTTCCTTCCACCTGGGCAAGGTATCGCTTGCTCACGCCGTGTTCGGGATGGGAGATGCGTGCCTTGAGCTTTCCATCATCGGTAAGCAGGACCATTCCCTCGCTGTCGTAGTCCAGTCGCCCCGCCGGGTAAACCCCGGGCGCAACAACGTAGTCAGACAGGGTCTTACGTCCCGAATTATCGGTGAACTGGCACATAACCTGAAATGGTTTGTTTAACAAAAACAGACTCATACAACGTACTCAAAACAGCCGTGACGGCAATGGTAACAGGCCGGGCAGGGACTACTTGCTCAATTCTCCTGCCTTGCTAGTATCGGGGTCACAGCGTATCATTGTGCGCTGCAATATATATCCACCCGATGGACACAAAATCCGGTTAATGACCCGCGAACATTACATTTAAAACCCGAAGGAGTAGGGGCCATGGCAGAAGGTTTGAGAATTCTCGGTGCACAGGGAGAGGGGTTCAATGAAATCCTTACCCCGCAGGCGCTGGACTTCATCACCGACCTGCACCGCAGGTTCGCCCCCCGGGTTGATGAACTGCTAAAGGCCAGGGTTGCCCGCCAGGCTGAGCTGGATGCCGGCAAAACTCCCGACTTCTTACCCGAGACACGTGCCATTCGCGAAGGCGACTGGAAGGTAACCTCGGTGCCTGCAGATTTGCAGGACCGCCGTGTGGAAATCACCGGCCCCACCGATCGGAAGATGATCATCAACGCACTGAATTCCGGTGCCAAGGTGTTCATGGCCGATTGCGAGGACTCTCTCAGCCAGACCTGGGAAAATGTTGTCGACGGCCAGCTGAATCTTCGTGATGCGGCGGATCGCTCGATTGCCTTCACTTCTCCCCAAGGCAAGAGCTACGCCCTTAAGGACAAGACCGCGACTCTCATCGTCCGCCCCAGGGGTTGGCATTTGTATGAGAAGCACATCACGGTGGACGGTGAGCTGGTCCCTGGTGCGTTTGTGGATTTCGGTCTCTACCTGTTCCACAACGCAGCCAAATTGCTGGATAGGGGAACGGGGCCATATTTCTACCTGCCGAAGCTTGAAAATCACCTGGAAGCCCGCTTGTGGGCCGACGTGCTGAAATATTCGGAGCAGGCCCTGGGTCTGCCGGGCAACGTCATTAAGGTTACCGTGCTGATCGAGACTATCCTGGCCGCTTTCGAGATGGACGAGATCCTCTACGAGCTGCGCGAATACATCGTGGGCCTGAATTGTGGTCGCTGGGATTATATTTTCAGCTTCATCAAGCGCTTCAGAAATCGACCAGACTTTGTCATGCCCGATCGCCATGAAGTGGGTATGACCCGACATTTCCTGAATTCCTACTCGTTGTTATTGATCAAGACCTGCCATCGTCGTGGTGCATTCGCCATGGGCGGCATGGCGGCCCAGATTCCGATCAAGAACGACCCCGACGCCAACCAGGACGCCCTGAACAAGGTGCTGGCCGACAAGGAGCGCGAGGCTGGCAACGGTCACGACGGTACCTGGGTAGCCCATCCGGGACTGGTGCCCGTGGCCATGGGTGTGTTCGACAGGGTGATGCCCCAGGCGAACCAGTTGGACAAGCTGCGTGAGGATGTGAACGTTACCGCTGCCGACTTGTTGAAAGTGCCGGCTGGCAAGATCACCGAGACGGGCCTGAGAAATAACATCAGCGTCGGTATCCAGTACCTGGCGTCGTGGCTGGGTGGAAACGGATGCGTGCCCATCAACAACCTGATGGAAGACGCGGCGACTGCAGAAATCTCCCGGGCCCAGATCTGGCAATGGATACGCCATCCCGGCGGCGTGCTGGATGATGGTCGCCGAGTCACTATCGAGATGTTTAATGAACTGCTGACCGAGGAACTGGAAGTTATTCGCCAGAATGCCGGTCAGGAGGCGTTTGATGCCGGACACTTCGTGGAAGCTGCCGAGGTGTTCAAAGAAATTACTGAATCAGAAGAATTTGTTGAGTTTATAACGTTGCCAGCCTACGCGCGGTTGGCATAAGAAAGAGGATTAGACATGACGGACAAAGCAATTGAGCAACTGAGCAAAGAATGGGAAACCAATCCCCGTTGGAAAGGGGTCGTCAGGGATTATTCAGCTGCTGACGTGGTCAGGCTCCGCGGCTCGGTGCATGTAGAGCATTCCCTTGCCCGTCTAGGCGCCGAAAAGCTTTGGCGCTATTTGCACGAGTACGATTACACCAATGCCCTGGGAGCCTTGACCGGTAACCAGGCCATGCAGCAGGTGAGAGCCGGCTTGCGCGCTATCTACCTCTCGGGTTGGCAGGTTGCAGGCGATGCCAACCTGGCTGGCCAGATGTATCCCGACCAGTCCCTGTATCCGGCTGATTCGGTTCCAGCCGTGGTCAAGCGGATTAACAACACCCTGTTACGTGCCGACCAACTGCATCACGCCGAAGGCGATAACAGCATCGACTGGATGCAGCCTATCGTTGCAGATGCCGAAGCCGGTTTTGGCGGCGTGCTGAATGCCTTTGAATTGATGAAAGCCATGATCGAAGCTGGCGCTGCCGGCGTGCATTTCGAGGACCAGCTGTCCTCGGCCAAGAAGTGCGGACACATGGGCGGTAAAGTGTTGGTTCCGACCCAGGAAGCGGTGAGTAAGCTGGTCGCTGCCCGCCTGGCAGCCGACGTCAGCGGCACGCCGACCCTGGTGATTGCCCGTACCGATGCCGATGCAGCCAACCTGTTGACCTCTGACGTCGATGACAGGGATAAGGAATTCTGCACCGGTGAGCGTACTAACGAAGGTTTCTACCGGGTTCGTGCCGGTCTGGACCAGGCGATTAATCGTGGTTTGGCCTATGCCCCGTATTCGGACCTGGTCTGGTGTGAAACCTCCAAGCCTGAACTTGAGCAGGCCAAGAAGTTTGCCGAGGCTATTCACAAGGAATACCCGGACCAGATGCTGTCTTATAACTGTTCGCCGTCGTTCAACTGGAAGCGCAATCTGGATGACGTCACCATCGCCAAGTTCCAGCGCGAACTGGCAGCCATGGGTTACAAGTTCCAGTTCATCACCCTGGCAGGCTTCCATGCCCTGAACTACTCAATGTTCCAGCTGGCCAAGGGTTACAAGGAAACCCAGATGAAAGCCTATGTGGAGTTGCAGGAGGCCGAATTTGCCGCCGAGGTCGATGGCTACACCGCGACCAAGCATCAGCGCGAGGTCGGTGCAGGGTACTTCGATGCAGTGACCCAGGCCGCGACCTCTGGAACCAGCTCCCTGAGTGCTCTGGAAGGTTCGACCGAGGAAGAACAGTTCGAACATTGATCGGGTTTTGAATTGCCCCATGGTGGGGTGTCCACGTCGACGCGGCTCTAGGGCCGCGTCGTCGTTTTTAAAAACTTCAGGCAACAATTTTCACCGAAGATCGGCCAGACAAGGGCGAGTGGTTGGTGTTAAAATTCGCGCCGTTTTTCGCATTTTGGCTTGCTTATGCATTACGACCATATCTCTATTCCGACCCATGGCCAGCCCATTACGGTCAACAGTGACTCCACCCTGGAAGTCTCCGACACGCCTATTGTTGCCTACGTTGAAGGCGACGGCATTGGTACCGATATCACCCCGGTGATGTTGAAGGTCGTTGATTCGGCAGTGGAAAAAGCCTATTCAGGTAAAAAGAAAATTGCCTGGATGGAGCTCTTCGCGGGCGAAAAGGCCCAGGAGCTGTACGGCACCAACCAGTTTCTTCCCGAGGAAACCCTGCAGGCGCTGCGCCAGTTCGTGGTGTCCATCAAGGGACCTCTGACCACCCCTATCGGTGGTGGCTTTCGCTCACTGAACGTCTCGATCCGGCAAACCCTGGATCTGTACGCTTGTGTGCGCCCGGTTCGCTATTTCGACGGTGTTTCCACACCTGTGAAGCACGCCAATGCCGTGGATATGGTGATTTTCCGTGAAAACACCGAGGACATATATGCGGGTATCGAGTGGGCTGCCGGCTCACCGGAAGTGAAGAAGCTCATGAACTTCCTGCAGAACGAGATGGGCGTGCACACGATTCGTTTCCCCAACAGTTCGGGCCTGGGTATCAAGCCTGTCTCCCGTGAGGGTTCCGAGCGCTTGATCCGCAAGGCCTTGAATTACGCCGTGCAGAATGACCGACGCTCTGTGACCATCGTGCACAAGGGCAACATCATGAAGTACACCGAGGGCGCCTTCCGAAACTGGGGTTACGAGGTAGCTCGCGAGGAATTTGCCGCTGAAGATCTGCGTGGCGGACCCTGGATGGTGTTCAAGAATCCGATCACCGGTCGGGAAATCGTGGTCAATGACGTCATTGCCGATAATTTCCTTCAGCAGATCCTGCTGAATCCGGGGGATTTCGATGTAGTGGCAACCATGAACCTGAACGGCGACTACATCTCAGACGCCCTGGCGGCACAGGTGGGTGGTATCGGTATCGCCCCTGGCGCCAATATTGGCGATGGTGTGGCGGTATTTGAGGCAACCCACGGCACAGCGCCGGGTTTGCAAGGTCAGGACAAGGTCAATCCGGGTTCGATCATCCTGTCGGCGGAGATGATGCTGCGTCACCTGGGCTGGCCCGAGGCGGCCGACCTGGTGATAAAGGGTGTGGCAAACTCTATTGCTGCCCTGGAAGTGACCTTCGACCTGGGCCGTGAATCCTCGGCCACCACCGGCGGAGAAGAACGGATCCTGGAAGGGGCGACCATCCTGGGAACCACAGCGTTTGGTGATTCCATTATCGCTCATATGGATGATTAATATAATCAATCAGTTATAACGGATAGTTAAACTATATTGTGGATATAAATCCTGCCTGTTTTCAACTGGACTGCACCCGCTGTACGCGGCTGGCAGACTTCCTGACCCAGGTCAGGCAGGATCATCCCGACTACCACGGCCGACCCGTACCGCCATTTGGTGACCCACGGGCTCGGCTGTTGGTTGTAGGCCTGGCACCGGGCATGCATGGGGCTAACGCCAGCGGGCGACCCTTTACCGGTGATCATGCCGGAATACTCCTGTATGAGACGCTGTATGCCTACGGGTTTGCCAGCGCCCCGGTATCCCTGAGCGCCGACGACGGGCTCGAATTGCTGAATTGTCGCATTACCAACGCGGTCAAGTGCCTGCCGCCCCAGAACAAACCTACCGGCCCTGAAGTTCGCCTGTGCAACGATTTCCTGGCCAACGAATTGCAGACCGTGGCTGCCGGCGGGGTCATCCTGGCCCTGGGTTCGATAGCTCACCAGGCAGTTTTAAGGGCGTGTGGCCTCAAGCTTTCGGACCACAAATTTGGTCATGCTGCCGAGCACGACCTGCCGGGTGGGCGCCGATTGCTGGACTCCTACCATTGCAGCCGGTACAACACCCAGACAAAGCGCCTGACCGGGGACATGTTCAAACAGGTCTTCCAACGGGCCCGGGATTTACTGGATATCGCTGAATAAGCCCATTGCGACAGGGGATTGCCCTTGGCTGAGGACACGTTTGACGGAAAGGCCTATGCGGGAACCCTGAGTGGGCGTCCGGGTGTCTATCGCATGCTGGATGAGGCCGGAGTCGTGCTGTACGTGGGCAAGGCCCGGAACCTGAAGAACCGGGTCAGCAGTTATTTCCGCGGCAGTGGCCAGTCCGCCAAGACCATGGCCATGTTGAATCTCACCCGGTCCATGGAAGTGACGGTCACCGATACGGAGACCGAGGCGCTGCTGCTCGAGTACAACCTGATCAAGCAGCACAAACCCCGATTCAACATCCTGCTCCGGGACGACAAAAGTTTCCCCCATATCCATCTCTCCACCGACCAGGAATTCCCCCGGATCAGCTTTCACCGGGGCTCAACCCGGATCCCAGGTCGTCTGTTCGGACCCTATCCGAGCACCCATGCCGTGCGAGGGACCATCAGCACACTGCAAAAGCTGTTTCACCTGCGTGGGTGCAAGGAAAGCTATTTCAACAATCGTTCCCGGCCCTGCCTGCAGTACCAGATACAGAGATGCTCCGGTCCCTGTGTGGGATTGATTTCCAGGGAGGATTACGCCCGGGATGTGGAGGATGCTGCCTTGTTCCTGGATGGTCGCAACCAGGAAGTCACCGACCGGCTGGCGGCAAGGATGGAAGAGGCCTCCGAGGCCCTGAAATTTGAAAAGGCTGTCCGTTATCGGGACCAGATTGCTGAACTCAGCAGCATCCAGGCCAGCCAGCATGTCAGTGGCGGGCGGGGCTCGGCGGATGTGATCGCGATTGCCAGCGAGTCCGACCAGACCTGTGTGACCGTGCTGTTTGTGCGGGATGGGCGCCAGCTTGGCAGTCGAAATTACTTTCCCCATGGCGCTGCGGGCAGTGCCACAGGTGAGGTGCTGGAGGCTTTCCTGAGCCAGTATTACCTGCGTCACGAAGTGCCCCCCGAGGTGATCTCGGCGGTAAAAGTCGAAGACAGTGAACTGCTGGTGAACGGCTTGTCGGAGCGGGCAGGGCGCAAAGTGGCCCTCAAGCACAAGGTCAGGGGCGAGAGAGCCCGCTGGCTGGACCTGGCGAAGACCAATTCCTTGCATGCGCTGGATATGCGTATGGCCACCAGCGCCAGCATCCGCCGCCAGTACCAGGCGCTGGCCGAAGCCCTGGGAATGGACGAACCGCCTACCCGTATGGAATGTTTCGATGTTAGCCACACCCAGGGTGACTCGACTGTGGCCTCGTGTGTGGTATTTGGCCCTGAGGGGCCTTTGAAGAGTGATTACCGACGATTCAATATCACCGACGTGCAGGCCGGCGATGACTACGCGGCCATGCGACAAGCCCTGAATCGGCGATATACCCGGGTTCAAAAGGGAGAGGCGCCTGTACCCGATCTACTTATCGTGGACGGCGGTAAAGGCCAGTTGACCCAGGCCGAGTCGGTTTTGGAGGACCTGCAATTGCAGGGAATTACCTTGCTGGGTGTGGCCAAGGGGCCCAGCCGGAAGCCCGGTAAAGAGCAACTGTTCTTGAGTGGGCAGGACCGTCCCTCTATACTGCCTGCGAACTCTCCGGCTTTGCATTTAGTGCAGCAAATCCGGGATGAGGCGCACCGTTTTGCGATTGCCGGCCATAGAGCAAGCAGGGGCAAGGCACGCAGGACCTCCCCGCTGGAAGCCATAGCAGGGCTAGGTCCCAAGCGAAGAAGGGAACTGCTCAAGCAGTTCGGTGGGCTTCAAGGTGTTCAGCAGGCCGGGGTGGAAGACCTGGCGAGAGTAAAAGGCATTAGCCAGGCACTGGCTGAACGTATACACGCAACACTCCGCGAGAAGAACTGACAGCAATGCACTTCAATATCCCAAACACGCTGACCTGGTTTCGTATTGGGCTAATCCCCCTTGTGATGCTTGCTTATAACCTGCCGTATGACTGGGCGCATCCTCTGGCAGGCTGGTTATTTGGCATCGCGGCCATCACCGACACCCTGGACGGCTACCTGGCGCGGAAACTCGAGCAGACCTCGGCGTTTGGCGCATTTCTGGATCCGGTTGCGGACAAGGTCATCGTTTGCGTGGCGCTTTTGCTGATTGTGCAGACGGATCCAGGTCTGTTGATCCTGATAATTTCCTGCGTAATCGTGGGCCGCGAGATCACAATTTCAGCCTTGCGCGAGTGGATGGCCGAGATCGGCGCACGCCACAGGGTCGCCGTGCAAAACGTTGCCAAGTACAAGACCATTGGGCAAATGGTGGGTCTGGCCTTCATGTTGCACGAGGAGCCATTCATTGGTTTGCCGGTTTACGACATCGGACTGGCACTGCTGGTAATCGCGTCAGT
The DNA here is from genome assembly GCA_937128475.1 of uncultured Chromatiales bacterium. Lineage (GTDB taxonomy): Bacteria > Pseudomonadota > Gammaproteobacteria > Steroidobacterales > BM003 > CAKZML01. The sequence continues at coordinate 13,549 of CAKZML010000294.1, forward strand.
GCTCACGCTTTGGTCAATGTGGGAGTACTTGAGCGCGGCCTGGCCCGACCTGAGTCGCTAAAAGCTCAAATTGGTGCTTGACACATGAGCTTGCTGCCTTAAAATACGCACCCTCTCAACGGGAATAACTCTCCTGGCGAGCATAACCTGGCAAAGGTTGCAGTGCTCAGTAAAACCAGCGAGTTAGCAAGTTCGGCAGTGACGAAGTTGCACGAAGTCTGAGGCAGGAATAGGTAAGCGGGTGTAGCTCAGCTGGTAGAGCGATACCTTGCCAAGGTATAGGTCGACGGTTCGAACCCGTTCACCCGCTCCAATTTCTCCTCCTTCGCGATCCCGATAGCGGCGAGACGATCAGGTTCTCACGCATCCCGACAAGAAAAGACACCGACATCAATGATATCGGCGCCTGACTGTGCCTGGCTTATGCGCCCGGAGTGTCGGTCAGTCCACTTTGACCAGTAGATCCGGGGACAGATCGGCAATAGATCGGCAGCCGGTGAGGGCCAGGGTGGTATCCAGTTCTTCCTGGAGAATTTCCAGGGCCTTCAGTGCACCCTCGCGGCCGCCCGCGGCCAGTCCGTATACCGGGGCTCGACCCAGGATTACTGCTTCGGCGCCCAGTGCCACCGCCTTGGCAATGTCGGATCCACGGCGAATGCCGCCGTCGACGATGATCGAGGCCTTGCCGCCAATCGCGGCGGCCACCTCGGGCAGTGCATCCAGTCCGCTAATGGCGCTATCCAGTTGTCTGCCACCATGGTTGGATAGCACCACGCCGTCCACGCCGAGGCTCACAGCCCGCTGTGCGTCATCGGCACGCAAGACTCCCTTGATCAGGAGTTTGCCGGGCCAGCGGTCCCTGAAGCGCTTCAGGTCGTCCCAGGACAGGGATGCATCGAACATGCCGTGGCCAACGAAGTTGTTCACGTCCTTTCCTGGACCCAGTTCCCGTTCCACGTTGAGGAAACGGGGCTTGTTGGTGGCCACGCTGGCTACCCAGCGGGGATGCATGAGGATGTTGAGCTTGGTGGCCAGGGGGAACTGCTGCTTTGGCAGCATGCCACTGCGGAAATCCCGCTCGCGCTTGCCGGCCACCGGGAAATCACTGGTGATGATCAAGGTGCCGAAGTCGGCATCCCGGGCGCGCTGGATCAAGGCGTCGGTAATCGCTCTTTCCTTGAAGACATAGGCCTGGAACATCAATTCGCCACCGGCTTGCTCCCGAACGTCTTCGAGCAGGCTCATGCACACTGTGGAGGCGGCGAAGGGCACGCCCATCAAGGCCGATGCCTGGGCCATTTCCAGGTCGCCATTACGCCATGACAAGCCATTCAGGCCGGTAGGGCCGACGATGACCGGCATCCGGGCAGGCGCCCCCATGACCGTAGCAGCGGTATCCCGGGTGGATACGTCTATCAGGGTGCGTGGCCTGAAACGCCATCGCGCCAGGGCATCGAGATTCCCGGAGAGTGTTCTCTCATCCTCGGATCCGCCGTCTACATAGGAAAATACAAACTTGGGCAGACGCTTGCGAGCGATCTTTCGCAGGTCTTCGATGTTCACCGCATCTTGGTACTTCATGAGTTTTACGCCTTTTGTCCGGCAATCCTTCCACTGAACACACAGCCACCGAGGAAGGTTCCCTCGAGACCGCGTTTACCATTCATTCCGCCACCACCAAATCCGGCGGTTTCACCTACTGCGTACAGCCCGGGGATGGATTCGCCAGCGGGACTGAGCACCTGGCTGTCCAGGTTGGTCTGGATGCCGCCCATACTCTTGCGACTGATGATGTGCTCGCGAATCGCAATCAGGGGACCCGCCTTGGGATCGAGAATCTTCTGGGCCTTGCAGGTTCTAAGCCGATCGGGGAGATATTTTCGTGCGAATTCGATGCGCTGTATCTGCTCGTCGGAACGCAGTTTTGGATGCCGGTCCAGGGTGGCGTCATAGCGGGCCACTGCCGAACTGATCGCGTCCAGGCTCACTGATTCATCACCCTGCAGGGCATTCATGCTCTCCACCAGTTCCGGCAGGCTGTCGGCGACCACAAAGTCCGGGCAGTTTGTTGCCAGCTCCTGGTACAGCCAATGATTGCCAAACGCGATATCCCGCAGCACATGCAGGCGATTCTTCTCACGCCAGGAGGGGTTGAACTCGCCGCCGGATATGGCCAGCTCCTTCAGGGCAATTTTCTTGTTCAATAATTGCCACGAGTAAGCCCGGTCCTGCTTGCAGATCTGGGCCACCAGGTCATGGGTGTCGAAACCGGTTACCAGCGGCATGGGGCCGATGCGTTCACCTCGCCAGTTCAGCCACAGGGCGGATTTTGGAGGCACCAGGGAAAGTCCATGGTGAGGCTTGCGGGGTTTCCAGTGAGGCACACCGGCGGCGTAGTTCCACTGCCAGTCCAGGTGGGTAATATTGGCGCCCTGGGCTGCGGCGGCATCGTGCAGGGTGCCGTCGGCAAACTTGTGTGAACCGTTGAGCAGGCGTTCCGGTGGACGACCCCAGTCCTCGTGCCAGTTTCGACGTACCCGGTCGATGTCACCATTGATCCCGCCCGCGGCGATGACCACTGATTCAGCGTGTGCCTGGAACGGTATACCGCCTGGTTCCTGTTGACCGGTCACACCGGTGACAGCGCCATTGCTGGTGACCAGGGTCTCGACCTTGTGAGAAAACTTGAGGGTAAGCAGATCCACCCTGGGATGAGACATCAGGGTGTTAACCATGATCTTGGAGAGTTCATGGCCGGTACCCCAGACTATGTGCCAGCGCGGGACCGAGTTTCCCGGAGTGTGCAGGCCACGCTCTACCCACAAGGGTGCCGGCATGAACTGTACGCCGCGTGCCTTGAGCCAGTCGTAAACCTCGTTCACGCCACGATAGACGTAAGCCTCTGCCCATGCCCTGGGCCAGTGATCCGAGGGCGCCAGTTCGCCGAAAGCCAGCCAGTCGGCCAGTCCAAGTTCGGGGGAGTCGTGAATCTTGTTCTTGCGCTGGATGTCGGTGCCGGCATACCACATGCCACCGAAGCTTTCCTTCGCCAGGCCACCGAAGTTCTCGTCGATGTCTCGTTCCAGCAGGAGCACTCGCCGTCCGCGGTCCAGGAGTTCACAGGCAGCGGTAATCCCAGCTATGCCGCCTCCGACAACTATCACATCAGACTGATAACTTTCCATGGGCACTTCCCTGGGTTACGAGCAGTGGATTGCGAGTTTAGTTAGTCGAATGATTGTACCCAAGATTGCGGCGGGGTACCGGGAATCGCGAAATTTCGAGCCCGGTTAATGATGGCGTTGCTTGACCTATTCCGGCTTCAGGCTGCACCCGCCACATGAGTGGGTTGCGCAGCCACGGCAGGCCAGTACGTCCTGCTCGATCTGTGATTTGGGGAGATCACGACGAACCAGGGCCTGGACCGCCAGCCATAAGGCCAGCATCACCAGGATGCTGCCTATGGTCACGCCAAGTTGTAGCAGTATGTTCAACTCGCCATTCCTGCAAAGCCCATGAAAGCCATGGACAGTATACCAGCCAGGATAAGGGTCACCGCAGCGCCCTGGACCACCGATGAGACGCTGGACAGTTCCAGGCGTTCGCGCATGCCCGCCATCAGCACCAGGGCGATGATGAAACCGACGCCGGCGCCGGCAGCATATGACAGCGATTGCACGAAGTCGTATTGCTTGGCTGTCTGGAACAGCGCCACGCCCAGGATGGCGCAGTTGGTGGTAATCAGGGGCAGGAAAATACCCAGTGCACGGAACAGGGCCGGGCTGAATTTCTTGATGATCATCTCAACCAGCTGCACTGACGAGGCGATCACCACGATGTAGGCAATCAGCTGCAGGTACGGGGCGCCGATGAAGATCAGTGCCTTGTTGATACCGTAGGCGCAGATGGAGCTGACCAGCATCACGAAGGTGACCGCACCGCCCATTCGCAGAGCAGTATCAACCTTGGAGGACACGCCCAGGAACGGGCAGATACCAAGGAACATGGCCAGCACGAAATTATTAATCAGTGCCGCATTAAGAAAGATCGACATGGAAGAGGCGGTGGTCATTCTGCGGCCTCCTTGCGGTGTTTAACCCAGTTAAACAGCAACAACCACATACCCAGTACGAAGAAGGCGCCGGGCGGGAGAATCATTACGATCCAGGGTTCGAACTCGGGTCCGAAGACCTGGAAGCCGAACAAGGTGCCGTTGCCGAGTACTTCTCGTACCGTACCCAGTGAGAGGCAGGCAACAGTGAATCCCACGCCCATGCCCAGGGCATCCAGCACGGACTGGCGAAGATTATTGCGTGAGGCAAAGGCCTCGGCCCGACCCAGGATCATGCAGTTCACAACTATCAAGGCGATGAACGCGCCCAGTGCCTTGTGCACCTCGTAACTCAGGGCCTGCAGCACGTACTCGGTGACCGTCACGAAGGTGGCGATGATCAGAATGTAGGAGGCGATGCGGACCTGCTTGGGAATCAGTTTTTGGGCGAGGGAGACAATTGTGCTGGAAAGCACCATGACGAACGTGGAGGCCGCGCCGATAGCCAGGGCATTGATTGCCGAGTTGGTTACCGCCAGCACCGGGCACATACCCAGGAGGGCGACAAATACCGGGTTCTCGCGCCAGAGCCCCTTGATGAAGTTATCAGCGCTTTCCGAGCTAGTCTTGGTCTGTATGCTGGCTGCTGGTGTTGCCATCGCGTAATACCTGAATATTGTTCTGCAAGATCACCATGACATTCATGGCGCTCGTGTTGATAAGCTTTTGTACCGCCTTACTGGTGATGGTAGCGCCGGTGATGCCCTCGACTTCCCAGGGGTTTATTTTTTTCCCGGGCTTGGCGAACACCACCTCGTTGGCGAGGGTCGTGCCATCAGCTGACAGGCTTACGTCCAGCGCCTCGAAATTGGCGACAAAGGCCGGGTCTGTCTCGATCTTGTCACCCAGTCCCGGAGTTTCCTTGGTGGCGAGCACCTTGAAACCGACGATGCACTGACAATCAGGATCGTATCCGTACAGCACTTTCACTATATCGGCGAAACCCTGGCCTGAGGCTTCCACGGCGACGCCCACCAACTCACCATCGTTGCCGTAAGCGGCGTAATAACGTTCTGCCGGTTTTTCTGAGGGCTCCATCAGCCTTAGCCGACCGTCCTCCGGGGTAAATGTCAGCTTGCTGCTGGCACCCGGGACCACGTCGAAAATGGCTCGCTCAAGGGCTTCGGCCTTGTTTTTCTCGATGGTGGGCAAGGTAGCCATATAGGTGAACACGAGCAGGATGCCGGAGATAATTCCGATGCCTGCCATGGTCATAATCATCCGGGCGCTACTGACCTCAGGGGGTTGCTCCGGGATATCGGGACTGGCAGTTGCTGCAATGGTGTCTGAGGCGGTCATGACTTCTTGACCTCCTTTTTCGGTTTTGTTGCGCCGTAGATCCCGGGTTGGGTCATTTGATCGATCAGCGGGGTGGCTGCGTTCATCAGCAGGATGGCGTACATCACGCCTTCGGGTAGACCGCCGAACTGGCGAATCAAGATCACCAGCACGCCGATGCCTGCTGCAAATATCCAACTACCAATCGGAGTAAGCGGTGAACTTACCGGGTCAGTCGCCATGAACAGCGCGCCCAGCACCAGGCCACCTGCCAACAGGTGGTGGACGGCATTGGGGTAAATCTCGGGATTCGAGAAATGCAGGGCACTGGCGAATATGGCCACGGTCAGGAAAATACCGGTCGGGACACGCCAGTTCAGGAATCCGCGCCAGGCCAGATATACGCCGCCGAGCAACAACAGAATTGCCGAGGTTTCTCCCAGGGAACCGGCTACATTCCCAAGCAGCAAGTCTGTCGAATTCGTAGCCAGTTGTTCGAACTTCATGTGGGCCAGGGGCGTGGCGGTGGTCACGCCGTCATATGCCGGACGCATAAAGGGCAGGGCAAAGGTATCGCCACGCAGGGTCATGAACTCGCTAATGCCCAGGTTCGGAACCCAGGTTGTTATGGCTACCGGGAATGTTGCCTGCAGGAAAGCACGGCCGGTCAGTGAGGGGTTGAAAATATTCTGGCCCAGTCCGCCGAACAGCAACTTGCCAAAGAAGATCGCCACCAGGGAACCCACTGCTGCCATCCAAAGAGGCAGTCCCGGCGGCAAGGTCATAGCCAGCAGGATACCGGTTAGTGCGGCGCTGCCGTCACCTACCGGGCTTTGCGACAAGGGGCCGCGTCCGGTGGTCAGCCACTCGGCCAGCATGCAACTCAGGGCGCAAACAAGAATCAGCAGCAATGCACTGATGCCAAAGTTGATCACTGCCGCAATCATGGCGGGCACCAGGGCATAAATCACATGGCGCATGACACCCGGCGTGCTAACCGGGCCCTTGGCGAAAGGCGGTGTGGCGATAACCAGGCGGGGTTCAGAATTACTCACGTCACTTTCTCCCGTGCCTGTTTTTCACGCAGCAAGCCCTTGGCCACCCGGAAGCGTTGCACCAACGGAATATTCGATGGGCAAACGTAAGAGCATGATCCGCATTCCATGCAATCCATAATGTGATAGTTCAGCATGTCGTCATATTTAGCAGAGCGTGCGAGGGCCCCAAGAGCGCTGGGATTCAGATATACCGGGCAGGCATCCAGGCAGGCGGAGCAGCGGATGCAGGGATATTCCCTGCGTTCCTGTAACTGGCCCTCGGTCAGTACCACAATTCCCGAGGTTCCCTTGAGAATCGGCACGTCCATGAATTGCTGGGGAGTTCCCATCATTGGACCGCCGAACAGGATTTCCCGTGCATCGTCGGTCAGGCCACCGCAGTACTCGATGACCTTGGCCAGGCTCATGCCGGTGGGTGCCAGCAAGGTGGTTGGCCGGACGATTCCCGGTCCAGTTACCGTGACCACGCGCTCAATCAGGGGCTGCCCGAAAGCGAAGTAATCACCGATGCCAGCTGCGGTACCGACATTCTGCACGACTACGTGCACGTCAATCGGCAGCTTGCCACTGGGGACTTCCTGTTTCAGCACTGCAGTGATCAACATCTTCTCTGCGCCCTGGGGGTACTTGGTTTCCAGTGGCACCAGTTCGCAGGGCATGTCTGCCGGGATACGATCTCGAAGCAGCTTGATCGCATCCCACTTGTTGTTTTCAACCGCGATGAATGCTTTCTCGGTGCCCAGGATGCGCGACATGATCTTGATGCCCAGGATGATCGAGTCCGCCCATTCCAGCATGATTCGATGATCGCTGGTCAGGTAGGGTTCGCATTCGCAACCGTTGAGAAGTAACCATTGGGCGCGCTTTCCTTCGGGAACAGCGAGCTTCACGTGGGTGGGGAAGGCCGCGCCTCCCAACCCTACAAATCCACCCTGGCGTACGTTCTCCAGCAACTGGGCGTTGTTCATGTTCTCCCAGTCCAACTCATGGCCGTCGTACAGGGTCTGGGCCGAGGTGTGGTCGACATCGATAACGATGCACTCTGCCAGTGAACCATTTGGATGATGACGTTTTTCGATGCCCACCACGGTACCGGTCACCGAGGAGTGCAGGGGCACGGATACGAAGCCACCCGCCTCGGCGATAACTTGTCCGCGAAATACCTTGTCACCGGCTTTCACTATCGGTCGGGAGGGCGCGCCGATGTGTTGACTCAGGGGTAGAACCACCTGGTCAGGGAACTTAATCCTTTCAATCGGCCTGCTGGCAGTCAGCTCCTTGTGCTCTGGAGGATGAATGCCGTGGCGAAATGTCTTGGCCTCGCTCATCTTGAGGGCGCTCTCCGGGCGGGTTGTGTTCTATCAGGGCTGAACATTGTCAGCACCATCTTCTTTTTCCTTCGCGGAATTTCCAAGGAAGTCTCTCAGGCTTTGCTTGAAGTACACAGGGTCAGAGGAATAACCGCACAGGGCAAGCAGTCGCTGAACCAGTATTTCCTGGTCCTGCAAAACCGGCTCTGGTGCTGCCAGTTGCGCTTGCCCGGGTGCAGCAACGGCGCTTTGCTGGTCCGCACTCGGTGCCGAGCCGGGACGCGTTGCGCGGGCTTTGAGCACTTGCCACTGTGACAGGGCCTGCTCACAGGCATGCACCATTTCCGAAGACACTTTTGCGTAAATCTTTTTCTTTCCTGAGTCCTGCAAGCAAATATACGCTGCCAGGCCGGCACGAGATTTCTCATCCATAGCCAGGTAGGCGCTCAGCGGCCGCATGTCATCACTGAGTTGAGCCTTGCGCAGCAGCTTGAAATGCTTCTTGAAACGCAGTTGATGCACGGCCCAATCGGCTACGGTCAACACTACCTTCACGGTTTCAAGGCTGCCACTGCCATCCCGAATTTCGAAAGTATGCCCAGCCCAGTCCGCATCCAGTTCAGGATTGCCCTGGATTGACAGGGGAGATTCAGCATTCGCCGGATCATAACTGAACAGGGGAATTGCACGGCTACCCAGTGCAAGACTGGCGTCCTCGGCCACTTCCTCGCCGGACAGGCCGTTGGCCATCGGGTCAGGGGTATAGATTCTCAGCAGGGACGGTCCCTTGCTTGCCAGGGCATTCACCACGCCACGAATGAGGTGGCCCGGGTGTCCGGTTGAAGCCTGGAGTACAAATGAGCTTCCCTGGTTCACTGCCTGGGTTGCATAGGAAACTGCAGAACGTGCCGCTTCGCCTGCGTCCAGGGTGATTCCATGGCTGTCCAGGAGAACCATGCTGATAGGCATCTGGCTGGCCAGGATTCGACTGATGTCGTCCCAGTGAGCGCCTTCGGCTTCGGCCACCATGACTACCGGCGCCAGCAAGGATTGTTCGTCTTGATCCAGATCACTCCAGTCCAGGCTTGATTCCAGGTCTTCATGTCGTAGGCGGTCAAAATCACCTTTAATCTCAGTTTCAGCCAGGCGGCAGATGGCCAGTTCCTGGGTCAGGCGCCGTGACATGCCCTGGAATAATCCCTCGGCCAGAGCGGGGGCTTCGCCGCGGTCATGACTGAGCCAGGGGTTCGCGTGGGGGTTGTCGGGATAGCTGCCGCTCCAAAGGGTGACGCCACCTTGCTGCAGGGCCAGTACCATCTTGGCGCGTCCGGCCTGGTAACTGGCTAACTGTTCTTCCAGATCGAACATCAGCGAATTCAGGCGCTCCATGCGGCCCTTGTCCAGACCCTCACCCAGGCTGTCTTTACCCAGTGCCTGGGCAATGTCCTCACCGGCCAGTTTTGCTTTATCCAGGGCACGCAGGCGGTTTGCGAAAGAATCGAAATCGCTGATCTTCAGCACTCCGGAGAGCTGATCCTGGATGGCGTTCTGCACCCGCTGTAACAAATCAGTCAGGTAGGCCTCATGGACCTGGTAGCGTGCCTGCATTACTGAATCCACTGCAGCGGATACCAGGTGAACGGCTGTCTTGCCAGGGTGCCCGGGCAGGGCGCTGTCACCGCCGACCATGGACATGTAACTGCTGCGATTAAGCAAGCGAGCCATTTCGCTGTCCAGGTCGTCTTCACGAATAAATTGTGCTATTTGATCGGGAGATACCTCGGGCATCTGCAACTGCAGGGCGACACTGTTCGAGCCACGCTGGATGCGTTCCGGGGTCTGTTTTTCCCAGGTCATGGCGCCGTCAGGGCAGACAGCCACGCACAGGCCACAGGCTTTGCAGTTAACCGGGTTTACTGCCAGTGACAGCAATTTCCCTTCGCCCTTGTCTGCGCTGTCGAAGTAGCGCTCGCTACGGGCGATAGGCATACGTTCCAGGCGCTTCTGCAGGTGATCAAAATCGTCGGCGATGGCCTGCAGCGCTTCGCCCTCCAGGCCCATCTTACGGGTCAGTTGCTGGAAGGCCTCGGCCAGTAGCGGTCCGGCCATGGTGTACTGGTGTAGCTCATCTTTAGAAACCAGCTTGTAGGCCTGGGTCGCCAGGTGTCCGGCGATACGGGTCAGCTGAGTCATTGCCTGGCCATCGGCCTTGCAAAGCCGCACACCAGTTTCAACCAGGCTCTCCACACTTTGGACGGTGGGCGGCAAGGCGGAATCCGGGCAATGTGACCAGCACAATCCACAGGCCGTGCAATTCTCTGCCAGCCAGCGGGGCAGGGTGATCCGGTAGGAACTCATGTCCCGGTGAGCACTGCTGCGTGCGGGCATCACACCGGTTGCGAGGAAAGGATCAATGAGTGTTTGATCCTGGTCGCCGGAGTCGAACAGGAAACCTACCGAATGCCAGAAACGTGTCGGGTCAAAGAGGTCTTCGACGACACCGGATTTGGATTTGGCCGTCCAGGGTGCCTTGCGCTCAATCTCAGGCGCACGGGGCTCGTCATTGAATTCCTGCCAGTCCAGCTGACGCGACTCGTCTTCACCGCGAACTACAGAGGCGAGAATATCAGCGGCGGTAAGTTGATCGCCTTCCATCAGGCGTTTGAGTAAATCCTCCAGCGCATGCTCGACAGCATTGCGTGAGGACTCTTCAGGTTGGACCTGCTTCAGCGCGGAACCAAGCAGAGCCCAGATCGACAGTTGATCAAGATGCCCAGGGCCTTGGCCCGTGGTGGTGGCGATCGCTCTGGCATCGATTACCTGGACGTTCAGCTTTCTTTTCTTGATCAGGTCGACAACCCGGCGGGGAAGGGCACGCCACAGTTGGTCGGGATCCTGGGTTGTCGAGACAATTAGTGTGCCGCCTTCGCGCACGGCATCCGCAGGGATGTCTTGCAGCAGGTTGGCGCCGGCCACCAGCAATACATCTGCGGCCTGGTAATAGCCCTTTACCTGTTTTGTGTCGTACAGGATGTCCAGGTTGGCCCGTTGCAGTCCTGATTCAACACCGCCCTGGGAGCTGGTTACGACACTAAGGTCCAGTCCGCCAGATAAGGCTCGGGCGAACAGGTTACCTGCGGAAATCGCACCTTCTCCGGACAGCGCGTGCAGTCGTACCAGTGAGCCGTCAAATTTCGGTTCACTGATGGAGGCAGGAGGAAGAGATACCTGGTTCAGATCCGGATAGGATGCAGCCAGACTTTGCTGCAACACTTGCAGGTGAGGATACCTGCGACTCACCTGGGAGAAATCCACGCCCACGTAGGTGCGCTTGCGGGCACTTCCGTTGGGCAGCATGTTTTTCACCACGGCGGCCAGTTCGGCGATGCTGGGCATCGCGGTGCCGACACCGTAGATGGCTGAGAATACGCCGGGTAATGGATTATTCTTCCCATACACCGCATAACCAGGGTGGGAAGTGGAGTCATCTTTAGCGGTGCCGTTTTCAACCGCCTTGGCCATGGCGCTGCGCAGTTCGGACAGCATGGGCAAATCTTCGGCAAGGGGAGTGTCGGTAGATTCGAGAACCGTGACCGCACGCTTACCCTGCAAAAGAAGCGATAATTCACGACCGGGGAAAGGCCGCCACAGGGTCAGGTTCAGCACGCCTACCCGTATTCCCTCGCTTTCTCTCAAGTGGTCTGCACAGGCGCAGAGCTGATCGATTACGGCACCCATGGCCAGCACAACGAATTCAGCGTCGTCCATCCGGTAACTGCTTACCGGTTGGTATTGCCGTTGGGTCAGTTGAGAAAACCGTGCCATGGCTGCGTTGACCATCTCGGCCACAGGTTCGACAAAGAACGAACGCTGCGCCGCGATAGCGCGGAAATAACTTTCATGACCCTGCACGCCGCCAACTCCTGCCGGGCGGTCCAGGTCCAGCATCCTTGGTACACGCCTGCGGGTAGCGCCAAACACCACTTCCTGTGCTTTATTAGGCGCATCGATGGTGTCATTGGGATTGCCAAGGAACTCATCAACCAACGCGGCCTCGGGCAGACGAAGACTCTGCACGGACTGACTTGTTGAATGGAAATCCTGGGCGCAGATCACCGGGGTCAGGGCATCTTCGGCCACTCGACGGGCGATCAGGGCAAGGTCAGCCACTTCCTGAACGTTGCGTGCAAATAGCTGCACCGCACCGGTCTGGGAAGCGGAAAGGTAATCATCATGGCTGCCATGTAACGACCAGGCATGGCGTTGTTTGCAGCGGCTCACCAGGTGAATAACCGGGGCCAGTCGTTTTCCTGCCATTCCGGACAAGCTGTCCGACATGCATGACATGTCATCCACAAAAGCGCTGGTGCGTAATCCGGTGGCACACATGCCGGTAAGTTCGGCGGGAAGGTGGCGCAACTCCTGAATAGCGTCTACCCGGGCTTTGGCCTGGGGCACCAGTCGTGAAAGCGGGCCGGTGAGTTCCTGCAAACCTTCGTTTGCCTGTACAAGCACGTTGTCGGCCGCCATGGACTCAACCGCAAGAGCGGCAGCCTGTCCATCCAGCGTTGCCGGCGTACCTGGGTACTGACAAGGTTCTAGGGTTTGCTTTGCTTTACGAAACCACATGGTCTCTCTCCAGATTCAGGCGCTGGGATGATCCGACTTGTTCTTCCGGGTCTACGGGAAACTGCTCCCGTTCCAGCCAAACTATTGCCCCCGAGGCACAGCGACTTGTCGCTTCCGGAGCTTGCAGGTGTAACAAATCCGAGTCCATGACCGGGATATTGTTTTTCATTGTCAGCAGGCCCTGGGCGCCGTCAGCGACGCACTTGCCACAGGCGGTGCAGGCGACTTTACAAAGATCGAGTAATTCGTCGCCTTCCAGTTCAGATTTGCACTGGACGATCAGCTTGTGGGAAGCGGGGACGATCTCAAAAAGGTTCTTTGGACAGATATCCACGCAATCGCCACAGGCGGTGCATGCGTCAAAGTCCACGACCGGCAAACCAGTAGGGCCCATCTTGATAGCGTGGAACATGCACACCACTTCACAGTCGGCGAGGCCCAGGCAACCATAACGGCAACCCTTTGTTCCTCCACCCACGGCTGCGGCTGAGCGGCAGGACTGGTGGCCCTGGTATTCGCCCAGTTGAATCGCAACATTGCTGCCACCGGCGCAGTGCAGGCGGGCAACGCGTTTCTCGCCGCCACCAACATCTACCCCAAGGTAATTAGCTATCTGCTCGCGAATATCGAGACTGGATGGGGTGCAGTCACCGGGGCTGACTTGTCCGGCAACCGCCTTTTCAGCGAATGCCCGACAGCCGGGTTCACCGCAGGCACCGCAGTTATTGCCGGGCAGCAGGTCCGCGACCGCGTCTATCCGGGGATCTTCGAATACTTTTAGGCGCTTGTTGGCGAGCGCAAGCACGACCGCCAGGATTCCGGTGAGCGCCGCCATAAAGCCAATTGCCTGGAGCGCTTCGTTCACGCTGTTCTCCGTATAGTCCTCTTAGTTGAATGGCTTCGCACGTGCTATCCATTCATCCAGATTGTCTTCGTTCGGGTTCTTGGGCTTACCGGGATGAATGATCGCAACCGGGCACTTTTCTGCCGCCAGGACGAGTTCCTGGAAGCTGCCGGCATCGGCATCCTTGATGTAAGCCTGTTTTTCACCGTCGTAGGCGAAAATGTGGGCTGACATCTTGGTGCAGTCATCACAACTGGTGCACAGGGGCGTGTCGATGTAAGGCTCATCCAGACTGATGGGCTCATCGTCTTCGTCTTCCTCAACAGCCTCGGCCACTTCTTCGACCGGAGCGTCTACGGTGGCCGGAGCCGCCGCGGGACGTGCCGGAGTCGGCGAGGGTGCAAAGCCGGCCGGTGCACTGGCGCCACTAATAAGCTGGCCTGCAATCCTGCCGACGATTTCACGAGTGAGATCGCCAAGGTTGGTGTCTAACTGACTCTCGGTCTCGGCCTGAAGTTCGGCCAATCGCGTCTGTAACTGTTGTTCAAGTTTTGCCTGCTCGGCGGCCATCAGTGACTCTGCATGAGAGTTCTTGATACCACCGGCTTCTTGCAATCCACGCCAGCGGTTTGCAACAGCGTCAACCTGGCCCAATACCCGGTAATTGATGACTACCTTGCGAATTTCGTCTTTGTCATCTACCGCGATAATGTAAGGCACGCAGTTGCGACGTCTTTCGGTTTCCAGCGCGAGGAATTCATCCAGCGGAATCATGGCCTCATCAGACATTCCATGATCCAAAACCCAGAAATCTTCCTGCCAACGCACGTCGGCCAGCAGAAAATCTGCGTGGGAGTAGGTCAGTTCTGTCGCGCTTTCCTCGGCAGATTCATTCATGAAGCTGAAAATATCACTGACCCAGGTGCGATCATCCCGAGGATTGCCTTCAAGGCTCATTCTTTGAGCCAGGTCTGTTCCGTTGGAGGGATTGAACACAAAGGTGGGCAGGGCTCGGGACTCAAGTGCCGATGCCGCATCAAGGTAGGTGGGCAGAGTTGAGTTTACCTCACCATTGCTTGTGTAAACACTCAGCAAGGCGGGTCCCTGGTAAGCTGCGGCAGCTGCAAATGCCTTGCGCAAGCCATCCGGGTTCGACGAGGTTCCCTGGAATACAAATGCCGAACCCAAAGACGTTGCCGAAGCTGCCAGTCGGGTGGGCCAGGCGGGAGAATTACTTCGTTCACCTGCGTCAAGCGAATTTAATTGCAGAACCACCTTGATGGCAGCATTGCTGTCCAGCAGTTCCATTAATTCGCCTGCGTCGGAGAGCTCTACTTCATCCTGCGATAAATTCAGCACCACTGGTGGGCAAAGAGACCGTTCTTCTTCGCTCAGGTGGGTGTAACCAAAGTCATTAAAGAATCCGTCATGGATTTCGCTCTTGTACTGGTTTTCAAGTTCCAGTTCCGCAATCCGAATGGCCCGGAAAAAACTGACCATACACGCTTCGCGCTGGTTAACCTGGAACACCGCATCAGCAACGCTGGTGGAGTGAGCCTGCATATCGAACGGAGCATCCAGGGTGCTGGCAAGTCCGTAGACAGGGAGCATTTTCCTGAGAGTTTCCAGGACCCCTGCGATTCGTGCATTACGCTCCGCCGGGAGGGTCTCCGCCTTAGGTGTCCGGTCAAGTAACTCGGACATGCGGTCGAAGTCCAGGTCTTCACGGCCAGACGAACCCAGAACATTGCGTAGATGGTCGGCTGAACGGGCTTCCGGTTTGTGCTCGGCATCTGCACGGAGTATCCCGGCAAGACGATGCACCAGTTTCTCGAGTTCTATTCTGAATGGTTCGCAGTGCAGGCTCCAGTACTGGCGCCCAACACTTTTGTATAGCCGTGAAGGGATTGCGGAAGAACAATCGGCCACGTAGGTATGATCAGGCAATGAAGCGATGATCAAATCCAGGTCGCTGTTCAATACCACCTTGCGGGGCTCTTCCATGGTGGAATTCGCAAGCATCTGCTCACGTACCCGTGCCGCCAGTTCCTGCAGCTCAGCGATGGTGTCGCCGGCCAGGGCATCTTTCAACGCCGCCTCGAACTGGTAGGCATGCCGACGCAGACGCTCCCGGGGATCACCGTCAAGACCGGATTCATTAACGATATTGTCAATGCGTGTGGTCAGAGGCTGGGCTTCGTCACGACCATCGGGGCCAGGAATCAATAACGGGTATTCATGGCGAATACTTCGCAAATCCCGGAACGGATGCAACAGGGCAGGCCACACTCGAAAAGTCGTGGCAGGGGTTACCCTGTGCCCATGAAGGTGAAATTGAAGCAGGGCACGCAGCACCTTGGCGGGTAGTAAACTCTCATCTGGCTTGACCGCCGGTTGCCTGGGCAAACCGGTACCAGGCCCCGCAGTCACAGGAGCCACTGGCGCGTCCACTGATGCTGTTTGTACGGATTCCTTGGCCATGATCTAGTTAGTCCCCGGCTTTGCTTGAGGTGCTGGGAGAAATTCCAAAACGGTCAAAAGAGCGGTTCAGGATTTCTTCGGTCAACTCGGGTTCTGGCAACCTTTGTGGGCGGCGCAGCTCGTCATAGGTGGGCACACTCTCATTGCGGTACAGAATGCCTAACGGCACCTTGTCCTCAAGAGAGGCGACCTGGCGTGCGGCATTGAGGTCACTGTTGTCATGGGCAATGCGGGTTTTGTAGATCTTCGCGGTTGCATCACTCAGTTGCACGCCGTCAGGGGAGTCCATGATCGCAAGATTGTCAGGGTTCGACAGCAGTTCATCCCAGTGGGTGGGCATAAAGTGCGGGCAGCGCTGCAAAATGCGTACAAAGGACAGGCCCTTGTGGTTGTAGGCTTCGCGAAGAACCTTGTAGAGCAGGTCAGGAATCCACTCTACGACCTGGGCCACAAAGGATACGTTGGTGACACCCAGGGTAACCGTCAGGGGGTTCATCGGTTTAAGCAAGTTGCCGTAAGGGGTAGTTGCTGTAATACGACCCTTTGGTGTGGTCGGTGAGGCCTGGTTCTTGGTCAAGCCATAGATGTTGTTGTCATGAAGCATGACAACCATCTTCATATTGGTGCGGATTGCGTGAATCCAGTGAGCGGTGCCGATACTGCAGCAGTCGCCGTCACCCATGTTCACGAACACATTCAAGTCAGGGCGCCGAATCTTCACGCCCTGGGCTACCGGCAGAGCACGACCGTGCAGGCCGTGGAAGCCGTAGGTGCCCATGTAGTGAGGGAAGCGGGCTGCACAACCGATGCCGGAGACAAACACGGTTTTCTCCGGAGCCAGTTGCTCGTCGCGACACAGTCTCTGGGTCGCGGCCAGGATGGCATTATCGCCACATCCCGGGCACCAGCGAGATTCCTTGCCCTGGTACTCATCAAGCTCGTGATATTCCTGGTCGAGCTTTAAAACACTTTCTGATTTCAAACCAAACATTTACGTAGCCTCTTGACTGCCGCTATTTCAGGCGCGAACGGATCATTTTTGCTATTGCACCGGGCTTCATTGGTTGCCCGTGGACGTTGGACCAGCAGTCCACGTCGACCAGATATCGTGCGCGCAGCAAAAAGGCGAGATTGGCATAACGGCGGTTATCTTCATCGATGATTTCATCCGCCAGATCGTCGGAGTAGTTAATCTCCACGGTCATGACATTCTTGAACTTCTGCATGATTTCCCGAATTCCGGAAGCCATGGGTTGCAGGAAGGTCAGGTGCATGGACGAAACTTTCAAACCGTCCTTGCGGGCCCGCATCACCGCTTCTTCAATCGCACCCTTGGTGCTGCCCCAACCGACGATCAGCAGATCGCCCTCTGGATCTCCGACGACTTCCGGGGTCTTCAGGGTTTTCTGGAAGGCGGCAAGCTTCAGACTGCGATAGCGTGAGCTTTCCTGGTTAACACCGGACTCGTAGGCCACGGCGCCTGATCCTGTATGGGCCAGGCCGGTGAGGGTATACAGGCCGTTCAACTGACCGGGGATCGATCGGCCGGACATGCCGGTTTTTTCATCCCAGTCGTAGGGCTTGAAGCTTAGTGGTAGAGGACTTTGATCGATAGGCGGAGCCAACCATTCCTCGCGGAATTCAGGTCTCATGAACGCCTGCTGGCCGGTGGCCAGGTTAGCGTCACTGAGAATCACCACCAGCGAGCGGAAGGTTTCGGCAATCTTGCGCGCGGTAATGACCGAGTAGAAGCAGTCTTCAATGGTTGCCGGTGCCATGACAATCTTGGGTGCATCGCCGGGGACGCCGAAGATGGCAGACAGAAGGTCACCTTGTTCAACCTTGGTTGGCAGGCCGGTACTGGGACCACCACGTTGCACATTAACCATGACCAATGGAATCTCGGCCATGACCGACAAGCCCATGAGCTCAGTCTTCAGCGCCATGCCGGGGCCGGAAGTAATCGTGATCGCACACTTGCCAGCGTAAGAGGCACCCAGTGCGAAGGCACAGGCAGCAATCTCATCTTCGGCCTGGTGTACGACACCGCCTACATCCTCAAAAATCTCACTCAGGTAGTGAGAGGCCGAGGTGGCAGGGGTGATGGGGTACATGGCGCAAACGTCCATGCCCGATGCCACGGTGCCCAGGGCGACCGCGGTATTGCCGTTCATGACCACCTGTGCCTGTGAGACGCCCGGAGCGGGAATCACGTAGCGTAAGTCCAGGTGGGCTTCGGCCCATTGGTAACCGGCATCCAGCAAATCAAGATTGGATTGGATGACTTTTTCACCCTTTTTCTTGAACTTCTTGCTGATTTCCTCGCGGACAATGTCCAGGTCCCGCGAGTACATGCAGGAAAGGATGCCGACCACGAAGATGTTCTTGCCACGCTGCGGGTTATCCACAACCTTGCGGCATTCCTCTTCCATATTGATTTCAACAACACGGTAGCCCTTGGCTACCAGTCTGTCGTGGGCCTCAATATAGACGGATACGATTTCCGGTTCCCTTTCCTCGCGCCACTTGCTCTCGAGCAGGATGGTCGCGCCAGGCTTGAATTCGCCAGCCGCCTCGCGGCCCAGCAGGACCTGGTCGTTGAAGGACACCACCAGGTCGGCTTCGTCACCGGCGTTGGTAATGTTATCAACACCGATACGGATTCGGTTGCCACTGGCACCGGCCGTACTTCGTGCTGGGGGTTCGATCTCGGCCGGTATGATTTCAACCGTCCAGACCCCGTTCCCCATCTTGGCGGATACGGTGCCAAACATCTGACCAGCGGTTTGAGCGCCTTCACCAGAGTCTGAGATAATTTCTACAATATGCTCATCGATCTTTTGGATCGTGGCGCTCATTGAATTGTCCGCTTTCGCGGTTTGTGCCCGGTTCTCGGGCGACAGGGTCGAATGCATGTGCCTACGCTTCCTGATGATTTGGGTTCCGAAAGCGACGCACTTCACCGATGCCAATCTAGGCCGTAAACCGTTAGGAGATAATCCTGACGGCCCATAATTTCCACATCCTGGTGGCGGTTTTCACGGCTTTCTTAGTGCGCCTGAGCACTAGTTAACCCTGTGCATAAAAAATCGAAACCCGTAGAGTTACCTACATTGAGAACGGTTTTACGAAGACAGAAAATCCCTTGGGGGACAGTATGTTGGGAGTTATCGGGACTGATGTCTGTACCAAGTCCATTAGGTAATCTCGTATGGCTCACTATATGTGGGCTTTGTGATCCAGGATCAGTGGTGTCCTTATAGTCTGTGAGTCAGTTCGATCCCGAAGGCCGGCGGGGCCTGAATTGGGTGAATATCCAGCATTTATTTTCCCCGGAAGGGCCGTATGGCCGGTCGGCAATGCTTGCTCGGGTCCAAACCCCGGGGTTGATGCGCAACTTTTTCGGCCGGCTTTCCGACGGTTTGGGGCGGGGTCGAACCGTGGATATAGCAGCTGATTTTCCAAATTTTGTAATTCCCGAAACCAAAGTTCCGAATTTCCCGCCTCCCGGGAATTGAATTGTGGTAATTCTGTCCTCTGCAGTCCGGGCAGAAGCAAACTCCAGGGAGAACGTCGTTTTGTCATATCAGTATTGGCTACCGGGTGAGGCATTGGTTCGTGCTTCGGGTTTCAGGTCGTTCATGGTTAGCGCCTGTTTTGTGATCCTGCTACTGCCGGCCCTGGGTCTGGCGGCGCTGGACC
The DNA here is from genome assembly GCA_937128475.1 of uncultured Chromatiales bacterium. Taxonomy (GTDB): domain Bacteria; phylum Pseudomonadota; class Gammaproteobacteria; order Steroidobacterales; family BM003; genus CAKZML01. The sequence goes on from CAKZML010000294.1 coordinate 32,962, forward strand.
TGGATGAGGCGAAGGTTGAGCGACTGGACAACGGACTCACCGTCATCGTCCTGGAGAACCCGGGATTCCCAGCTGTCAGCGTGCAAATGCTGTATCGGGCCGGTGGTAGGGATGAGCAATATGGCGAGACAGGTCTCGCCCATTTCCTTGAACACATGGCGTTTCGTGCCACCGATAGCTTTCCAGATACCGATGTAGTCAGTCGCATTTACGCGGCGGGCGGGGAATGGCACGGGTATACCTGGATAGACCAGACCACCTATTTTGAGACGGTTCCGGTATCCGAATTGGACACCGTGCTGCGCATTGAAGCGGACCGCATGGCCCGGCTTAAGATCCCCGACAGCGAGTTGGAGCCCGAGCGGGGCGCTGTGCTGGCGGAAATGCACGGGTATGAGAACGACCCGGCATCCGTGTTGCATGACCAGCTGGTGTTTACCGCCTTCCAGGGCCACCCCTATCGCAACAATGTCATCGGCCTTGAAAGCGACATCCAGCGAGTGGAACTGTCCGATATAAAGGCGTTTTACCGTCAGCATTACCATCCCGGTAATGCCGTTCTTGCCATCGTGGGTGATATCGACAGTCATCAAGCCCTGTCCAGGGTGAAGGAACTATTCGGTCAATTTCCGGCGAGCCAGCCCAGCCCGCTTCCGCGCACCGTTGAGGCTGCCCAAACAGGACTCAGGCGCATTAATTTGAGCGGCCCTGGTCCTGACAGCCTCTTCGAGATTGCCTACCAGGCACCCTCGGCGCGAAATAAGGACTTCCCGGCATTTTTGATACTGAGAGAACTGCTGGCCGGCAGTGGCGGCATCAATTTTCACCAGGACAGCGGTGTGGCCCCGGTGCGCCCTGGCACATTGCTGTCAGGGCTTACCTCTGACTTGAGGAGTTGGTATCCGGTTTCCGCCCAGACCTACCTGTTCTTCCTGGCGGGAAGCATTGGCCCAGACCAGAGCCCGGCCAGCCTGGAGCAGGGCCTGGAGCAGCGAGTGGCAAGCCTCAGGTCATCCCAGGTATCCCCTCAGGCCTTGTCCGCGGCGGTTGCTCAGCTGAAGCGAGAATTAACCTTCGATCTGCAGACCACTGAGGATGCGGCCCACCAGTTAGCCTATTTCGATGGCCTGGGCGCCCTTGAGGTGCTGTTAGGGTTGGAAGATGCCATTGAAACCGTCACCCCTGGAGACATTCAAAGGGTTGCCAGTCGCTATCTCCAGCCTCACCAGCGGACTATCGGTTGGTCCTTGCCTGGCAAGACTCCAACGGTAGTGTTCTCGGCAGATCGACCCCAGCAGTTCGGTGTTCCCCGTGACGGGCCAGGCAAGGCGTTTACGGCCAGGGCATCCGTGCCGGCGATTACCAGGCTCTCTGGCGGGTTGCCGATAATCTGGCAACAGGTTGCCACTTCGCCAACAGTGCATGCCCAGGTGCTTCTCCCGGGGGAGGCCTGGGAGGGCCCCGACCTGTTGAGCACCGGTTTTCCTGAACCGGGATTTAGTTCCCTGGCAAATCAATTCTTGTCCTCTGAACTGAACCAGGGGCTGGATCTTCTTGCCAGGCAACTTCAGCAGCTTCAGAGTTCCGAGAAACCAGAGTCTGAATCCATCCAGGACCCAGGGGCCCGCCTTGAGGCGCTCTTGAGTAGTCATGTGGGAGGCACTCGGGCAGCCGACAATCCGGAGGCGGCACCCCTGGCCATTGTGGTCAGCGGCGACCTGGATCCGGAAGTGCTATTCGCCGGGCTTGAGAGGCGGTTCGGGTCGTTGGTACCCGGTACCTCCACCGGTTACGAAGCCGAAGAGGCGCCCGACAAGCAGGTCTTCTCCTGGATGGCCCATCCGGTGGCCCAGGCTCAGCTTGGTTACGGTGTGAGAGCGCCGGCCTTGTCCACGGTGGATTCAGCTCCCTGGCAGGCGCTGTTATACATCCTTAGTCATGGCTACGAAGGCAGGCTGGGTAAAGAGGCTATTTCAAGACGTGGTCTGATCTATTACATCGACAGTGCTTATCACTCGGATGCCGAGCGCGGCTGGATTAGCCTGGCAATCGGCGTGGACCCCCTGAAGCTCAAGGTCATGGATAGCCTGCTCCAGGAGCAGCTGCAGGGACTGCTTATCAACCCGCCAAGTGAAGAGGAAGTCCGAGAAGCTCGCCAGCATTTTCTCGGGCGTTACCTGACCGCGAATCAGAGCAACCTGGAACGCTCGACTTTCCTGGCAAGGCAGTACATTCAGCATGGCAGGTTATTGAGCGACGACGAGATCACTCGTGGCATAGAGTCCATCACCAGGGAGCAGGTTCTGGCGATCATTCCCCGGTTCGTAAACGGGACTACCGTGGTGGTCGATTACCAAGAGGCGCCGCCTGCTAACAACTGAGTTTCGTGTTGGAGTGGCGCGTGGTATACAGGCCCATTGAACCGGCCGCACAGTAACTGGAACAAGACGAGAATAAGCATGTCACAACGGGTAATTGGTGAGCTTTCAAAGGGTGGTGGACTGCAGCATTTCTGGATGCCAAAAGGCAGTCTGCAGATACCACGAATTGCTCGTGGCGAAGGCATGTTTGTCTGGGATGAGCAGGGCAACAGCTACATGGACTGCACCTCGGGACCGGTAGTGGTCAACCTGGGGCATTCCAACCCACGAGTACTGGCTGCCATGGGTGAGCAGGCCGAGAAGATTTGTTACTCCTACCCGACGGGTTTTGAAAGCGAGGCCAACACGGAATTGGCCAACCTGCTGACTGCCGAGGCCGGCGAAGGATTTGACCGGGCATTTTTCGTCTCCAGCGGCTCCGAAGCGATGGAGAAGTGCCTGGAGTTTGCCAGGCTGTTTGCCGTCTCCAGGGGGCAGCAGAGTCGCTACAAACTTATTAGCCGGAATCCCTCGTATCACGGCAGCACCCTGGGTGCGATGGGCTTGAACGGGGACTCTGCAAAATCACCCATGGGGCCGATGTTGCGCCCCTCGATACAAATTCCCGCACCTTTTAGCTACCGGCAACCGGCCGGCTATGACAGGAATAGTTACGCCGCCCACTGCGCGGAGTGCCTGGAAAAAGCGATTCTTGAAGCAGGGCCGGAAACGGTGCTGGCCTATGTCATGGAGCCTGTAATGGGGTTCACCGGAGGCGCCCAGTACGCCCCGGATTTTTACTACAAACGGGTACGGGAAATCTGTGATCAATACGGCGTGCTGCTGATCTATGACGAGGTGATCAGTGGCGCGGGCCGCACCGGCCGTTTCCTGGCTTCTCACTGGTGGCCCAAGGGGCGGCCTGACCTGCTTACCTTTGCCAAGGGCATAGGCGGTGGATATTACCCCCTGGGTGGTTTTCTCGCCCCGGATTCCATGCTGGAGTCGGTGGTGGCCGCGGGAGGTTTCCATCTTGGCCACACCTACAAGGCGAGCCCCCTGGGATGCGCTGTGGGGCTGGCAGTACTGCAGGAACTCAAGGAGCAAGACCTGATGAGTCGCGCCCTGGAGCAAGGCGAATACCTGCGGAAACGACTTGGCTCCCTGAAGTATTCAATTAGCATCCTCGGCGATGTCAGGGGGATCGGGCAACTTAACGGCATCGAATTAGTTGCGGATCAAGAGACCAAGAGGAAATTCCCTGCCAGCCTGGATGTGCAGGAAGAGATCAAGCGACTGGGCATGAAGGAAG
>CAKZML010000295.1 GCA_937128475.1 uncultured Chromatiales bacterium
CCCACATAGTTATCAAACCAGGAGTCAATGATCAGGGCCTGCAAGGGCGCATCCTCGTCACCCTGGGGCGGAGGGACCCGGCGCACCAGTTCTTCGAGAATTTCCCTGACCCCGGCGCCGGTCTTGGCGCTAACCTTTAGCGCATTCTCAGCTTCTATGCCGATGATCTCCTCAATCTCGGCACAAACCCGTTCGGGTTCCGCCGAGGGAAGGTCGATCTTGTTCAGCACAGGAACCACTTCCAGGCCCATCTCCAGGGCTGTGTAACAATTCGCCACGCTCTGGGCTTCCACGCCCTGTGCCGCATCAACAATCAGCAACGCACCCTCACAGGCGGCCAGCGAGCGCGACACCTCATAGGAGAAATCCACGTGCCCGGGTGTATCAATGAAATTGAGCTGGTAGGTGTTTCCGTCCTCAGAGGGAAACTGCAGGGTGACGCTTTGAGCCTTGATGGTAATGCCGCGTTCGCGCTCGATATCCATGGAATCGAGCACCTGGTTCTGGTTACCCATCTCACGCTCGGTCAGGCCACCACAGATCTGGATAAATCTGTCGGCCAGGGTGGATTTGCCATGGTCAATATGGGCAATAATGGAAAAGTTACGAATATGCTTCATCAAGGCGCCAAGCTAAGAATACAAACGATCAATTATACGTCAGGGATGGCCGGCTCCGATAGCAGGCCTGACAATTCAAGCCGCGGAATTCGCTTTAAGCGCCTGGGTAAGCACTTCGGGATCCAGCTGATATTGACAAAGTGTCTCCCCATCCAGGGCGAGCACAGGGATCTTGATCGCATAGCGCCTGAGTAACTCGTCATCCGCATCGATGTCGACCAGTTGCAGTTCCAGGGGATATTTCTCGAGAAATGGCTGTAATTCCTCCAGCATTATCTCGCACAAGTGACAACCGGGCCGGGAATACAGCGTCAGCGACAGGCTCACGCGCCACCCTCCATAGCCTGCCCAACATCCCGGGAGGCTTTACAGGGCCCCAGATTAGCCAGGATTTCGGGCTGGAAACGCTTATGGTCCTTCACATGAAGTCGACGGGACAAGAGGCTCCCGGCAACCAATCCCGCGGCACCACTCATGACTGTCATGGTGTCGTTGTCGAAACCGACCAGGTACCCACTTCCCAGGGCACCGGCGAACAGGCCGGCCAGGGGCAGCAGATAGACCAGGAATGCGCCGCTTACCAGGCTGATCTCGGCAATACCCAACTCCACCTGGTCGCCCACTTTCAATTCATGGTCTCCTGCCGATGCCTGGACCTGGTGCAGTCGGTCTCCCAGCAGTGCACCAAGCACCCCGCCGCCGCAACCCTGTCCGCGTGCGCAACGCTCACAGGCAGAACGGGACTGGCAGTCCACCCAGGCAACGCCATTTTCGAGATGACTTACCTTTCCGCGCTCAACAATCATTTCACTTGCGCCGGGATTTCGACGTCCGCCAAAGGCTCCATATGGTGGGCAATCATTTCAACCGCTGCCGGCGGGACCTCGCCCATGGCAGTGACGTAATACCCATTTATGTGGGCAGAATAGGCATTGGCGCCACCAAGCCTGGAAAGACCCAGCTTGACCCCCGGATTCTCGCCTTGCTCAACAAATACCGACACGCTGGCCATTCCGTCACTGAACACCAGGTGTTCGTCGGACTCGGCCTTACCCTCGTCTCCGTCATGGGAGACCCGGGTGAGCATGAAACCGGGTGGCAATTCGGCTGCCCGCCAACGAGAGACCCCGGTTTCCGGCATATGCTTCTGCTCGCTGTAGATCCACTCGTATTCAGAAGCATCAATCGCGGTCTGCACCGAACTGGATGCCACGGCCTTACCGGTCACCAGGCGGGTAAAACGAACCTGCTCGATAACCTCACCCTTCTCATTTAGAACCTGGGTCTGAATGGGGAACGCGGATTCGCGGTCCAGCCAGAGACGGTAACCGAATCGATAGGCATCCACCGGCGTGATCGCCAGCATGACGGTATCCATGGAAAGCATGCGTTGCTCGGCGTTTTTACCCGGCATGCAACTTCCACATCCCTCGGCATCCAATTCCATCCGTCCGTCCGCAGACTTGCAGCGGTCGCAATCCAACACCCGGTAATTCGCTGAAAACTGGCCCGAGAACCGCCCGATATGTGACCTCAGGGGCGCATTCGGATCAGCTCTTTCCACCAGCACTGACTTCTTGTCCGGCATGTAGCATTTGACGCCCTGGCTATCACTGACAATTTCTCTACCTGCGCCATCCAGGGAGATCAGGCGCAGGCTCACGTCTCCGGAATCATCCACACGGTGGAAGATTTCCAGGGTTTCCATCTCATCCCCGTGTATTCGGATGTAGGCACCCTGGTAACTGGTGCTGTCCACCGCCACAGCCATGCGCTCCATCCAGTCCCGGGAAGCATCCTCGGCACGCAGACCAGTCGGCAGGGCAATCAACAAGCAAACACACAGCAGCCAAAACTGGTGCATCAGGGAGTTACCTTCTTCGCGTCGACAGCATCTGGCTCAGGTACCGCATCCAAATCATCGATCTGCGGCCCGTCCTCAGCTTGTCCTGCGACATCGCTGGCTTCATCGGTAACCACCCGGGTCCAACTACTATTTCGGGCCATGGCAGCCTGGCTTCCATGACGAACCAAATATGAGTTCAGCCGATCCGGAGGCTCCGGCACGGTGTAACTGATTGCATCCACGTCACTTTGGGCGCTTAAACCCGTCGGGGCAGTGTCAACAATGGCGGTTTGTAAAGACACAAGGGCGACCGCAGCGACGGCGGCGGCCACACCGGCACCGGCCACCAATCGTTGAATCTTGCCACGCCATATTGATTGGTCTGATTGGGAAAATTCTTCCGTTGAAATCTCGTCGGACACACGCCGGGCAAAATCGCCGTCCAACAATCCGGGCACTAGCCCGTCCCGCATGGCCTCGCCCATCACGGTATAGCGATTCAGCGCATCCCTGGACCGGGAATCTCGTCCGATCCTCTTCATCAGCATGGCTGCCTCTTCCGAAGGCAACTCACCATCCAGGCACGACGAAAGCTGTTTATTCACACTGTCTGACATGACCAATTCCTAATCCAACAATGGCCTGAGACGACTATCAATCGCCTCACGAGCCCTGAAAATCCTCGATCTAACCGTACCGACCGGGCAATCCATGGCCTGGGCAATCTCCTCGTAGCTCATTCCCTCGATCTCACGAAGGACAATTGCCATCCGCAAATCCTCTGGCAATTTCTCTACGGCTTCTGCAACAACCTCTCGCACTTCCTCACCCAGGGCATGTCCCTCAGGCGTTGCGATATCACTTACCCGGGCCTGCATTTCGTACTGGGTCGGATCTTGCAGGTCCACGTCATAATCCAACGGTCTGCGCTTACGGGCGACCAGGTAATTCTTCGCGGTGTTGATGGCGATCCGGTACAACCAGGTATAAAACGCGCTTTCTCCCCGAAAATTGGGCAAGGCCTTGTAGGCCTTGATGAAAGCCTCCTGGGCCACGTCCTGCGATTCAGATGGGTCCTGTACGTAACGCATAACCAACTTCACAATCTTGTGCTGATACTTGAGCACCAAAACGTCGAACGCAGTCTTGTCGCCGCCTTGAACCCGTTGCACCAGTTGCCAATCATCTGCCCTGCCAGCCATAGACAACCCTTACAGCCAGCCGGTCCGCGTCATCACTGGGATAGACCGAAGGTAACGAGGAAAGTTCTGCGTTTTGGGGTTTTTTTTCACCTGGTCCCGAATGTTGTCCTTAGTAGAATACGAGGGATTCTAGCAGGAGAACGGCGTCACGCCTTGATTTTACTGCTATTAACAGCCTGTCAGGCAGCATTTGGCCGCCAACGCAGGTGACAGGACAGGCGCCTCCGACTGGCCTCGGAAGCCGCCCCGGGAGTGACCAGGGCGAGTTGCCTGCCACCGGACTCATCCCGCCAGAATAGAACCGTAAAGGCCGGGCCGGCGGTCCAGGCATGCAGCAGGTGGGCAGTCATCCAGCCCCCTGAACCACTCAGCAGACGCCAATCTCCGCTAGCCTGCCAGATCACGGTGCGAATTCCACCGGGGCGCTTCGCCCAGGCCATGAGACCCCAGGCGGTCAACCCCAGAGACAAGAAAATCTTTAAAAGTGGTTCAAGACCCGAGAGGTATACCGCAAGCAACATGCAGCCACTCAAGACTGGCAGGTAGAGCCCTGCCCAGGTGCCCGGTCGTAGATCAACGATCAGGTTGCTGCAATAGTTTGCCGACGATTTCACTGACCAATCCCTGGGGTGGTTGCTCCCTGCCCGTAACCCAGGAAAAGATCATAGGATCAGGCAACTCAAGGAACGCCTTGAACGCCTCCTGCTCTTGGGCAGACACCCTGGGATAGTCTTCCTCCAGGTAACGCCCGAGGAGGAAGTCCAGTTCCCGCATACCGCGGCGGCAACGCCACTTTAAACGGGATAATTCTTTCATGCTGATACCGAGCCGACCTAGTGCTGCCGGTCGGACAGCATTTTCTTCACTTCCGCAATCGCCTTGGCAGGATTCAATCCCTTGGGGCAGGTGCGGGTGCAATTCATGATCGTATGGCAACGGTAGAGCCGGAACGGATCTTCCAGGTCATCCAGTCGCTGACCGGTGGCATCGTCCCGGCTATCCACGATCCAGCGGTACGCCTGCAACAAGGCAGCCGGACCCAGGTAACGGTCACTGTTCCACCAGTAACTTGGGCAACTGGTTGAGCAGCAGGCGCAAAGAATGCAGGCCGACGGCTCGTCGATCTTTGCCTGGTCTTCCTTGGTCTGAAGCCGTTCATGATCCGGCGGTGGCGGCGTACTGGATTGCAGCCAGGGCTTGATCGATGCGTACTGGGCATAAAACTGAGTCAGGTCCGGCACCAGGTCCTTGACCACCGGCATGTGAGGAAGCGGATAGATTTTCACATCCTTGCTCACATCAGAGGTCGCCTTGGTACAAGCCAGGGTGTTCGTGCCATCAATATTCATCGCGCAGGAACCACAGATACCCTCGCGACATGAACGCCTGAAGGTCAAGGTGGAGTCCACCTCGTTCTTGATCTTGATAAGTGCGTCCAACACCATCGGACCGCAGCCATCCATGTCCACCTCATAGGTGTCCAGGCGCGGATTCTCGCCACTGTCCGGGTCATACCGGTACACGACGAAACTCCTCACATTCCTGGCGCCCTCGGGGGCTTTGAACACCTTACCCTTGGTAATACGGGAATTGGGAGGTAATCGAAATTCGGCCATTACGCGTACTCTCCGGATCGCAATCAGTAAACTCGTTTCTTCGGCGGAACCACGTCAACCTCATCGGTCATCGTAGTCATGTGCACAGGCCGATAATCGATCTGCACCTTGCCATCACTGTTCACCCACGCCAGGGTATGCTTCATCCAGTTCGCATCATCGCGATCCGGGTAATCATCCCGCGCATGGGCCCCTCGGCTTTCCTTACGGTTGGCGGCAGAGCAAATCGTGCTCATGGCCTGCCCCATCAGGTTATCCAGTTCCATGGTCTCCATCAGGTCGGTATTCCAGACCAGCGAACGATCGGAAATACCGACCTGCTCGAAGGAGGCGAATACTTCCTGCATCTTCTCAACACCGGCATCCAGCACTTCACCGGTACGGAACACCGCTGCGTGATTCTGCATGGTGCGCTGCATATTCAAGCGAATCTGTGCGGTGGAGAGTTCACCCTTGGCATAACGCAACTTGTCCAGGCGAGCCAGGGCAAAGTCACCAGCATCCTCTTTAAGCGCTCTGTGCCGAGTATCAGTTTTGACCTCGCTGGCGCAGCGCTTGGCTGCGGCCCGACCGAACACTACCAGGTCAAGCAATGAGTTCGAGCCCAGGCGATTGGCACCGTGCACCGACACACAAGCCGCCTCACCGATAGCCATCAGGCCAGGCACCACGTGATCGGGATTACCGTCTTTCAAGGTAACCACTTCACCGTGGTAATTGGTGGGAATGCCGCCCATGTTGTAATGCACGGTAGGCAACACCGGAATCGGTTCACGGGTCACATCTACCCCGGCAAAAATTCGTGCGCTTTCTGCGATACCGGGCAGGCGCTCATGAATCACCTCAGCACCCAGGTGCTCAAGATGCAGGTGAATGTGATCCGCCTCGGCGCCAACACCACGGCCTTCATTAATCTCGATGGTCATGGAACGACTGACCACGTCTCGTGAGGCCAGGTCTTTCGCATTGGGTGCATAACGCTCCATGAAGCGCTCGCCATTGGAGTTGGTCAGGTAACCACCCTCGCCTCGCACACCCTCGGTAATCAGGCAGCCCGCACCGTAAATTCCGGTGGGATGAAATTGCACGAACTCCATGTCCTGCAGCGGCAACCCGGCACGCTGAACCATACCGTTGCCGTCACCGGTGCAGGTGTGTGCAGAGGTACAGGAGAAGAACGCCCTGCCATAACCGCCGGTAGCAAGAATCACACGGTGGGCACGGAAACGATGCAATGAACCGTCTTCCATACACATGGCGATAACACCACGGCACTCGCCATCCTCCATGATCAGATCCATAGCGAAGTATTCAATGAAAAACGTCGCGTCGTGTTTCAGGCTCTGCTGGTACAGGGTATGCAGCATGGCATGACCGGTACGATCAGCCGCGGCACAAGTTCTCTGGGCCGCAGGTCCCTCGCCATAGCGGGTAGTCATACCGCCAAACGGACGCTGGTAAATCTTGCCCTCCTCGGTACGGGAGAACGGCACACCGTAGTGTTCCAGTTCGATCACCGCATCAGGGGCTTCCTTGCACATGTACTCGATAGCATCCTGGTCACCCAGCCAGTCCGACCCCTTGACGGTGTCGTACATATGCCAGCGCCAGTCATCCTCGCCCATGTTACCCAGCGCGGCACTGATACCGCCCTGGGCGGCAACCGTATGGCTGCGGGTAGGAAAGACCTTGGTGATGCAGGCAGTAGACAGCCCGCTTTCGGCCAGCCCGAAGGTTGCCCGCAATCCGGCGCCGCCGGCTCCCACCACAACGACATCGTAGGTGTGGTCAATAAACTCGTAGGCCTGCGACATCGTTATGCTCCAAATCCCACTCTGAGTACAGAGAATACGCCCAACGCACCGGCCAGCACGTGGGCAAATTTGATCAGCATCAATGACACAACCTTGAGGCTGCCATGATGCACATAATCCTCGATAACAACCTGGACACCCAGCAGCGAGTGATACATCAGGGTACCAATCAGCAGGATCAACAGGACCGCGTTATAGGGCGAGGACAAAAATTCAGTCATGCTCTGGTAATCAAAACTTTCCAGGCAGATCAGTTCGGCCGCAAACCATAATCCCAGGAACACCAGGCCCACGGCAGTGACGCGCTGCGACCACCAGTGACCTGTTCCATTCTTGGCGGAACCGGTCCCAAGCACTTTTCCAAGCGGACTTTTCAGACTCATCTTCAATCCCCCTAGATAATCAGCAGCCAGAACCCTGCGGTCAGGACGATGCTGGCAATAATGGCCGCATAGCCTGATGCGTAGAGTTGAGAGATTTCAAAACCCCGCCCCGTGTCCCACACCAGGTGACGGATACCGTTACAAAGGTGGTAAAAGAAAGCGAAGGAGGCACCGGCCAGGACCGCAACCGCCGGGGCTGAAGCCAGGCATTGCATGGCCGTGGCATAGGCTTCAGGGCCACTGGCAAGACTGACCAGCCAGTACACCAGCAACAAACTGCCCAACGCCAGCGCGACACCGGTGGCGCGATGGGCAATGGACATGACCATGGTGATCTGCCAGCGATACACCTGCAGATGCGGAGACAGTGGACGGTTTTTCGTCGTCATTGATGCCTAGTCCTTTACCGAGTCAATCAATACAGCCTCGTTAGCGGGAAACAACCCACCCCCGAAGACTTTAAATTCTGTGGTTACTCTACGTCAGAAGTCGATGCAGCGACCGTTCTTTTCCCAATCGCCGAAACGGGTAGGTTCAGGTCCGGATCTGCCGCCAATTTCCTTGGCCATCCCCTGCTCACCAGTGGCGGCAGTTTCACCTTCCCGATCAGTCACTTCTGGCTGTTCGGGTGGGAGTTTGGGTTCTGCTTCGTGCTTTTCCGACATGTCGGGCATTCTGCCAGATCACCACTGCCTTTGCACCCCGAAAACCTATACACTCGCGGCATTAATTTCACACCCGGAGTACACTCTGGCCATGCTATGGATGACTAGACCAGATTACGGCGTCATACGCGTCACCGGAGAGGATGCCCAGGACTTCCTCCAGGGCCAGCTGACCAATAACGTACTATCACTGGCACCCGACAGGGCTGTCCGGGCCGCTTACTGCACGCCCCAGGGGCGCTCCATCGCGCTACTGACCCTCCTTCCCCAGCAAAATGGTTTGTTAATGGTGCTGCCCAGGGAACTGTTACAGCCGGTAATGACCCGGCTGCGAATGTTCGTCATGCGCTCCCGGGTAACCCTTGAGCAGGCGCAAAGCGATGAACTGCTGATCTGCGGGAACCAGTTACCCGACCAACTAAACCAACAGGACCAGGTCAGTAGTGATCAACACGGCCTGACCTGGGTTGCCAGTGCGGAACCCGCGCTGGCCTGGCGCCTGCTGGATGAACCGGAACCTGGACTGGAATTAACTCAATTCGATGCCAACCTGGCCAGGCGATGGCAAATCGATGCGGGCCTGCCAGAACTTGATGAGCAAAGCAGTGGCCAATACATCCCCCAGATGCTCAACCTGGACGCCCTGGATGCGGTCAGCTTTCGCAAGGGCTGCTACACCGGACAAGAAATCGTCGCCAGAACCCAGCACCTGGGGCGTATCAAGCGGCGTTTGTTTCGGCTGGAAGGCGATGGAAGTGCACCCAATTCAGGCACTAGCGTGGAAGTCGATGAGCGGGGAATAGGCCAGGTACTGCTAAGCGCAGCCCTGGGAGACGGGTTTTGTGCCCTGGCAGTCCTGCAACTCGATGCGGCCCAGGCAGGCTCGCCGATGAATATAGGCGAAAGCCGGGTCGAAACCCGGCCCCTGCCTTATTCGCTGCCCGAAACCGACTAGGCCTCGGGGCGCATCAACGGGAACAACAACACGTCGCGAATTGACGCCGAGTTGGTGTACAGCATCACCAGGCGATCAATACCAATTCCCAGCCCGCCTGTAGGCGGCAATCCATATTCCAGTGCACGAATATAATCGTCATCAAAGAACATGGCCTCATCGTCTCCTGCATCCTTGGCCACAACCTGGTCACGGAAGCGTTCGGCCTGCTCCTCGGGATCATTCAACTCAGAGAATCCGTTAGCTAACTCTCTGCCGGTCATGAACAATTCAAAACGATCGGTAATAAACGAATCGTTGTCATTGCAGCGGGACAGCGGTGACACCTCGGTGGGATACGCGGTAATGAACGTGGGTTGCATCAACTCGCTTTCCACTGTCGCATCGAATATCTCGATCAGCAGCTTACCCGCGCCGAAACTGTCTTTCACATGCACTTTCAGTTTTTTGCAAACCTCACGCAGGTACTCGACCTCACGTAGCCGCTTGGGATCCAGGTCCGGGTTATATTTCAGCACAGACGCCTCGACGGTAATCCGTTCGAACGGCTTGGCCAGGTCTACGTCCACACCCTGGTAATCCAGCACCTGCTTCCCAAGTACCGCCTGGGCGGTATTACGAATCAGGTTCTCGGTGAGATCCATGATGTCCTCGTAATCCGCAAATGCCTGGTACAACTCCAGCATCGTGAATTCAGGATTATGCTGGGTGGAGATACCCTCGTTGCGGAAGCTGCGATTAATCTCGTAGACACGACCCAGGCCGCCTACGATCAATCGCTTCAAATACAGTTCCGGAGCGATACGCAGGTACAACCTCATATCAAGGGTGTTGTGATGGGTGACAAAGGGTCGAGCCACGGCACCACCGGGAATCGGGTGCATCATGGGGGTTTCGACCTCCATGAAAGACAACCCGTCCAGCTGACTGCGAATCGCCGCCAGGGTCTTGCTGCGAATCTTGAATGCTTCCCGGGTCGAGTCGTTGATGATCAGGTCCACATAGCGCTGGCGATAGCGGGTTTCCTGATCGCTCAAACCGTGAAACTTTTCCGGCAGGGGGCGCAAAGACTTGGTCAGCGGGCGAAGCTCCTCAACCCATACCGACAGCTCACCGGTCTTGGTTTTGAACAGCCTGCCACGGGCACCGATGATGTCACCGCGGTCCCAGGATTTAAACGATGCATACAGCTCCTCACCCAGGCTGTTCTTCTGCACAAACAACTGCAGCTGGCCGGAACGATCCTGGATCTTGGCGAAACTCGCCTTCCCCATCACCCGCTTGGCCATCAGGCGTCCGGCTACGCTTACCACCTTGCCGAGTTCATCCAGGGCTTCCCCGGAATGTTCTCCGTACTCGGAAAGCAAGTCATCGGCCAGGGCTTCCTGGCGGAAGTCATTCGGGTAGGCGTTCCCTGAACTGCGCATCTCATTGAGCTTGCGCCGACGTTCGGCGATCAGGGCATGTTCGTCTTCGTGATTCATCTGCAAATCCTGCGTTGATTTAGCCTGTGCAATCTATGAGTAGACTACAGGCCTTGCTTGAGGCTTGCCTCAAGAAATTGATCCAGGTTTCCGTCCAATACCGCCTGGGTATTGCCGGTCTCCACACCCGTGCGTAAATCCTTGATACGCGACTGGTCCAGCACATAAGACCGAATCTGGCTGCCCCAGCCAATGTCTGACTTGGTGTCCTCCAGGGCATCGGATTCCGCCTTGCGTATCTGAAGCTCCCTCTCGTAGAGCTTCGCCTTCAATTGTTTCATCGCAGTGGCCTTGTTCTTGTGCTGTGATCGGTCGTTCTGACACTGCACGACAATGCCACTGGGATTATGGGTTATTCGAACTGCCGACTCGGTTCGGTTAACGTGCTGTCCGCCAGCACCGCTAGCCCGATACACGTCGATACGCAAATCAGCCGGGTTCACATCAATGTCGATGTCATCGTCCACTTCAGGCGCAACAAACACTGCAGCAAATGAGGTGTGACGACGATTACCTGAATCGAAGGGCGATTTACGAACCAGGCGATGTACACCGGTCTCGGTTCGCAGCCAACCGTAGGCGTAGTCACCGCCAAAGCGTACCGTGGCGCTCTTGATACCCGCCACTTCACCGGCAGAAGCCTCGATGATCTCGGTATCAAAGCCCCGGGCCTCACCCCAACGCAAATACATTCGCAGCAGCATCTCTGCCCAATCCTGGGCCTCGGTACCACCGGAACCGGCCTGGATATCCACGAAGGCGCTACTGGGATCCATTTCACCGCAGAACATCCGGCGGAATTCCAGCTTACTGATCTCGGCTTCCAAACCGTTCAGGTCCGCAATCAATTCATCCACGGTGCCCTGGTCCTGCTCTTCGATAGCCATTTCCAGCAGGTCATCCGCATCCTGGAGGCCACCCGAGAGACGATCCAGGGAGCTTACCAAGGCTTCAAGCTTGACCCGTTCGCGCCCCAGGGACTGGGCCTTTTCCTGGTCGTCCCAGATCGTTGGGCTTTCCAGTTCGCGGCTTACTTCTTCCAGGCGTTCGGCGCTTCCAGCATAGTCAAAGATACCCCCTAAGGGCCTCAGTACGCCCTTGAAGGTCCTTGATCTGGGTTTTTTGCGGGTTGGTCTCCATACACTTCGCTCAATGCAAGCCAAAACGGGAGGCAATGGTAGTTGAAAAACAGCTCATACGAAACTGCTAAACCTCCGCAACCGCTTTACTGTGCCTGGATATTCTCCACCATCAACTGCAACCTGCGCCTGCCCTGCCATTCATTGACGTCCAGCCGGTATACCAGGTTCATGTTCTGATCGAGGTGATCCTGCATCTCTGCCTGCCCGAAAGCGATGGCATCGAGCACGTCACCACCGGCGGCATCGCGAACCCGTAGCTTAAGGTGCTTCTCGCCCACGATCCGGCTTTCCAGGATATGGAAGAGACCGTCAAAACGGGGCTCCGGGAATTGCTGTCCCCAGGGGGCGGCTTCCCTGAGTAATTCCGCGCTTTCCAGGTTGAATTCCGAGGGCTGCAATTCACCGTCGGTCCACAGCACCCCTTGCATATCCATATCGTCCGTCCAGCGGGCCACCTCTTCCACCATGGCCTGTCGAAACCCATCCAGGTCTTTCTCGGCCAGGCTTAACCCCGCGGCCATGGCGTGACCACCAAACTTGCTCAACATCGACGGGTGCCGGGTAGCAACGTTATCCATGGCGTCCCGAATATGCAGTCCGGTAACGGAACGGGCAGAACCTTTCAGTTCCCCCTCCTCGGTGCGGGCAAAGGCAACCACAGGGCGGTGCACCTTTTCCTTGATGCGCGAGGCAACCAGCCCCACCACGCCCTGGTGCCAGTCCGGGTCAAACAGGCAAAGTATCGGAGGCAGTTCATCGCTGGAATCCAGTTCCAGGGATTTCACCGCTTCCAGCGCCTGTTCCTGCATTCGACCCTCAATCTCTCGCCGCCGCTTGTTCAGGTCATCCAGTTCCGCGGCCCACTGCCTGGCCTGTACCGGATCCTCGGTCATCAGACAGCGAATGCCCAGGGACATATCATCAAGCCGCCCCGCCGCATTTAATCTCGGTGCCACACCGAAGGCCAGGTCTACGGCGGTGGCACGCCGGGCATCTCGATCCGACAATTCCAGCAAGGCCAGTATTCCCGGGGCACATTTACCCGCCCGGATACGTTTTAGTCCCTGCTGGGCCAGGACCCGGTTGTTCTTGTCCATGGGCACGACATCGGCGATGGTTCCCAGGGCCACCAGGTCCAGCAACCGGGCCGGAGAGAACCCACAATCCAGTTTCCTGGCTAACGCCGCCATGACATAAAACGCCACTCCCACCCCGGCCAGATTCTTGCTGGGAAAATCGCTGCCAACAAGATTCGGATTTACTATGACCTGGGCTTCAGGCAATACAGACGGTGGCAGATGATGATCGGTCACCAGTAATTCCAATCCGGCCTCAGCCGCGCGCCTGGCGCCTTCCACGCTGGAGATGCCGTTATCAACGGTGACCAGCAAGGTGGGGGTTCTTTGCAGGGAAAGCTCGACGATTTCCGGGGTCAGGCCGTAGCCAAATTCGAAGCGATTGGGAACCAGAAAATCCACACTGTTGAAGCCCATGGCCTGCATGGCCCGCATCATCAGCGCCGTGCTCGTGGCCCCGTCCGCATCAAAGTCTCCGATTATCAGGACCCGTCCAGACTCCCGATGACGGCTGAGCAACTCCGCTGCCTGATCAACCCCGGCAAGCTGGCTGACAGGAATGATCTCAGCAAGCGAAGCCCCAAGATCCCGGGCATCCAGCACGCCACGATTAGCCATCACCCGGCGTAACAGGTCCGACCAATCACTTCCTGGGGATGAGTCACCCTTGGGCTCACGGCGCCTGACAGGACGACTCACTGCTGGTCTCCCGGCATCGACGCTTTTCGCCACCGCGCCCACCAATCCAATAGCCCCAGTTTGTAGCCAGCCCCATCCAGGTCACTCAAGATAAACGTCCAGGGCTTCAGCCCACGAGTGGCCAACGGTGCCAGCCAGGCCTGCTCCAGCGCATCCAGCCGCTGCTCTCTCGGCCCGTCCGCATGCAGCGACACCAGGGATGAACCGAACCAGCTATCCGACATCCCGGCAAGTGATTCGACCTTCCCCACGGACTGTTTCAGCACCTCGGCGATTCCACCCAGCACCGGATCACCATCACTCCAGAACGTCACCTTGCGCGCCCCATCCAGGCTGTGATCTGTTCCGCCGCCCCAGGGCCACAGGCAATTAGCCTGGGCTCTGCCTTCTTGCTCACGCTTCAGGTTGACCGGGTGCTGGTGAAGGAGAATTTGAATTTCATTAAGCAGTTTTGCCCATTCTTTTGCCAGGTCATTCCCGGCAAGGCGTTCCATCAGGTTCTCACCCTCGGCCAGTATTGGCGGACCCAACCCGGCCCGAAGCGACTCCCGGGTCAACACATACCAGCGCGACGGTACCGACGCTTCCAGGTGCCAGCCAAATTCGGTCATCAGGTGATCCAGTTCCAAAATCAGCGCATCCGCTTCCTCGCGCTGTAAATCCGGCATGGACGCTGAGCGCAGGAACAAGCCCCGGGGGCCCACGCCCACCTCTACCGGATCCAGCCGCGCACAACCGCCCTCGGGAAGATGGCCGGTATCATGCAGGAAGCAATATCTTGCCAGCCCCCCAACGCCGCCTTTGAGCCCCAGTGCCCGGGCAAACCCCTCGCCAGGCTGACCCTGGGAAGGCAATGACCGCCCTCTCGCCAACACGCGATTCATGACGGGCCAGCGCAAAGGGTCCCGGATTGCCAGGTCCGCCAGGGCCATCAGATCAGGCACTACTATTGTCAATTCAGCCATGCAACAACCTTTGATAAGAACCGGAATTGTTCCGTTGCTCGCGACTGGCTATGCTCTCGCCCATGCAATTTACCCGCGACCTCAGACTCGACATAAACCTGATCCGATCCCATGAAGCAGGCGCCCTGGTAATCGGCGACCAGACTTTCACGTCCAATCTGATCCTCTCTCCAAGCCAAATTATGCCCGATTGGGCCGCAGCATCCACTGAATTCCTGACAATGGAACAACTGGAAGACGCCCTGGCAATGAAACCGGGAATATTAATACTGGGTACCGGCGCGGTTCAGACCTTCCCTGACCCGGCACTCATGGCATCGGTAATGGGGCTGGGAATTGGTCTGGAAGTGATGACTACAGCTGCCGCCTGTCGCACCTACAATATCCTGGCGAGCGAAAACCGACCGGTAGTCGCAGCACTAATTCTCTAATCCGTTAATCCTGCTAACCGATCAGGGATTGCACGCTATGACCGGTAGTGATCATGATTCTTCGAAGACGAACCAGTGCGTCCATTTGAATTTGCCTGACCCGCTCGCGAGTCACACCAATTTGCTCGCCAACCTGCTCAAGGGTAGCGCGCTGGTGACCGTGAATGCCGAAACGCCTCTCAACCACCTCGCGCTGAATTTCACTGAGTTCTTCCAGCCAGCCATCGATCAATCCCCGGACGTCCTCGAATTGAGCAGAGTCCTGGGGGTCAAACCCATCTTCATCGGCAATCGTATCGATCAGGCTGTGCTCGTTCTCCCGACTGATCGGCGAGTGGGCAGAGATCACCCGTTCCCGAAATCCTGAAATCCGACGCACCTCGGAAAGAGGTCTCCCCATGCGCGAAGCAATCTCATTAAGCGAAGGAACGTGATCCATTTCCTGGGCCAAATCTCTCTCGGCCCTTACGTAGGCATTAACGTCCTTGGCAACGTGAATAGGCAACCTGATAGTGCGGGACTGGTTCATGATGGCCCGTTCCATGGACTGGCGAATCCACCAGGTCGCGTAAGTCGAGAAACGGAAGCCCCGCTCGGGATCGAACTTTTCCACCGCATGCATTAAACCAAGATTACCCTCCTCCACCAGGTCAAGCAGAGGCAGGCCGCGGTACAGGTAACGACGGGCAACTTTTACCACCAGCCTGAGATTACTCTCTATCATCCGGTCGCGGGCAACCGTGTCGCCCTTGCGGACCCGGCGGCCAAGCTCAACTTCTTCTTCTGCGCTAAGCAGATCAGAGGCACCGATCTCGTTCAGGTACAGACGCGTGGCATCGTGACAACCGCTATCCATCACGCTGTCATTAATTTCTTCGGACTCAACGATGTCCTCAGACGAGCTTTCGCCAGTCCGTTCAGGGTCACTGATTAATCCGGGGATAGATAATCCCCCGGGATTCTTCACACCCATATTCGACTCCCTGAAATCTGGCACAGGAGAAACACTTGCTACAGGGTATGGTTATTATCTTTTAGGCAAATACCGGACTGGATTCACCGGCTTTCCATTGACCCTTATTTCAAAATGCAGCAGAGGTTTATTTCCCGGGCCTTCTCCGATCTCGGCGATCTTTTGACCTACCTTGACCGGGTCACCTTCCTTTACCGCCATTGTTCTGTTGTGCCCATAAGCACTAAGGAAGGTATCGTTATGTTTGATAATAATAAGCTTACCGTAACCAATTAGTCCACTGCCGGCGTATACGACCTTGCCGTTAGCCGCAGCCCGAACCGGATCACCCAGGCGCCCGCCAATGTCCACGCCCTGTCCCATGCTGTTCTTGTCACCGAACCCGGCGACAACAGGACCGGAGGCCGGCCAGCGCCATCCCGCAACGGGTGTGGCGGGAGGTGAGCTCGGTCTGGACTGAGTCGAAGTCCTTGAACTGGTGGTGGGGGTTGAGGTGGCAGGCCGGGAAGCTGATGTCCTTGAAGCCGACGACGCGCCACTGCTGGAAGAGTTTGGCGGCGGCGACAAGCGCAAGGTCTGCCCCGGGTAAATCAACCCACCGTTAGACAAACCATTCCAACGTGCCACGTCTCGCCAATCAAGTCGGTTACGCCAGGAAATTGAATAAAGGGTGTCGCCTTGTTTGACGACATACGACTGGGGAGGGTCCCAGGTCAGGGCGCTGCCGCCACACCCGGCTGCCAGCATCACCCAGGTAACAAGCAGCGCTGCTGCAATTCGGGCAGGCGTCAGAATCTCCATACCAGAAGGCCAATTACCAACAGCCCCACCGTTGCCCAACCTAATCTTTCCACGTACTGACGCAGCATAGGCTCAATTTTCGGCCCGCCCCACATCACCAGGCCGGCCACCACGAAAAAGCGCGCTCCTCTACCCACTGCTGAAGCCAGCATGAACAGCGGCAGGTTCATACTCAGCGCACCCGCGCTAATCGTAAAAACCTTGTAGGGAATTGGTGAAAAACCTGCCACCAGTACCGCCCAGAAACCCCACTTGGCAAACACGCCCTGGACCTCCAGGTACTTTTCCCAATAACCGTATTCCTGCATCCAGGGAGTTATCCATTCCAGGGCATACAGTCCGATAAAATACCCGGCGACTCCACCAGCCACAGAAGCCAGGGTGGTTATTAGCGCGAAGCGCATGGCTTTCTTGGGCGCCGCTAAAGACATAGGCGCCAACATCACATCAGGCGGGATCGGGAAAAACGACGACTCAGCAAAACTCAGTCCACACAGATACCAGGATGCGGAAGGGTAACCTGCCCATCTCAGCACCGTGTCGTAGAGAGGACCAAATATCTTCATCCGTCACTTCCACCAATAAGAGGCACAAATCTCACCGATCCCAGTGAGCGCTTTTCAAAATTCGAACCCTTGCGGGTAATCTTGATCAACTCCTGACTTGCCCGCCCACCCACGGGAATAATCAGCCGGCCACCGTCGGCCAACTGATGCAACAGCGCCTCGGGAACCGTCTCCGGGGCAGCAGCTACCAGGATGCCATCGAATGGTGCCTGGGTCGGCCAGCCCTGCCAGCCATCTCCTACCCGCATCCTGATGCCAAGCATATTCAAGGAGGCCAGTGTCTGTCGCGCCCGAACCTGCAACGACGCCAAGCGTTCTATGGCAAACAATTTACCCACCAGGGAAGACAGAATCGCTGTCTGGTATCCGCAACCGGAACCAATTTCCAGCACTTTCGCCGGCTTGCCATCTTCCAGCAATGCCTGGGTCATCAGCGCCACCACATAAGGCTGGGAGATCGTCTGGCCGTGGCCAATCGGCAAGGCGGTATCTTCATAGGCCCGGCTCGCCATGGCTTCATCCATGAACAGGTGCCTGGGGACATTGCGCACCTGGGCCAGCACCAACTCGTCAGTAATACCCTGTTCACGCAAACGCCTCACCAGGCGGTCACGGGTTCGCGCGGAGGTCATACCTATACCGCGTATTCGTTGGTCCGCATTCATTTGGCCAGCCACCCCCGAATCGAATCCAGTTGCGAGTGACGGGTCAGGTCAACCTGAATAGGAGTAACGGATACGCAACCGCTGGCAATTGCGTGAAAGTCGGTACCCGGACCGGCGTCCTGTTCCGAACCGGCGGGACCCACCCAGAAAATGTCTCGTCCCCGGGGATCCTGGCTACGAATCACCGGTTCCGCCCGGTGCCGGTTACCTAATCGGGTCACCTGCATGCCCTTGAGCTCTTCATAGGCAACATCGGGAATATTGATATTCAAAATCGTGTCATTGGGAAGGGGATGCTCAACCAGCCTGTGCACGATATCCCGGGCAACCCGGGCGGCAGTATCCACGTGCCGGGGCTCTCCCCGTGTCACCAGCGAGAAGGCGATGGCGGGAAGACCCAGGCAGCGTCCTTCCATGGCAGCAGCCACCGTGCCCGAGTAAAGCACATCGTCGCCCAGGTTCGCGCCGTCATTAATTCCAGAAACAACCATGTCCGGATCAGGATCCATTAGTCCGGTTATCGCCAGGTGCACGCAGTCCGTGGGAGTCCCGTTAACAAAAAACACGCCCTCCTCAGCCTCTACAACCCGCAAAGGGCCATCCAGGGTGAGAGAGTTGCTGGCACCGCTGCGATTCATTTCGGGTGCCACAATAATGATTTCGCCAAACTCGCTAATCGCCGCTGACAATGCCCTGATCCCGGCGGACCGGTAACCATCATCGTTGCTTACTAGAATCCGCAAACCGGATTTCCTCCTGACCGGGCCCTATCCAGCTCTTTTGTTGGAACAGCAAGATCGAAAACGGCTTAACTACTGATATGATCTGATTGCCCCCCCAGGGGCACCCCGGAAAAGAAGCAACGGCACCCCGGGAAAGAGGTAACTATACGGCCACCCCGGGAAAGGGCTAACTATACTGGATTCACCATAGGGAGGACGAGTGTGACAAAACGTTATCCACCCGACATTCCCGAAGACGAGGACACCGACGAACTGTCGCTATTTCGTCGCAGCGTTGCCGATGCCACCCCCCACGACCCAAAACCCTTCATCACGAAGCGTCCAAAGCCTCCGGCACGCGCACGCTTCAAGCGAGCCGATGAAGCCCAGGTATTGCGCGAAAGCCTCGAGGGCGAAAGCCTCCCTGGGATTCTTGATAACGGGGATCACCTGAACCACTGCAGGGAAGGTGTAAGCGAGCAGATTCTGCGCAAATTGCGCAGGGGTCGTTACAGCCTCCAGGCGGAGGTGGACCTGCACGGACTAACCGTCGCCAAAGCCCGGATAGAGCTAAACGACTTTCTCGCCGAGTGTCGTCGGGAACGCTTGAGTTGCGTGCGGGTAATTCATGGCAAAGGCCTGCGCTCAGGTAACGGCGGACCAGTGCTGAAATCCAAGGTCGCGGTGTGGCTAAGCCAGGCCAATTTCGTTATCGCCTATACATCGGCCCGTCCCATGGACGGAGGCACCGGCGCCCTCTACGTATTGCTCGAAAAAATACGCTAGGGAACCTCTGATTAATTCTGGACGAAGTAGATTGTAGGCGAAAAGATTCAGATTCAAGGCGCCAATCGCACGGAATAGCCAGCTATTGCGAAGATTGGCAACACAGAAGCTGGATTTTTTAGCCCCAAGAGTCGAGTTCATGAATAAATCAGAGGCTCCCTAGGCCTCAGGCTTTGAATGCCGGGCTTCCCGGCAGTCCAGTAACTCCCGTAATACCGCGGTCGCGAAACATCCGCTGGGGAGAGTGAAAGCCAACTCCAGAGAATCATCTGAAAATGCCCAGCTCAACTCCGCCACATCCAGGACCAGGCGCCGCCGGTCAGCCTTGACCCGGGAGGCACACAGGCCATCCACCCACGCCGAATACCCCGCGAGAACCTCCTGCTCCAGGGCCAGCGCCTCAGCCACCGGTTGCATACCCGACTCACCGGGCATAGGTCCCGTCGGCCCCACGTCATTGGAGGCCAACCTGGCGAGGATTTCCTCATCTACCGTCTCGGCCACGAACAGGCTCCGGGAACCCGCCAGCATCAACAATTCCCCGGGCAACGCCGTGTTCCAGTTTCCTTCACGAATTCGCCTCGCCAGCACCTCGTTGAACAGGGCCGATCGGGCGGCGGAAAAGGCAAACTCCCGATCATTGCGATGCCAGCGCCTGCGCGGGTCGGACAACACCCGTTGGGCCAGGCCCAGGTTGCCCATATCACGACCGAAACGCTGATCACCGAAGAAGTTTGGAACCCCGCCTTTGGCGACACTTTGCAGTCGCGCTTCAAGAGCTTCCCGGTCTCCTTCCAGCTGTCTTATCACCAGGCGAAACTTGTTAGCCTGGTGGGTGCCACGCCTGAGCTTTCGGCGATGCGCGGTGGCTGCCAGGACCTTGAACCCCTCTGTCTCCAGGGCGAGCCATTCGTCGCAGCTCAATGCCCCACCCGCCAACGAGAAGTACTGCCGGGTCACGGCCCAGCGATCCTTCATCCCCGAGTAGCCCAGGTCCCGGCGCTGAATACCGGCGAGCCGGGCAATCTGCCCCGCCACCCAGGCGGTATTGCAATCAGTCTTTTCGATCCACAGGAGGATGTGCTCACCCTCACCGTCGGGCTCAAAGCCCAGCACTTCCTCCACCCGGAAGTCCTCGCTCTTGCTGCGCATCACGCCCGAGGCCGAGGGCAGGCCCAGGGCATGCACGTCCGACCAGGAGAATTCAGGATGTGTATCTGTCATAAATTTTATCCGGGGAATTGCCGGGCCAGTGCAGAACGGCCGGCAAGATCGGCAAAGAAAAAGGGTGAGTCCCTACGGGGTCTCACCCTCATCTGTTTTGGTATCTGGATCGGCAAGAAAGATCAGTTGCTCATCCGACTTGATCATGCCCAGCTCACTGCGTGCACGCTCTTCGAGCGCAGCAGTACCTTCTTTCAAGTCCATAACCTCGGCTTCCAGGGTATCGTTGCGCTCGCTCAGCTTCTGGTTCTCTTCCAGCTGGGCATCGACTTCATTATGCAAGCGCCAAAGTTCCGGAATCCCGTTGTCTCCGAGCCACAATCTTGCCTGCAACCCCAGCAGTAACAGCAACAGTAATGCCGCGACTAACCGCATAGGATCATGGCAGGCGTATCGGGAATGCGCTGCGGCCTGCATAGGCTGCATCGTCACCCAACTGTTCCTGAATCCGCAGCAACTGGTTGTACTTGGCAAGCCGGTCAGAGCGAGACATGGAACCCGTCTTGATCTGGGAGGCCGTGGTTGCCGCCGCGATGTCAGCAATGCTGCTGTCCTCGGTCTCACCAGAGCGATGGGACACAACCGCTGCGTAACCCGCCTCTTCGGCCATGGCGATAGCTTCCAGGGTTTCGGTCAAAGTGCCGATCTGGTTTGGCTTGATCAAGATAGCGTTGGCCACATTCATGCCAATGCCCTTGGCCAGGATTTCCGTGTTGGTCACGAACAGGTCATCACCGACCAGTTGCACCCGGTCTCCCAGGCGACGAGTCAGGGTCTCCCAGCCGTCCCAGTCACTCTCGTCCATACCGTCTTCGACGGTGAGGATGGGATAGCGATCAACCAGATCGGCCAGGTACTCCACGAATTCATCCGAGCTGAAGCTGCGGCCTTCTGATTCCAGGTGATACTTGCCGTCCTTGTAAAATTCGCTGCTGGCCACGTCCAGGCCCAGGAATACATCTTCCCCTGCCTTGTACCCGGCGCGTTCAATGGCAACCAGGATGGTCTTCAGGGCTTCCTCATTGGACGACAGGTCAGGTGCAAAACCGCCCTCGTCACCCACCGCCGTGTTCAAGCCCTTCTCGCTCAACACCGCACGCAGGGTATGGAAAATCTCGGCGCCACAACGCAGGGCCTCGCTGAAGTTGGCCGCACCTACCGGAAGAATCATGAACTCCTGGATGTCCACGCTGTTATCCGCGTGAGCGCCGCCATTGATAATGTTCATCATCGGCACTGGCAGGGTCTTGGCTCCCGGTCCACCCAGGTAGGCGTAAAGTGAAACCCCCGCGTCGGCGGCAGCAGCGTGGGCTGCGGCCAGGGACACGGCCAGGATCGCATTTGCACCCAGGCGTGACTTGTTGGGAGTACCGTCCAGCTTGCACATCTTGTCGTCCAGGCCACGCTGATCAGTAACATCCATACCCACCAGGGCATCACGGATTTCACCGTTCACATAGCCTACGGCGGTAAGAACGCCCTTGCCCATATAGCGGGCCTTGTCGCCATCACGCAGCTCAACCGCTTCACGACTGCCGGTGGATGCACCAGAAGGCACCGCCGCGCGGCCCATGGTGCCGGAGCTAAGAATGACATCGGCTTCCACAGTCGGGTTGCCACGGGAATCAATAATTTCACGGCCGCGAATATCGGCAATAAGGCTCATCAGTAATCTCTCCTGGTTGGTCATCGCACAGGTGCCTACAGGCCCAGTCGCGACTCCTCAAAATCTGTGGACTTAACAATTCTGTCCAGCTCACAAAGGGTTTCAAGCAAAGGCTGCATACGATCCAACGGCCAGGCGTTCGGGCCGTCGCTAAGCGCCTTTTCCGGATCGGGATGGGTTTCCATAAACAGTCCGGATATTCCTGCAGCCACCGCGGCACGTGCCAGCACGGGCACAAATTCACGCTGTCCGCCGGAAGAGGTTCCCTTGCCGCCGGGCAACTGAACCGAATGGGTGCCATCAAATACTACCGGGGCACCGGTTGAACGCATCACTGCCAGCGAACGCATGTCGGAGATCAGGTTGTTATAACCGAAGGTGAATCCCCGCTCGCAAACCATGATCTGCTGGTTGCCGGTGGAACGTGCCTTGTCCACCACGTTGCCCATCTCCCAGGGCGACAAGAACTGGCCTTTCTTGATATTGACGGGAATGCCCTGGCTGGCAACCTTCAGGATGTAATTGGTCTGCCTGCAAAGAAAGGCCGGGGTCTGCAGCACGTCCACCACACTGGCCACCTCGGCCATGGGCGTGTCTTCATGCACATCGGTGATTACCGGCACGCCGATTTGACGCTTTACCTCTGACAGGATTCTCAGGCCCTCTTCCATGCCGGGACCACGGAAGCTGTCCCGGGAAGAGCGATTGGCCTTGTCGAAAGAGGACTTGTAAATAAAGCCCATGCCCAGGCGGGCGGTCAGCTCTTTGAGCTGCCCGGCTGTATCCAATGCCAGCTGTTCACTCTCCACCACGCAGGGACCTGCGATCAGGAACAGAGGCTGGTCAATACCTACTTCAAAGCCACAAAGCTTCATTACTTGCCTCTCCTAGGCATCCAGCTGTTCGCGATACCGACGGGCGGCACTCACGAAACCGGAGAACAAGGGATGTCCATCACGGGGAGTCGAGGTGAACTCCGGATGGAACTGACTGGCCAGGAACCAGGGATGATCGGGCAATTCAATAATTTCCACCAGGCCGTCAGCCGAGCGGCCCGAGAATACCATTCCAGCCTCACTCATCTTTTCCAGGTAGTTGTTATTGAATTCATAGCGGTGACGATGACGCTCCATGACGCTTTCAGCACCGTAGCTGCGTGCAGCCAGGCTACCCGGCACAAGCAGGGCTTCCTGGGCACCCAGTCTCATGGTGCCGCCCAGGTCAGATTCCTTGCTGCGCGCCTGCACGCCATTAAACTGGTCCTGCCACTCGGTAATCAGGGCAATCACTGCATTCTCAGACTTCTCATTGAACTCGGAGCTATCGGCATCGGTAATGCCCAGCACATGTCGGGCGTACTCAATTACCGCAACCTGCATACCCAGGCAAATGCCAAGGTAGGGAATATTGTTCTCACGAGCCAGCTTGACCGCCTGGATCTTGCCCTCGATGCCGCGCTCACCAAATCCACCCGGAACCAGGATCGCGTCCATACCGTCCAGCAATCCCAGGCCCTGTTTCTCGATGGACTCAGCTTCAACGTAATGAATATTGACCTTGGTGCGGGTATGCACGCCGGCATGCACCAGCGCCTCGGTGAGAGAAATGTAGGCATCCCGAAGATCCATGTACTTGCCCACCATGGCAATATTCACTTCGGATTCAGGATTCTGCTTGGCTTCAACCACTGCATCCCAATCGCTCAGGTCCGCTTGCGGCACATCCAGGCCCAGTTTCTCTACAACGATTTCGTCAAGCTTCTGTTCCTGCAACATACGCGGGATCTTGTACAGATCGTCGGCGTCTCTTGCAGAGATTACCGCCCGCTCCTCCACATTGGTGAACAGGGAAATCTTGCGCCTCTGCTCGTCCGGCAGAGCTTTTTCAGAACGACAGATCAGGATATCCGGCTGGATACCGATTGACCGCAGTTCCTTGACTGAATGCTGGGTAGGCTTGGTTTTTATTTCCTTGGAAACGGCGATGTAAGGCACCAGGGTCAGGTGGATATAAATCGCACGATCGCGACCCAGTTCAACGCCCAACTGGCGGATAGCCTCCATGAACGGCAAAGACTCGATGTCACCCACCGTACCGCCAATTTCCACAATACAAACGTCGGCATCGCCGGCGCCCAGGAGCACGCTGCGCTTGATCTCGTCAGTAATGTGCGGAATCACCTGCACGGTACCGCCCAGGTAGTCTCCACGGCGCTCTTTCTCAATCACTGTGAGATAGATTCGGCCAGTGGTGAAATTGCTGTTGCGTCCGGTCGTCGTCCGCACGAAGCGTTCGTAGTGACCCAGGTCCAGGTCGGTCTCCGCCCCGTCACTGGTGACAAATACTTCACCGTGCTGGAAGGGACTCATGGTTCCCGGATCCACGTTGATATAAGGGTCCAGCTTCATCATGCTGACCTTGAGGCCGCGCGCTTCGAGAATAGCGCCCAGAGAGGCTCCTGTGATTCCTTTACCTAAAGAAGAAACCACACCGCCGGTAACAAATACAAAACGGGTCATTTAGAATTTCCGCCTAAAGAATTAATGTGCCGTGCGCACACTGCAAGACGGGGTTACAAGTTACCAGAACCCCCCTTTCCGGACAATGGGAAAACCTTCACCCAGCGGGAATACCGGCATCTTCGCGGAGAATCATCCTTCGCCAGCGTGAATTCGCGCAACACAGACCTACAAAACCAGTCTTGGAGCACCCTTCCAGACCACCACCCGGGCCTCATCGCCGGCTTTTGAGGCAAACGCCTGGTCGGTCCAGAACTGGCCCACCGCAGCGAGTTTTCCGCCCACGTAGACCAGGGGAACCCGGTCCCGCATCCACGGCAGCACACCGCCTTCCTGGAACAAATCACGCAATCCATGGCTGCCCTGGCGCCCGGCCAGCCTCAGCTTCTCTCCCCCGAGCCTGAAGCGTACTTCCAGCGCCTTTCCTTCCAGGGCCGCCAGATCAAGTCCCGGCCCTGCCCCTTCAGCCAGGGACAATCGCCCCAGGCCGGAAGGCAACTCCAGTTCCTCCGTCACCCGCCATGCCAGCGGTCCACCGGGGCCTGGCGCCTGGGTGGGTTGAACAATCAACCTTCCCCGGTACCGCCTGATCTCCGCCCCCTGCCAAGACAAGCAAGGCAGGGCCTGGGCTTTCGCGTTCAATACCTGCTCGGGCAGCAAGTCCAGCACATGGGCAGGAGGACTGGGCAATCCCACCCGGCCGACCCAATAGCGCACCAGGTTTCCTACCCGGGGCTGATCAAGAGCCAACAATTCCTGGACCACCAGGTCACCATCAATGGAACAGCGCTGATAATCATCGGCTGCCAATTGCTCCAGCAACCCACGAGCCTCGCCGCAATAGCGGGCGCTGCGTGATGCGCCCCGGGCGGCGGCCGGCCAACGCTGCATCAAGGCAGGCAGCACCTGGTGGCGCAAATAATTGCGATCAAAACTGGTGTCCTGGTTGCTGGGCTCTTCAATCCACTCCACTCCCCGCTCACAGGCCCAGTGGCGCAATGCTTCCCGGGGAAAATCCAGCAGAGGTCGGAAGTGCTGCCCGGACCCGAACGCCGCGATAACCGGCATGGCTGCCAGTCCCGCAACTCCCGCACCACGCATCAACTGCAACAGCACAGTTTCCAGCTGATCGTCCTGGTGATGACCGGTGAGCAGGACCTCACCCTCATCCATGGCCTGCATAAGCGCCTGGTAGCGAGCCCGCCGGGCGCAATCCTCGAGACTCTGGCCAGGTTCTTTTTGCACGGACACCTTGAGCACCTGGAAATCGCATCCCAGGCCCTGGGCCTGGGCCCTTGCGGCCTCTGTCCAGGCCTCGGCATCGGAGTAGAGTCCGTGGTGAATATGTATCGCGCGCAAGAGGTGCTCCCCACGGGGCTCCAGCTCAGCGATGACCTTGGACATGGCGTGCAAGAGTACGGTGGAATCCAGCCCGGCGCTTAAAGCTACGCACCATCGACGAGGCACATCCGGGGCAAAGTGAGTGTCGATTAGTGCCGCGAGGGCCTCGTGTCGAAAGGACATGACGACCTGCTCAGGTCTCCCTGAACCGGCCCATCCTGCGAATCCGCTGGTTACGCAATTCCACCAGCTTGTCCGTGGGCATAGCCTGCACGTCGGTCAAGTGCTTGAGCAGCGTGGTTTTCAGGGCTTCGCTCATGGACTCCAGGTCACGGTGAGCTCCGCCCAAGGGTTCCTTGATGATCTCGTCAACCAGGTCCAGCTCTGCAAGACGCTCGGCGGTGAGACCCAGGGCTTCGGCGGCAGCCTCGGCCTTGTCGGCGCTCTTCCATAAAATGGACGCGCACCCTTCGGGCGAGATAACCGAATAAATTCCGTATTCCAGCATCAACAGGCGGTCACCCACGCCAATAGCCAGCGCGCCACCGGAACCACCTTCGCCAATCACCACCGCAATAAGCGGGGTCTTCAGGGTGGCCATTACAAACAGATTGCGGGCGATCGCCTCGCTCTGGCCGCGTTCCTCAGCCCCTACTCCGGGATAGGCCCCGGGGGTGTCGATCAGGGTGATTATCGGCAGGCCAAAACGCTCCGCCAATTTCATCAGTCGCATGGCCTTACGGTAGCCTTCGGGCCGGGGCATGCCGTAGTTACGCTGCACGCGCTCCTTGGTGTCACGACCTTTTTGCTGACCGATGACCATGACCGGGATGCCTTCCAGTCTGGCCAGGCCGCCCACCATCGCCTCGTCATCGGCGTACATCCGGTCTCCGTGCAACTCCTGGAAATCGGTAAACACTGTGTCCAGGTAATCCAGGGTGTAAGGACGCTGGGGATGGCGCGCCAACTGGGTTATCTGCCAGGACGTCAGGTGCGAGAAAATCTTCTTCGTCAGGGTCTTGCTACTACCCTTGAGGCGTTCAATTTCCCCACTGATATTGATCTGCGAATCATCACCAACAAAGCGCAACTGCTCGATCTTTGCTTCAAGCTCGGCGATTGGTTGTTCAAAATCCAGGAATTTCAGGTCCATAGGAACATTTTCTACTAATAATTTATGATTTGAACACTACCTCCAACATCGGTCGGAGACAAGCATCCTGAATCCTTAGGAGTTTTCCACCCGGCGAGGATACATCACCCTAACCCGGTCTCGCCCCACCATTTCAACCAGCCGGTCCATCAGTTCCCGGGTGGGTTTGACCTGCCACTGCTCGCCCAGGTAAACCCGTCCTTGCGCGCTGTCTCCCCGGTACTGGATACCCACATCGCACAGCCCTCCCAGGTGGGGCTGCAGGGCAGATTTCAGCTGGTCTGCGAAGTCCTGACTGATACTGCCGCCATCACACTGGATCAGCAATCGACGGGCGTAGCGCTGGCGGGCCTGCTCCATGGTCTGCAGGCTGGTGGCGTTGAGACTCCAGGCATCGGTGAAATCCACAAACCTCAAGGTGCCGTCAACAATCAGGATGGCGTCCTTGGTCAATAAATGCCGGTGATCGTTCGCCACCTCATCAAACAAGGTCACCTCCAGACGCGCGCTACGATCATCCAGCAACAAGATCAGGCGATTCCCCCGCTTGCGCATATCCATCACCAGGCCGCCGACGGTAACCGCCTTGCGACTTGAGGCGTAACGGGATTCACCAGGCGCCGGCCGACCGGAAACCAGGTCCACAATACGCCCGCTGGTGAACTGCTTAAGTTCTGTCTCGTATTCATTGATCGGATGACCGGTGAGATACAGACCCAGGGTCTCCCGCTCACCCAGCAAACGCTGTTGTTCGCTCCACTCGGACCGGGGCTTGATCAGGGTGTGCTCCATCGGCACTTCCGGCGCGGTAACCGATCCAAACATATCGCTCTGCCCCGCGGCCAACGCCTTGGCATCCTGCTCGGCCACTTTCAGCGCTTCGTCCAGGTTTGCCATCAGGGTGGCCCGGTTCTCGCCCAGGCAATCCATGGAACCGGAGCGAATCACTGCCTCCAGTACGCGCCGATTGAGCTTCTTGGGATCGATCCTGCTGCACAGTTCAAACAGATCCTTGAAGCGACCGTTCTTCTCACGCTCCTCGATCAAGCCCTCGATCGCTCCCCGACCCACGCCCTTGATGGCGCCGAGTCCATATCGAATGCTCTCGGTATCCGGGGCGGAAAATGCGAACTCGGATTCATTCACGTCCGGCGGCGCGATGACCAGCCCCATCCGGTCACATTCCTCAATGAACGTAACCACCTTGTCAGTGCTGTCCATATCCGAGGACAACACGGCGGCCATAAACTCTGCGGGGAAATGCGCTTTCAGCCATGCTGTCTGATAGGACAGCATCGCGTAGGCGGCGGAATGAGACTTGTTAAAACCGTAGCCTGCGAACTTCTCCATCAAGTCGAAAATGTAGGTGGCCTTGGCCTCGTCAACACCCCGGTTCTTTGAGCCTTCAACGAAGAATTCCCGCTGCTTGGCCATCTCCTCGGCTTTCTTTTTACCCATGGCCCGACGCAGCAGGTCAGCGCCGCCGAGACTGTATCCGGCAAGTACCTGGGCGATCTGCATAACCTGTTCCTGGTAGAGAATCACACCATAGGTGGGCTCCAGGATGGCTTGCAGGTCCGGGTGCAGGTAATCAATCGCGGCGCCGGTACGATCGTGTTTACGATCGATAAAGTCGTCCACCATGCCCGATTGCAATGGACCGGGACGGAACAACGCCACCAGCGCCACGATTTCATCGAACCGGTCAGGCTGCAGGCGCTTGATCAGGTCCTTCATGCCGCGGGATTCAAGCTGGAACACCGCGGTGGTTTCACAGCGCTTCAGCAGGTCAAAGGTCTTTTCATCATCGTAGCGAATACCATCCAGTGTCACCGGCTCCTCGCCCGCCACCTTGCGCTTGCGATTTATCGCCTTGAGAGCCCAGTCGATGATGGTGAGGGTCCGAAGACCCAGGAAATCGAATTTAACCAGGCCGACTTTTTCAACGTCATCCTTGTCGTACTGACTGACGACGTTGGTTCCGCCCTCTTCACAATAAAGCGGTACGAAGTCCGTCAGTGGCCCGGGCGCGATGACCACGCCGCCGGCGTGCTTACCCGCATTTCGGGACAGGCCTTCCAGGGACCTGGCCAGGTCTATCAAGGTCTGGACATCTTCCTCATTCTCGTAGGCCGTGCGCAGCTCATCTTCCTGGGCCAGCGCCTTTTCCAGGGTAATGCCGATTTCAAAAGGAATCAGCTTGGCAATACGGTCAACGAATCCATAGGGATGGCCCAGCACCCGTCCCACGTCGCGCACCACCGCCTTGGCAGCCATGGTGCCAAAGGTGATGATCTGGGAAACCTGGTCCCTGCCATAACGCTCGGCCACGTAATCGATAACCCGATCCCGGCCTTCCATGCAGAAGTCGACATCAAAGTCAGGCATGGACACACGTTCCGGATTAAGGAAACGTTCGAAAAGCAGTTCATGCTCAAGGGGGTCAAGATCAGTAATGCCCAGCACCCAGGCAACCAGGGAACCGGCACCGGAACCACGACCCGGACCGACCGGCACGTCGTTTTCTTTTGCCCAGCGAATGAAGTCCGCGACGATCAGGAAGTAGCCAGGAAAACCCATGCCTTCGATCACGCCCAGCTCGATGGCCAGGCGCTCCTTGTAGCCGGGAATGTCGGCTTCGGGGATATTCCGTAATCGGATTTTCTCGGCCAGGCCCTGCTCACTGGCCTCGGCAAGCCAGGAGGCGGTGGTATAGCCATCAGGCACTTCAAACTCGGGAAGTACGCTATGCCCCAATTCCATGGTCAGGTTGCATCGCCTGGCAATCTCGACCGTGTTGGCAAGAGCCTCGGGAAGATCCTCGAATAGCTCCGCCATCTCCTCGGCGCTACGCAGGTATTGCTGGGTGGAGTATTCCCTGGGTCTGCCCGGATCAGTCAGCGCATGACCACCGTGAATGCAAACCCTGGCCTCGTGGGACTCGAACTCTTCCTGGTCCAGGAAGCGAACGTCATTGGTCGCCACCAGCGGTATATCCATTTTCGAGGCCAACGCCACAGCCGCGTGCAGGTATGTTTCATCCCCTTCCCTACCGGTACGCTGGACCTCCATGTAGAACCGACCCGGGAACAACCCTGACCAAAATTCCACGGCCTGGCGGGCATCGCTTTCGCGCCTGGCCAGCAAGGCTCGGCCAACGTCTCCGCGCTTGCCACCGGAAAGCATGATCAGTCCTTCGGTCATGCCCTGGAACCATTCCCTCTCAAGCATGGGAACGCCGTGATGCTGTCCATGCAGGTAGGCCTGGGTCAGCAGTCGGGAAAGATTTCGATAACCGTTTTCATAATCCTGGCATAGAAGGATGACCCGGCTGGGCTTGCCCGGATCCTCAGGCTCATTCAACAGCAGGTCGGCGCCGATAATCGGCTTTACGCCCTTCTTGCGAGCAGCCTGGTAAAACTTCACCAATCCGAATAAATCGTTCTGATCTGTCATGGCCAGGGCAGGCATGCCCATTTCCGCCGCCCTTTGCATCAGGGCGGGAATACGCACCACGCTGTCAGCCAGGGAAAACTCGGTATGCAGACTCAAATGGACAAAAGACGAATTCATCCCTTGCCTCCGAAAAAGGCACTCACTGGGGAGAAGGTTCGGCGGTGTATCGGGCTGGGCCCGATTTGCTCCAGGCACTTGCGATGAGCCGCCGTGGGATAGCCTTTGTGGCCTGCGAAACCATAACCGGGATACACCACGTCCAACCCTTTCATCATCCTGTCCCGAGTTACCTTGGCAAGAATAGAGGCGGCACTGATCTCGGGCACCAGGGCATCGCCACCAACAATGGCCTCTATGGTACAGGACAGTCCGGTACCTGCCAGTGACGGACAACGATTTCCGTCCACCTGCACATGGTCCGGCATCACCGCCAGTCCCAGTAAACTTCGGCGCATGGCCAGCATTGTGGCGTGCAGGATATTGAGCGAGTCAATTTCATCCGCATCCGACCAGGCGACAGCCCAGGCCAGGGAGCGAGCCTTGACCTGTGGAAACAGCTTTTCCCGCCTGGCCTCGCTTAGTTTTTTCGAATCGGCCAGTCCGGCAATCGGATCCTGGGGATTCAATATCACCGCTGCAGCCACCACCGGACCCGCAAGGGGACCCCTGCCCGCCTCGTCGACACCGGCCATCAAATTACTATGGGAAAAATTCAGGCTGCCCTGAGTCGTCATTCGCCCACCTGCTCCACTGGCTCCCGACCCAGGAGTTCCAACACAGCCCTGGCTGCGGTGCTCGCGGCATCCTGTCGCAGAGCGCGGTGCATGGCTTCAAACGCCTCGACCTGCTCCTTGCGCCGCGCCGGATCTTCAAGCAGCCCCAGGACCTCGTTGCCCAGTGTTTGCGGGTTCACCGCATCCATGATGTGTTCAGGCACCACTGGTGGTGAATGCAAAAGATTTGGTAACGAATAATGCTTGAGATGCAGACCAAGAAATGTCTCGGCCAGCCACTTGGTTATCTTGGAGATTCGGTAGGCCATGACCATGGGTCGCTTTACCAGCGCGGTTTCCAGCGCAGCGGTGCCTGAGGCCAACAACACCACGTCCGCTGCAGCCATACACGCCTGGGGCTGTCCATCCACCAGGGTCACCGGGACACCCGGGGCGGCCTGGGCCAGGGCCGCCTCGAACGCCTGGCGCACTGCCGGGCCGGCCATGGGAGAAACGAACACCAGGTCGGGTCGGCGACTGGCAAGCCAATTTATGGTTCCCGCGAAATCCTCGCCCAAGCGCTTGAGTTCACCCCGTCGGCTCCCGGGCAATACCGCCACCACCTGGCCGGTTTCGGGCAAGCCCAGGCGTCGCCGGTGCTCGCCCCTGTCCAGTGCCAGGGGTATCTCGTCTGCCAGGGGGTGACCAACGAACGCCGCAGGCACCCCATGCTGGTCGTAAAAGGCTTTCTCAAAAGGCAGCAGACACAACACCAGGTCCGTGGAACGACCGATCTTGTGAACCCGCTTCTGGCGCCAGGCCCACACCGAGGGACTGACGAAATGAACTGTCTTGATGCCTTTGCGACGCAACTTGCGTTCCAGGCCAAGATTAAAGTCCGGTGCATCAACACCGATAACCACATCAGGAGGATTATCGCGCCAGCGCTTGACCAGGCCCCGCCGAAGCTTGAGCAGCCGCGGCAATTCACCGAACACCTCGACGATGCCCATCACCGCCAGTTCATCCGAATCATGGAGGCAGTGACAGCCGGCTTCACGCATCAGCGGCCCGCCCACTCCTTCCACCTGGAGCCCGGGCACCATCCGCTTTAAAGCCTTGATCAGGGCTGCCCCCAGCAAATCACCGGAAGCCTCGCCAGCGACAATAGCTAGACGCATGTGTCAGAGATCTCCCAAGTAAAAGGGGGCGCAAACACCCGGGCTAATAGATACCCAAAGACGCACCGGGGCGTCAGCGAATAATACTGCGTCGAGACTCGTGAGTCAGGAAGTTCAGGAATATCTCCAGTTCTGGCTGGGTTTGGGCAAGCCGGGCGATCTCATCCGTGGCCTCTTGCAGGCGCATCCCCGAGCGGTAAAGCACACGGTATGCATTACGAATGTTACGCAGTTGCTCTTTTTCAAAGCCACGGCGCTTAAGCCCTTCAAGGTTGATACCCTTCGGCTCGCCGGGGTTTCCGGAAATGGTGATGTACGGGGGCACATCCCGATTGATACCTGAGTACATACCCAGGAACGCGTAATCACCCACGGAACAGAACTGGTGGGCTCCAACAAAGCCCCCGAATATCACGTGATTCCCCACGTGTACGTGCCCCGCCAGAGTCGCATTATTGGCGAGAATCACGTCATTACCAACCGTGCAGTCATGGGCAATATGCACATAGGCCATGATCCAGTTGTCATCACCCAGGCGCGTCGCACCTTGGTCCTGGGCAGTACCACGATTGATCGTGCAATATTCGCGAATCGTATTGCCATCACCAATTTCCAGCCTGGTTTCCTCGCCCGCATACTTCTTGTCCTGGGGCTCGTCACCAATGGAGGAAAACTGGAAAATTCTGTTCTTCTCGCCAATAACGGTGGGACCCTTGATCACCACGTGTGAAGCGATCTCAGTTCCGGTTCCGATCCGCACACCATCACCAATCACGCTATACGGACCAATGGTCACGCCATCGGCAATCTCTGCGCCGGAATCAATAATTGCGGTGGGATGTATGTTGCTCATTGTCCTGGTGCCACCATCAGTTCAGCCGTGGCCACTATTTGCCCGTCAACCTCGGCTGTCGCGCTGAATTTCCAAATCGTTCTGATGCGTCTTTTGAACTCGACCTTCAGGACAAGCTGATCTCCCGGGGACACCGGCTTCTTGAAGCGTGCCTGGTCTATGCCCACGAACACGAATACCTGACCACTACCCGGGGCCTCACCCACGGTCTCAAAGGCCAGCAGGCCACAAGCCTGGGCCATGGCTTCCACCACCAGCACACCGGGCATGATAGGACGCCCCGGAAAATGTCCCTGGAAAAAAGGCTCGTTGATCGTGACGTTCTTGATAGCCGTCAGACACTTTCCCGGTTCGCAGGAAATGACTTTATCCACCAACAGGAACGGGTAGCGGTGGGGCAACAGGTCGAGTACCCCCTGAATATCGATTGACGTCTCACTCATGATTCTTGTTCCGGCTCAGCGGATCCCTTTGCGAGTTTTTTAACCGTACGTGCTAACTGATTCAAATCACGGAAGCGCGCGCTGTTTCGACGCCAGTTTCGCGCCTCGTCCATAGGCAGTGCGCCCGAATAAACGCCACCTTCCTGGGTGATTGAATGATTTACAAGGGTGCGCGCGGTAATCGTGACGCCATCAGCAATTGTCAGATGCCCGGCAATCCCGACATCGCCCGCTATCAGGCAGTTCTTTCCAACACGGGTACTGCCGGCAATCATAGCGCAGCCTGCCAATGCCGTGTGGGCACCAATATGAACGTTATGCCCGATCTGGATCTGGTTATCCAAACGGACATCATCTTCCAGGACAGTGTCTTCCAGCGCGCCGCGATCAACCGTGGTGTTTGAACCTATTTCCACGTCGTTGCCCAGCCGGACACTGCCCAACTGGGGCACCTTCACCCAGCCGTCCGAATCCGGGGCCAGGCCGAAACCGTCGCCACCAATAACCGAGCCAGGATGGAGGATGCAGCGCTGACCAACCGACACCCGCTTGCCCAGGTAAACCCGGCCGACAAGGTGACTGTCTGCACCAACCCTGGCGCCGGCCTCAACGATTGAACCTGGACCTATCACCACCCGGTCACCAATCTCGGCGCCCTCGCCCACAAAGGCCAGGGCAGAAATTTGCGCGCTGTCCGAGACTTTCGCACTGGACTCGACAACCGCAGATGGGTGAACTCCGGCCACCGCTGTACCTAACGGATGCAGCAACTGGGCGACCCTGGCGTAGACGGTGTAGGGGTTGTTACACACCAATGCGGCGACCGGACAGGAATCCAGGTCTTTCTTGCCCAATATCACAACACCCGCCCGGGTTCCGGGCAGGTGCTTGCGATAAGTGGGATTAGCCAGGAAGGAAACACTTTCCGGGCCTGCTTTTTCAAGTGTACCCAGGCTCGAGACAACCTGGCCTGGATCACCAACCAGTTCACAACCGAAGCGAACAGCTAATTCCGAGAGAGTGACTCCCATGCTGCTACTGCCCCGTACCGGGCCTAGTTACCCGATGTAAACTTGTTTTTCAGAGCAGCCAGGAGTTCGTCGGTGACATCCATGGCTTCGCTGGCATACAGCGGATCACCAACGATCAGGTCATATCCCTGGGTCTTGGCGAAACTATTGATCTCTTCGAAAAGGGTCCGCTGCAACTTGCCCAGCTCTTCGTTACGACGAAGATTAACGTCTTCGTTCATTTCCTGGCCCTTGCGCTGCAAATCACGCTGCCCGTCACGCATCTGACGCTCCAGGCTTACCCTTTCTTCTTCGCTCATGACAGCACCGTCACGCTTCAGGGCTTCTTCCTTGTCACGGAGGTCCTTCTGCATGGCTGCCAGCTCTCGCTGCCTTGGGGCAAATTCGGCCTGCAATGATTCAGCCAGTGCCTTGGATTGAGGCGCAGAACCCATCAAGCGCTGAACATTCACAACGCCAATCTTGGCTTCGGCAGCCTGCAAACTTGCTGAGCCCAGCCCGATAAACGCCATCGAACCAATAAGTGCCAAACGCCAAATTTTATTAAATCGCATGTAAGTAACCACCATTAAAATGCAGAACCAATAGAAAACTGGAAGCCTTCAGTTTCATCCGCCCGGACAAAGCCGTCGCCTGTAAACTCATTCAAAGGAACGCCGTAGCTGAAACGGAACAATCCCAGGGGGGCCAGCCATTGTACTGAAACGCCCACCGATTGACGCAGATCCGCTGCGTCAAAGTCGTAAAAAACCTGGTTGCCATACCCGTCAAAGAATCGGGTACCACCGGTAGAGAATACATTACCGATATCAAAGAACAAACTGGCGCGTGCCTGGGACGCAAACTTCTCCGGCATGGGAAGCAGTAACTCTGCCTGCCCAGCCACCATCAGATTGCCACCGTAGGGGTTGCCGTTGCTGTCCCTTGGGCCCAGGCTGGACTCGCGGAAACCACGCACTGAATTCGGACCACCGGCAAACATGTTACGGGCTGGCGGCGGGGCCGTGGAATCGCCCAGCGCCTCGGTAAAGTTCACTTCCCCGTGGAACGACAGCCCCCACTGACCCCAGAGAGGAATCAGCTTGAGACCCTCCCAGGACGCCGCAAGGTACTCCAGGTCACTGCCCGGAACCGCTGCGGCCAGGCTGATAATGTGCCTGGAACCACGGTTGGCGAAAATCGCCCTGTTTCGGGTGTCATACAACCAGGTAGTCGTTAATTCAATCAAGTTGTAATCAGTGCCGTAGATGATCTGCCCGGCTGTCGGCTGTTCCACGTAGGAATTGCCGTTGTTGATCACCCACTCCTGCAACTGCTGCGAACTGCCTCTACCGGTAATCAACTGGGTATTTCGAAGATTTACACCGTAAGAAAGCCGCTGCCATTCGGTGATCGGGTATCCGTACTGGATTCCCAACTGCATCGACTTTGAGTTGAATTCCGAACCATTGGACACCAACTGCACAGTATCCCTGTAAGCCAGGTTAACAGTACGACTGACACCGTCCATATTTACGTATGGGTCGGTGTGGTTGAACATTAACATCTTGGAATATTTACCGGAGTTCACCTGTCCGGAAATATGATTACCCGACCCAAGGAAATTCGTGTGAGTAAAGTTACCGTTCAATTGCACACCCTGGGAGCCTGAGTACCCAAGTCCGCCACCGAATTGACCGGGCAAACCTTCCTTGATCTCAAACTCGACATCCACCAGGTCAGGGGTACCGGGGACAGGAACACTCTCCACATCAACTTTTTCAATGAACGGCAGACGTTGCA
>CAKZML010000296.1 GCA_937128475.1 uncultured Chromatiales bacterium
CCCGCAAGGTAGATGTCTGCGTGGTGGGAGCCGGCTTCTCGGGTATCGCTACAGCCCTCACCCTGGCCGAGCGTGGCTACAAGGTCGCAGTGGTGGAAGCCAACCGGGTGGGCTGGGGCGCCAGCGGTCGAAACGGCGGGCAACTGATCGGCGGCATCAGTGGCGAGAGCAAACTGATCGCCCATCATGGTGAGCAGGTGGCCGACGCGGTCTGGGCCATGCGCTGGCGGGGCCACGAAATCATCCACGAACGGGTAAGCAAGTACGGCATCCAGTGTGACCTGAAAAATGGCTACATGGACGTGGCCATCAAGCCGCGGCATATGCGTGCGATGGAAGAAGAATACGGCGAGTTGCAGCGCCGGAACTTTCCCCACCCCTATCGCCTGGTGGAAAAACACCAGATGAGCGAGGTGCTGGGCACCGACGCCTACATCGGTGGACTGATCAATCACTACAACGGGCACCTGCATCCGCTGAACCTGTGCAAGGGCGAGGCCGCCGCCGCAGTGTCACTGGGAGTGGAGATTTTCGAACAGTCCCCGGTGCTGGATATACAGCACGGCAGCACGCCGAGAGTGATTACCGCGACAGGTCACGTGGATGCCGATGCAGTGGTACTTGCCGGTAATGCTTACCACGCACTGGAACGGGGCAAGTTGTCGGGACTGGTGTTTCCCGCCGGCAGTTTCATCGTCGCCACCGAACCCCTGGCCGAGGAATTCGCACGGCAGATCAATCCGCTGGACCTGGCAGTGTGTGATCCCAATTACGTACTGGATTATTTCCGGCTTTCTGCAGAGCGGCGCTTATTGTTCGGTGGTCGCTGCAATTACTCAGGGCGTGAACCCAGGGATATCGGCGCCAGCATCGTGCCGCGGATGCTGAAGATTCTTCCGCAACTCAAGGGCAAACGTATCGACTACGCCTGGGGCGGCAACATCGGGATCGTGGTCAACCGTGTGCCCACCATGGGGAGGCTTTCACCCAATGTGTTCTACACCCAGGGCTATTCCGGTCACGGCGTGAACTTCACCCACGTGGCCGGAGAAATCATGGCCGATGCAGTGGGCGGAACCCTGGAGCGGCTGGACCTGTTTGAGAAAATCCGCCATCACCGCTTCCCGCTGGGACAGGCAATGGGCAGTCAACTGGTGGCATTGGGCATGCTGTATTACCGGTTCAGGGACTGGCTCTAGGCAAGCCGATCGAAACAACTCCCGACACCGGAAAATTACCAGGGAAATCATGACTAGTCGTCACCGACCCTGGACCGTTTACCAGGCTTCATATTTTCTAAACGCAATGAATCTATCGGTACCGCCTGGCAAGTTTTAGCAATCCCCCCGGGGCTTGACTATACTCAAGTGGCGGTCCTTGATCCGGTCGGATCAGGCGGAACCGCACAAACAACACCAGGTTTGACCTGGGAGGGGATTCACATGATGGCTACCCGCAAACTATTCACCCTGCTGATGACAATTTGCCTGTTCGCGGTATCAGGCTCGGCCCTGGCCGGCA
>CAKZML010000297.1 GCA_937128475.1 uncultured Chromatiales bacterium
AGCATCTCGATACTGCTCACTCCGGCATAGTTGGGACGGGTGATAAAGGCGATCCGGCGATGGGGGCCGGGCTCATCAAGGTGAACCGCCTTCAACTCGGCACTGCCTGATACCAGCTGATCCAGGGCCATTTCGGGCACCAGGGTGGTGCCCATGTGGCCGGCCACCATCTGCACCAGGGTGCTCAGGCTGGTGGAGGCAAAGGAGGTATCGGTATCACTGGTACCCAGTTTGCAGGCCGCCAGGGCATGATCCTTCAGGCAGTGACCGTCCTTGAGCAACATCAAGCGGGTCTCCCTCAATTCTTCACTGGTGATTTCTGTCTGGGCCTCGTAGCTGCCACGGCGATGGGTCACCCAGTAGAAATCCTCTTGCCAGAACTCGAAGGACAACAGACCTTCGATGCCATAGGGCAGCGCCAGGATGGCGGTGTCGATCTCGCCGTTCCTGACCATGTCCACCAACACGTGGGACTGGTCCTCGATGATACGCAGCTGGAAATTCGGGTATTGGTCCCTTACGGCGGGTAATACCTTGGGCAGCAGGTAGGGACCAATGGTGGGAATCACCCCCACGGTCATGGGATAGCCCAGGGGGATCTTCTGGGCCTGGGCCAGCTGGTATAGGTCATCGACCTGGACCTTGATGCCCCGGGCGGTGGCCAGCAACTGCGCACCCAGCGGGGTTACCAGCACTTTCTTGTTGTCGCGCTCGAAGATCTGCACCCCAAGCTGCTTTTCCAGTTCGGTAATGGCGGTGCTCAGGGCCGACTGGGAAACCGAGCACAAGTCCGCGGCCTTGCGAAAATGCAGGGTTTTCTCCACGGCGAGGGCGTAATTCAGTTGTTTCAGGGAAACCATGAGGCTTAATCCATTAAAGCGAACGATAAAATCTATTTTATTCGATTTATTAAATCATGCAACCCCCCTAAGCTCCTCCCCATCGCCAAGGCAGTGACCCGGCAACCGAATCACGAATACTTAACCAAAGGAACTACATCATGTCTCATATCAACCAGTCCATCCCCGAATTCAAGGCTGAAGCCTTCCATGACGGCGAGTTCAAGACCATCACCTCCGACGATGTGAAGGGCAAGTGGGCCATCTTCATGTTCTACCCGGCGGATTTCACCTTTGTGTGCCCCACCGAACTCGAAGATATGGCCAACCACTACGAAGAGTTGCAGAAGCTGGGCGTCGAAGTGTACTCGGTGTCCACCGATACCCACTTCACCCACAAGGCATGGCACGACTCAAGCCCCGCTATCGGCAAGATCCGTTACCCGATGATTGGCGATCCCACCGGCCGCATCACCCGCGGCTTCGACGTGATGATCGAAGAAGACGGCCTGGCACTGCGTGGCACTTTCCTGGTGAACCCGGAAGGCATCATCAAGGTCTCTGAGATTCATGACCTGGGTATTGGCCGCTCCGCCAAGGACATGCTTCGCAAGGTCAAGGCTGCACAGTACGTGGCCGACAACGACGGCGAAGTCTGCCCGGCTGCCTGGGAACAAGGCCAGGCAACCCTGACCCCCAGCCTGGACCTGGTCGGCAAGATCTAGTCTTTAAGTGTAAACGGTGGGGGTGGCTGCGACGGAATGTGGCTACCTCCACCACCTAAAATAAAAGGACAGAACCATGCTCACACCCGATTTATTAAACGCCCTCAAGGGCTATACCGCCGGTATGAAGAACACGGTGAAGCTGGTTCTTCAAACAGGCGAGCATCCCAAGCGGGAAGAACTCGTCAATTTCCTGACGCAATTCGCCAGCGCTTCTGAACAACTGTCGTTCGAAGAACGAGATACCCCAATCCGCCTACGCAGCCCCTTGAGCTTCATGCTCGAGGTGGATGGTGAGCCCAACGGTATAGTGTTCTCCGGAATTCCCGGCGGTCATGAATTCAGCTCGCTTGTCCTGGCGGTGCTGCACTCCTCCGGCACCCCGCTGAAACTGGATGGCGGCATCATCAGCATGATCGCCCACCTCAAGGCTGAGCTGAAGTTCGAAGTCTTTGTCAGCCTGAGCTGTCACAACTGCCCGGACGTGGTCCAGGCGCTGAATCAATTCGCCACACTGAACCCGAATATCTCCAGCGAGATGATCGACGGTGGCCTGTACCCCGAGCTTATCGAGCAACGGAACATACAGGGCGTGCCAAGTGTTTATCTTAATGGCGAGCCATTCGCCAACGGAAAGATTGATACTGCCCAGTTATTGAACAAACTAATTGCCCTGCACCCGGTTGAGGTGAAGGACAGCCAGGCTCCTGCCCTGCCCTTGCAGGATGTCACCATCATTGGTGGCGGACCGGCAGGTGTCTCGGCAGCGATTTACGCAGCCCGCAAGGGACTCAAAGTCACCCTGGTGGCAGACCGCATGGGCGGCCAGGTCAAAGACACCATGGGTATTGAGAACCTGATATCGGTGCCCAAGACTACCGGCCCTGAACTCACCGGAGCGCTACAGGCCCACCTGAATGAGTACGAGGTCACCATCAAGGAACACCTGCGAGTCGAGAGCATCGAAAAAGGCGATATCAAGACCGTGCAGTTATCCTCCGGCGAGCGCATCCAGACTCGCACCCTGGTAATCGCGACCGGCGCCAAGTGGCGTGAACTGGGCGTACCCGGTGAAAAGGAAAACATCGGTAACGGCGTGGCCTACTGCCCGCACTGTGATGGTCCCTTCTTCAAGGGCAAGGACGTGGCGGTGATCGGCG
Source organism: uncultured Chromatiales bacterium (assembly GCA_937128475.1). Taxonomy (GTDB): domain Bacteria; phylum Pseudomonadota; class Gammaproteobacteria; order Steroidobacterales; family BM003; genus CAKZML01. Next base: position 2,725 of record CAKZML010000297.1, read on the forward strand.
GCGGCAACTCCGGGATCGAGGCGGCCCTGGACCTGGCCGGCATCGTGAAATCGGTGACCGTGTTTGAATTCCTGCCCGAACTCAAAGCCGACAAGGTTTTGGTGAACCAGGCTGAAAAACGCGACAACATTACCATCCTGAAGAACGTGGCCACCAAGCAAATCCTGGCTGAGAACGCCAAGGTCACCGCCATCGAATACCAGAACCGGGACTCCCAGGAAATCATGACAAAGAATTTGTCAGGGGTGTTCGTACAAATCGGCTTGTTGCCCAACAGCGGTTTCCTGAAGGGCGTTGTGGACCTGACGCCTTACGGCGAGGTGATCATCAACGAGCGCGGCCATACCAGCGAACCGGGTATCTTTGCCTGCGGGGACGTCACCACCGTGCCCTACAAGCAGATCGTGATCGCCATGGGCGAAGGCTCCAAGGCCTCCCTGGCAGCGTTTGAATACCTGCTCAAGCAAGGCTCTGACCAGGATGCGAAGGCCGCCTAGTTAAAGGGGCCGGATACAATTAACGGAAATTGTGTCCGGCCCCATTTTTTATTGTTCCCTGGGGGCAGCTTGTTCAGGGTTTTGTTTTTCTCTTAGGCCTGAAAGCTGTTCCTCCATTTTTCGTTCTATTTCAGCAAGGGCTTTCTTGACTCTTGGATCCTCGACGATGGGCGCCAGCACCGGATCATCAGCCAGGAGGAACCAGTCCCAGATAAAGCCACCTGGCGCGTTCTGAATTGCCTCTATGGCCGCCTCAGGCCGACCTTCCAGGACATGTAACCTGGCCACCGGCACCAGCAGGTACCCCCGCTTCATACCGGTTGGCAACCTGGCCAGGTAATCATCGGTGGCCCGGACTAGTCGCTCGTATTCCTGGGTCCGCTCAAGCTGTCGATAAATGTAGGCGATTCGTGCCGCAGCATTCACCTGCCACCATGCCGTGAAACGCGGCGGATTCTCGAACAATAATGGGGAGTAATACTGCTCATACTCCAGCAGTTGACTGTAATCCCCGCCTGTCTTGGCCTGGCCAAGACCAATATCGAGGAAACCCCCGGCGGAGCCGTGTCTGTCTGTAAGCCTGTCGGCCAGGGCATCCCCGGCAATTTTCTGTGCTCTGTCAGAGTCACCCTCACCCGCCGCCAGCGCGGCATTAACGTATAGTGGGCTGGGTTGCCCGGGGCCTTGTTCAATAGACTTGGCAGCCCATTCCCGCGCTTCATCAAAGGCTTCAAGCTGTCTGTACTCCAAGGCTAGACCACCCATGGTCTCGAAATCCTCCGGGTCCAGTCTGGTTGCCTCTTGCTGCAGTGACACAGCCATGTCCAGCCTGCCCCGCCAGATCATGCAGCGTGCCGAGCCATACCAGCTTGATGCATCGGATTCATCCAGTACCCGGACTCGAGCAAAGACCTCCAGCGCCTCATCGCAGCGTCCCATTTTCTCCAGGGCATCCGCCACGTTCCACTGGTCGTTCACAGAAAGGGGATTAAGCCTCGCCGCACGCTGAAATACTTCCAGCGCCTGCTCGACATCACCCGCATCCAGCAACGCATCTCCATAGGCGGCCAGGGCCGTCACATTATTAGGACTCAGTGCCAGGGACCGCTTGTAGGCCTGCGCAGCCTCTTCAAATCGATTTTCCGCGACGCGCACAGAACCCAGGATCGCCATGGCTTCCACGTTGTTGGGATCCAGGCGCAACGCCGTTTCCAGCGCGCCGGGTGCCAACGAGAGAAATTCCTGCTGTGAAATGGCTCCGGTTTCGTACAACCGGAATGCAGCATCGGCCAGTCCAGCATGAGCTGGTGCGTAGCCCGCATCCAGGGCCACCGCCTGCTTGAAATTCTCCAACGCCTTTCTCAAGGAAGAAAATGACATCTCCCTGAGCCTGCCCTTGCCGAGCAGGTAGAAATTGTAGGCCTCGGCACTGGAGGTCTCGAACTGGCTCAGCGGAGCGCTCTGGGCGCCCAGCAACTCAATTTTCAGCGCCGCTACCACATGGGAGGCAATGTCGTCCTGGATTGCGAAGATATCGGTCAGCTCACGATCATAGGTTTCAGACCAGATGTGATATCCATCATTTACACTGATCAACTGGGCGGTGACCCGGACCTTGTCACCGACCCGACGCACACTGCCTTCCAGGATATTTTCCACACTCAGTTGCTCGCCGATGATCCGCAAGTCCTGGTTCTGCCCTTTGAAGGCGAAGGAGGATGTACGTCCGGCTACCTGCAGTTCCTTAATCTTGGCCAGCAGGTTCAGCAATTCTTCGGACAAGCCATCTGCAAAATAGGCACTGTCCCCTGCTTCGCTCATATCCACGAATGGCAACACTGCAATGGACAGATCGCGAGAGGCTTCAGCGGCCTCTTGCGGCTCCACGGAAGTCTGCCCCGTGGGCTGTTGCTCGCTGACGCCGGGAGCATCCTGTAGCACAAATTTGTCCACCAGCAGGAACACCACTGCGATGGCCAGGGCAATGATGATACCCCGATCCATTTTCTTGCCCGTCACCGGGGTGATGGACTGGCTGCGGTCCACGTTCTTCTCTAGCTTCAAACCCTCGGGGGTTTTCTCAAAGGCCCAGGCAAAAATAAGCGCGATGGGGAATCCGATAACCAACAACAGCAACAGGGTCTTCATGACCCATTCCGGCGAGCCAAATGCCTCCAGGGCCACGTCTGCCACCTGCACGACCAACCAGGCGGTAACCACGTAGGCCGCGCCCACCCGGAACACGTTGCGACGTTTTAATTCCTGAAAAAAGTTCTGTGATGGTTCACTCATAGCTGGATTATCTGATCCTTCACAATTGCGCCCTTTCAATCGCCAACTGGATGTTGGCCGATGCGGCTTCTCTCAGAGACGCCAGCCTGACCTCGGATTGGGCCCTCGTAGCCCGGTAGGCATCCGAGTATTCCAGAAGCTCACCCAAGCGTTCTACAGAATAACTATTTATGGGATCGAGGGCGAAACCCCGATCAACCGCTTTCTGGAAATACGCTTCGGCTTTTTCCCTATCTCCGGATTGGGCATTCAACAACGCATCGCCAATATCAATTAGCCAGCCAGACAACCCTCCATCCCGTGCAGCCTGCAGGCGTCGACGGGCCTCCGCCAGGGTCGCCTGTTCCTGCTGGGTCTGCTCAAGGTTTCGATAAGCCCAGGCCATATCCAGGAATCGCGATATGTTAGCGGTATCATTCCTGCCCAACTTCTCCTGGAGGGTCGGAAATACTTTCTCATACAGCGCTGCAGCGTCGGCATAGCGGCCTTGTTGCAGCCGTATTTCAGCCAGACTCAATGCGATGAAACGTATATCCAGAGCGTTCCAGTCGTCATTTTCCGCCAGGTTCTTTTCCAAATTCGCTTGCTGCAGATTCGCGGCGCTATCCAGGTCACCTTCCGCCCGCGCCAACAAGTCCATTGCGGCGACTACCCGGTTATCATCCGGTGATACGCGCCGGGTCCGTTCCACCCAGAGCCTGGCGCAACGATATTCTCCAAGGCTCAAGCAACTGAAGGCCACGCTCAGAGAAAACTCCGTAGACTCTGGCTCTAGTTCCTGGGCCCGTAAAGCCGCTTCCAGAGAAATATCGAGATCGAAGATCCCGTAATAAAACCAAATACTCTTTGCCTGCCACACGTTGGCGTTCAAAGGATCGCGTTCTAAAACCTGCTGCATGTAACGCTTGGCGTCGTCAACCGCACCACGAGCAAAAGCCCACCAGGACATGTTTTGCCCCAGAGTGGCGTTGAGCGGATCCAGTTCGTACGCCCTTTGCAACATTTGCATGGATTTATTGTGTTGGCCTTCACCCTGGTAACGGATTGCCAGCCAATTGAGAGCCAGGACGTTGACCGGATTCAGTTCCACCGCCTTCTCCAGCGCCATCGTGCTGGTCATCCCCGGAAAATCCCCCGGCTGCCTAAGCTCGTCAAGGTAATAACCCAGGGTTGCATAGACCTCCGATGAGTCAGGTGCCAGCGCGAGGGCCTTGTCCAGGTAAGGCTTGGCGTGTGCGGCTGCCTCTATCGGAACCAGGTCCCCATAATTCTGGGAACTAAGGAACATCCAGCTGTCAGCAAGACCCGTGTAGGCCAGGGCATAGTCCGGGTCATTGGCCACCGCCTGCTCGAAATGGCTGATGGCTTTCCGAAGCGCCTCGGGAGTCCGTTTTACAAATTCGTAACGCCCAAGCAGATACAGATCAAAGGCCTGGATGTCGTTGGTTGGACGTTGTGCCAGGCGCTGGGTGTCCTCCTCTCCCAGGCTCACTTTCAGGGCCTTTACCACCGCCGCTGAAATCTCGTCCTGGATGGCGAAAATGTCCTCGTCAGTGCGATCAAAGGTCTGGGACCACAAGTGGGTGCCGTCGTTCACGTCGATCAACTGGGTAATTACCCGCAGCCGATTGCCAGCCTTTTGCACGCTGCCTTCCAGCACCGTGGAGACACCCAGTAACCGGCCGATCTCGCGGATATCCTGGTGTTTGCCCCGGAAGGCGAAGGACGAGGTGCGGGCGGCCACTTTCAGATCACGCACCTGGGCCAGGCCATCCAACACGGTGTCTGCCAGGCCGTCGGAGAAATATTCCTGCTCAGGATCAGAACTCATATTGGCGAAAGGCAGCACGGCTACCGACTTGGTCCTCTCGGCCTGCTGGCTTGATCCGGTTCCCACAGCAGCGGTCTGCGAGGCAACCCCGGCAGCGGGCTCGCCTGACCCAGGCGTCTGCAGGTAAAACTTGTCCGCCGCGAAATACACCACCGCGATGACCAGGGCTACGATGATGCCTCGATCCATTTTCTTGCCGGTCACCGAGGTGATGGACTGGCTGCGGTCCACGTTCTTCTCGAGCTTCAGACCTTCGGGAGTCTTCTCGAAGGCCCAAGCGAAAATCAACGCAATGGGAAAGCCCAGTAGCAACATCAACAAGGTGGCCTTCATCACCCAATCCGGGGCAGCGAAGGCATCCAGCGCCAGGTCCGCAGCCTGGGCAATCAGCCAGGCGGTGACCACATAGGCGAAGCCTACCCGGAAGACGTTGCGGCGCTTGAGTTCCTCGAACAGGCTGCTCATAGGAGCGACCATGAGGCAAATTTAGACAAAAGGCAGCCCGGTCCTGTTTCGCATCGCCCTTCCAGGGCAGCGTTAAAACAGAATTTGCTCGAGCGTATACATTCTTGTAATTCTTCGCTCATCGGTCACCCGGAATTCCCTAGGTGCTTGAAGCATATCAGATTAAATTCCTGACAAGGTCATTTTTTTGACTCGTTCCAAGCTGATTCTTCGCAACGGATTTTGTCCGCCCGGGTAAACACGATGGCGAAAAAAGAAAAGGGCCGAACCGCATCCCTTGGAATGTCAGTTCGACCCCTTCATCTTCTGTCTTGCTCAAGAACGGTGAAACCGGTTTTTGACTGCCGGGTTCGCCTCTACTTGGCATCCTTCGGCGACATGCCCTTCAGGTATTTGAACATCTCACTGTCGGTGGACAACACCAGGGTACTGTTGGTCGCGATGATGTCCTTATACGCCTGCATGGTACGGGTGAACTCGTAGAAGTCCCGGGATTCAGCGCTCTGGTTATACGCCTTGGCGTATATCTCGGTGGCCTTGGCATCAGCCACGCCTCGAATCTCCTCAACCTGTCGGTAGGCCTCGGACTGGATCTTGTTCAGATCACGCACCCGGTTACCACGAATTCGCGCTGCCTCGCCATTACCCTCGGAGAGGAATCTCTCGGCAATCTGGCGCCGCTCGGAAATCATCCGATCATAGATTTTCGGTCGAACGCTGGCGTTGTAGTTAATCCGCTTGAAGCGAATATCCAGCAACTCGATACCAAACACCTGCACCTTTTCTGCCGCTGCCTCAAAGATCTCCTGCTCTACCGATTTACGTCCCTTCTGGATAGGCACCAGGGTACCCATATTCAATTGACGCTCTGCATCAGTGAGCAGCGTATCCCGAAGAGGCACCCGATCCTTGGTCGTGCGGATGATCTCAATCAGCTCATGCTTGGCCACCGCATTGCGGGTCTCACTGCCCAGGATATCGTCCAGCCTGGACTGGGCACTGCGCTCGTCACGCAGGCGCAGGAAATACTGCAGTGGATCGACAATTCTCCAACGGGCGAACAGATCTACCGCGATATACAGCTTGTCCTTGGTGGGCATATCCGAGGGACTGCCATCCCAGGGCAGCACCCGATTATCAATCGGATTCACTTCCTGGATAAAAGGCACTTTCATCTTCAGGCCTGCCTCAACCACCGGCTCGCCCACTGGCTTGCCAAACTGGGTGATGATGACCTGCTGGACTTCGCTTACCGTGTAGACCGAGTTGGCCAGTACAAAGCCGAGAACGGCCAGGATCGCTATCAGCGGGAGTTGTGTTGAACGGTTCATTTCTTTTCTCCGTTCTGGGCATCCAGATTCAGCAGCGGCAAAATACCGTGGGTTGTTTGATCAACAATAATTTTCGAGTCAATTCCCGGCAGCACTTCCTGCAGGGTCTCGATATAGATACGTCGACGGGTCACCTCTGGCGCTTTCTTATATTCGGTCAGTAGAGAGGTAAATCTCGCCGCGTCACCTTCGGCCTCGTTGATCCGCTTCAGACGATAGCCATCGGCCTCGCGAATTCGCTGATCCTTCTCGCCTTCTGCCAACGGAATCACCTTGTTGTAATCCCGGCGCGCCTCGTTGATGAGTTTCTCTTTTTCCTGCTGGGCCTGGTTAACTTCGTTGAAGGACTCCTGCACCGGCTTGGGCGGGTTGATATTCTTCAACTGCACCTGGTCGATGCTGATGCCCATCTCGTACTTGGTCGCAAGTTCCTGCATCTTCACCAGGGCCTCGTTCTCGATTTCCTGGCGGCCAATGGTGATGACCTCGTCCACGGTGCGATCTCCGACCACTTCTCTCATCACCGACTCGGAGACGTAGCGCAGGGTTTCCCGTGGCTCCCGGACTTCGAACAGGTATTTAGCCGGATCGGCGATACGATATTGGATCACCCACTCCACCAGGGCAGCATTCAAATCACCGGTGACCATCTGGGTTTCGCGTTGAGCGTCCTGGGGAAAGGGACTCTGAAACCTATCCGTGGCACCCGGCGTGCCGAAGCCAAATTCCTGCTTCAACTGGCGCTTGACCGGGACAATGGTGGCCTTGTCGATACCCATTGGAAGTTTCCAATTCAGTCCAGGGGGAACGTCTTTCAGGTATTTGCCAAAACGCTGCACCACCGCAACAGAATCACTGGGGACGGTGTACAGGGCAGTCCAAACGCCCAGCACGGCGAGCAATAGTGCCGCAATACCAAACGCGCCACCTGAGCCACCCGGAAGGATTTGCTTCAAACGAAGCTGCCCTTTACGTATCAGTTCCTCAATATCCGGCGGCGATTGGGGTCCGCGCGCCCAGGGATTACCCGGACCGTTACTTCCATTGCTTGGTGACATGTAGTTACCTTTTGTCTTGTTTGATGAGTTTGGGAGTTCGAACTGATATTGGGGCGAGACCCGTTATTTTCAAGCCAGGACCAAATCCGCTGACCTCCCCATTCCAGAGGTTCATCATACGCCAACTGGCATTGCCTTTTGATGAATCGGCCGGCGAGAACCGCTTAATCTTTGAGTTACTGGAATATTCGACCACCAAATACCGCACAGAGTTCCCGCGCCTCGGCCGAGGTGGGACCAACCGAACCGGTCACCCCTGCCCCCGAGCGCAGCAAGCACCCGCCAGAACTATCCGGTAGCACTATAAGTTCTCGTCTTCCACTATCCGCAGGGGCAACAGGTCACTGTGAGAGGTGATCACCAGGGACTGATCCACTCGCACACAACTGCCCGCATATTTACCCTGGGCTGAGAATGTGCACAGCTGAGTTCGATAACCATCGATGTCGGGCAGCTTCCACAGTTCCTGGTAGACCTGGTCCTGCTGTTCGAACTTGCCCGAGGTTTCCTTGAGCAAGTTGTCATGCTTGTCGAACATGCTGATGTTCAAACCACAGCGGCCCGCGATGGGCTTGCTGACATAGCCGCGCTGATTGAAGTCCTCGGTAAGTTCGAACCGGGAATTCAGCAAATAGGGGTGATCAGGGAAAATTTGCCACAGCACCGGCAGGATGGCCTTGTTGCTGGGTATCAGGGTCCAGAAGGGTTCGAACACGACAATATCGGGCCGAAGCAGAACATCCACCAGTCGTGGCGAGGGATGAGCATCATCTGCCGAGCGCAGTACCGGGTGACTGTCGTCGTCCTCACACTCTGCACGTATCTGGTCCAGTGCGGTTTCCCAGGCCCAGGTCTTCCACACGAAGCGTATGGGTGTGCCATCAGGGTCGATGATCTCGCCCGCTTCGTTCCAGCCCAGTCCCGTTAATCCCTTTAGCACCTTGCAGGAAATTCCCGCAGACTCCGCCGCAGCGCGCATGAACTGTGCGTGGTAGGCCTCTTCCTGGTCATTATCCTGCATGATGTGCAACACGCCCTGCACACCCGCCTCGCGCCAGGCGCTCACCAGGGCACCGGCGATCCCGGCGCCTGAGTCCTCACCCTCGGTGACACCGAAGTGCTGGGCCCACTTGCCCTGCACTCGTCCAGCTTCCATATGACAGGAGGCCGAGTCTGCGTTGTACTCGTAGACCTTCACGCCACGCTCGGAAACACAAAAATCAAAGCGACCGGTGATCATCTGGCCCCGGCGATTTTCCCAGGACTTTCTCAGCCTCGGCCACAGGGCCCTGGGAATATTGAAGCGCTCAAGCAGTTCGTCGTGCTGCAGCACCGCCTGGGTGGCGTGCATGAACATCAGGTGCAACTCGTTGGTGGCCCGCTTCAGTTCCTGCTCGGCGGTTTCCGACATGCGGAAGTAGCGGTAGTGCTCGCTCACCTGGTCCGACTCGGACAGGCTGTGCCCGCCCATGGCCTTGACGAAGGCCGCCTCGGCCTTGTCCGAGGTATCCAGCCACGGCTTCTCATGCTGGCCCTGTTGCGGCGCCAGGCCACTGTTCAGGTTATACAGCTCCGGTTGACGGGGCTTGGGAAGTTCGGCATGGGTAGCCTCAGCGGTCTGGATGACCCAGCCCAGGACATGGGAGTCCGCATAGGCGGCATTAATAGTGTAACCACCGTCTTCTGTACGAGTTATAGGCAGTTCCCTGGACCAGTCCCGGCCATCGGGCAATTTGCAATGCTCGTTATTCTGCTCGGCGAAGCGAACCCGGTCCTCGAGGACCTCCGTAACAATGGCCACGTGACCGGTCACATCAAACTCACCGCCTTCTTCCCAGATCAGCATGCACCCGGGCTCGGGAGGCCGCTGACAACCGTTCCGAAACGAATGCAGGGGCAGCAACTCATTATCTGCCACCCGGATAACACAGTGCAGGCAAAAGATGTCATAGGCCATGGCCACGTCGTCAAACACATAACCGTGGTTAACGAACAACCAGCGCCTGGCAAACTCTACGCACTGCCACTTGTAGCCCATGTACACGCCATCCAGGTGACTGCGGTAGGATTCCCTGTCCGGGTATTCGGCCTGGTCCGCGCTGGGGTAATGAGAAGAATAGAGAGCCACCCCCCCCGGGGCATGACCCAGGAGAGTGCCAAATTGTTCAGGCGGAAATTTAAGGGTATGTGGCACGTCGGCTCTCCTTGCGCGGTGCAATATCATGGCCACGATCCAGGCACTTTACAAGACCCGTTCCAAACGCTGGGCAAGCACCCGGGCAGGGTTGCGGATTAGGGTCACGGGAGAGGCCCGGGACCACCAAATAGTTTGTATCGGGCCGTAATTCTGTTACAAATGGGCCACTTCAATAACTAGAACGCGTCTAATGGGATCATTCTGGAACGAACTAAGACGCCGCAACGTGGTTCGCGTTGGGATCACCTACGCCCTGGTGGCATGGGTCGGTCTGCAAGTCATCGACTTCGCCCTGGAGATTATCTCGGCGCCCCACTGGATACTCCAGATCAGCGCCCTGATTGCCGCCATCGGTTTCCCGGGTGCCCTCGTGTTTGCCTGGGTTTACGAGATGACCCCGGAAGGCTTGAAACCCGAAGCACAGGTGGATCGGACCCAGTCCATCGCGCCTCACACCGGTCGCAAGCTGGATCGGGTAATCATGGGCGTACTCGCCCTGGCTGTGATCACCCTGGGCGTGCGTCAGTTCCTGCTGCCCACCAATACCACCCCGGTTCCGGAGCTGGCGCAGACGGGTCCCTCTTCAATCGCCGTCTTACCGTTCGAGGATTATTCCGAGGACAAGGACCAGGAATATTTCTCCAAGGGCATCGCCGAGGAAATCCTGAACCTGCTGGCCAAGACCAACGCGCTGAGAGTGGCCGCCAGGACATCCTCATTCGCGCTGGCTGACAGTAACACCGACATCCGGGACATCGGACGCAAGCTGGATGTGGCCACCGTGCTGGAAGGGTCCATACGCAAGGCCGGCCCCACCATCCGTATCACCGCCCAGTTGATTGACGTCAATAGCGGTTACCACTTGTGGTCTGAAACCTACGATCGCAACTACACCGACATATTTAAAATTCAGGATGAAATCGCCGCCTCAATCATCTCCTCGCTACGGGTACACCTGCTGGGTGACGAGGAGCAGAAAATGGTTTCCGAACGGGCCGCCAACGTGGAGGCCTACAGCGCCTACCTGATTGGCAAGGAGCGCATGGCCCTGCGTACCCAGGAAGATATCACCGCGGCCCGTGGCCAGTTTGAAAAAGCCCTGGAAATTGATCCCGAGTTCGCTCCGGCCCACGTCCAGTTGGCCCACGCCTGGTTGCTACTCGAACAAGATCGTTTTGGCGGCAAGGACATGGAGCGCAAGGAGGTGGACGCGAGCATCACGCCCCACCTGGCCAAGGCCCTGGAACTTGCGCCGGAGTTGCCCGAGGCCATTGCCCTCAAGGGCTTGCATGATTTGCAAAGATTCCGCTACGCCGAGGCCGCCGAGGCCTTTGACCAGGCCATTGCCCTGAACCCGAATTTCGCCCTGGCCTATAACTGGCGGGCGGAGTCGGCCTTTGAGCAGGGTCGGTTCCTGGATATGTTGGCGGACAAGGAAAAGGCCTACGCCCTGGACCCCATGTCCCTGGAGATCAGCGCCGACCTGGCCTATGAATACCGCAGTTTCTGGCGCCCCGAGGATGCGGAGCGGGTGATCCAGCGGATGTTCGACCTGCATCCGGACCATGTGCTGGCCTACCGTGCCGCCCTGAGTAACCTGAGTTCTGTGGGGCGCGACGCCGAGACCGCCCTGTTGGCTGAAAAAGCCATGGCGGCCCATCCGGACTACGAAACCTTCAAGGACCGGTATGCCTTTGACTTGATAGAACTGGGTCTGCCGGACAGGGCCCTGGCCCGTGAGAACGACGACGCCAGCTTTAGCGTTTACATGTCCCAGGGGCGTTACCAGGAAGCAAAGGCCCTGCTGGACACCCACCTGTCGGAGGAAAAACCCGACTGGACCTGGCTGTTTAACGGCATGGCCTTTTACGATGAAACCGGCGGCACCCAGTCCCGGTCCCGAATCGGTGAATTAATGAGCAGGACCGTTGCCCGGCTCGATGCGGAAAATATTCCCTGGCGGGACAACTGCTCACCCTTTGCTGCCTATTACCTGCAACGGGCGGGTAACCAGGATGACTACGACAGCGTGATGAACGCCTGTCGCAAACGCTACACCCAGCGACTGGAAGCGAACTACCTCTGCCCCTGCGAGTCAATTGGATTGATCGCGTTCACCATCCTGGAAGGTGACCTGCCCCTGGCGACCCAACGCACAGAAAAGTGGTTAAGCGACGGGGAGTCCGATGCAACCTTGTTGAGCTGGCCGTTATTCAAACGCCTGGAGCAGCAACCCGAATTCGCATCATTACAGGCCCGCAATGCCAAGGCGGTAACGCGAAAACAAGCCGAATTCCTGGAACGCACCACCATCCCTGCCCCGGAAGAGCCGCTTTAGGGCCAATATCTGTCGCCAGGTCGGCCTGGCAAGACTCCGCAACCAGGGCCTGTGTATCCTCGCGCTCCTGCCAGGTACATTGGCCTTTCCCACCCCACGGGTTTATGGTTAATGAGCCAAGAGGCGAACAGTTAATGGAGGAATAGACTATGGCGGGTAAATTCGAAGTTTACAAAGACAAGGCCGGCGAGTTTCGCTTCCGGCTCAAGGCAGGCAATGGCGAGGCCATCCTGGTCAGCGAGGGCTACAAAACCAAGGCCTCGTGCCTGAACGGCATCGCATCGGTACAAAAAAATGGCGCCGATGCGGCCCGCTTCGAGAAAAAGGTCGCCAAGAACGGCAAGCACCACTTTTCCTTGAAGTCGGCTAATCACCAGGTGATCGGCACCAGCGAGATGTACGAAAGTGAAAGCGCCATGAATAACGGCATTGCCAGCGTACAAAGAAATTCCGCCAGCACCGGTGTAGACGACAAAACCGAATAGGGATTTTGCGAGGCCCCAGCCCGGGGGATGCGCCACCTCCAACGGCCCGTTTTCCGGGATGGGGGCCTGCGGGCCTTACCCACACAGATTCGCATCTGCCCATACACAGATGCCCTGCCACCCAGACCGCCAGGGTGAGCTACGTTTTCCACCGTGAACCTACCCATTCTCTGGTATTCTGTTGCTCCCTAATCTTGCAGTAAAAACCATGAACCAGATGAGCATATGGGCTGCCCTGTTCAGCCTCACCGAGACCACCGACATCGCCGAAGCCATCGCCCGGATGGAGGCCGATCCGACCCTGGCCAAAAAATTTGCTGACCTGACTGTCGGCCAGGACTGGGCTGCCGTCAGGCCCCAAATGCAAACCCGCGAAGATGCTGACCGGTTGCTTGAGATCGCTGATGAGTGGTGCAGCTTCACCAAGGCAGAGCAAAAGGAACGTCTTGAGGAAATGAAGGACCTGTTTTGCCTGAGTACCGAGACCCAGAGCATCAAGGAAGCCCTTGCCCACCTGGACAGCAATGACGAGTGGGATGGCTTTATCGACATGGTCAACGATCCTGAGGTGTTTGAGCAGGATGGCGACGAGGCTACCAAGGAAGGCATGCTGGAGCTGGTGGAAGTGTCTTTCGGCGCAAACCAAATGAACTAGGCCGGCTACTCGGAGCGACAAAGGCGTAGATCGGGCGTGGCTCTTTCCGCTGAGGTTCTCTGATATTCACATTGGGAAACATGTATGAACTTGAGAGCTCCAATTTCCCTTCTGATCTGCCTGCCGATGTTTGCCTGCCAGCCCTCGCCGGAAACCACCCGGATCGTCGGCCAGCTGGAATCAGACCGCATCGAGCTCACCACCGAATCAGCCGAGCCTATCGTCGCCCGGCCGGTTGTCGAAGGACAACACGTCGCCGCCGGCGAGATAATCATCCAGCAAGATCCCGAACGCCCCAAGGCTGTACTGGCAGAAGCCGAAGCGGTGCTTGCCCAATCCCGGGCACGGCTTGACGAACTGGTCCGGGGTCCCCGCAAGGAGCTGATCCTGGCGGCCCAGGCAAATATGGATGGTGCACAACGAGAGGTCGCGTTTCGTCAGATCGAGTTGGATCGAGCCCAGGCCCTGCTCGCCAACGATCTCAATTCCGCGGGCAACCGGGACGCCGCCAGGGCGGCTCTGGATAACGCCACGACAAGACTGGAATACAACAAAGCGCAGCTCCAGGAACTGTTGACCGGCACCACCGTGGAACAACTGGAGCAGGCCCGTGCCGCGGTTGGCCAGGCCCAGGCCAGGCTGCAGCAACGCCAGATCGATGTGCAAAGACTGACCACCTCGGCCCCCGTCGATGCAGTGGTGGACAGCCTGTTGCTGGAAGTGGGCGAACGCCCGGTTCCGGGGCAGCCCGCGGCCATCCTGCTGGCCGGCGAGCAACCCTATGCCCGGGCATATATTCCTGAATCCGAGAGGGTTGGCGTGGTTCCCGGAACCCGGGCCCGGGTATTCGTGGATGGACTGGAAAAGCCAATTGACGGAACGGTACGCTGGGTTGCCAGTGAAGCGTCCTTTACGCCCTACTTTGCCCTGACCGAGCATGACCGGGGCAGACTGACCTACCTGGCCAAGATCGACCTGGAGACAACTGGCCAGCGATTGCCCGATGGTGTGCCTGTGGAAGTTGAGGTACTCACCGGTGCGAGCCGCGACTAATGAACACCCCGGGTGATTTCGCGATCCGCGCACGAGGCCTGACCAAGCAGTTCGGCGAACTGGTGGCAGTCAATCACCTGGACCTGGATGTACCCACCGGCCAGATTTACGGATTCCTGGGCCCCAATGGTTCTGGCAAGACCACCGCCATACGTCTGCTCTGCGGTCTGCTCAAGCCCAGCAGCGGCAGCGCCGAAGTACTCGGACTGGACGTGCCCGGGGCCACCAATGAATTGAAACCGCGTATCGGCTACATGACCCAGAAGTTTTCCCTGTACGCTGACCTGACGGTAAGAGAAAACCTGGAATTCATCGCGGACATTTATGCCCTGCCCCGACGCGAGAAAAAGACCCGTATCGAGGAACTGATCAGCGAGTATGACTTCCACAGCCAGCACAAACAGCTGGCGGGCACCCTCAGTGGCGGGCAGAAACAGCGACTGGCACTGGCCTGTGCGGTCCTGCACAAGCCGGAACTACTATTGCTGGACGAACCCACCAGCGCCGTGGACCCACGGAACCGCCGGGACTTCTGGGCCCAGCTGTTTGAGCTGGCCGATAGTGGCACCACTATCCTGGTATCTACCCATTACATGGATGAAGCCGAGCGCTGCCATCGACTGGCCATCCTGGACCATGGAGTGAAAGTCGCCGACGGCGCACCCGTTGATCTGCAATCCTCCACCGGCATGTGGGTGATCGAGGTGCTGGCCCGCTCACCCAGGGATGCCAGCGAGGCCCTGGGCGCCCTGGAGCAGGTGGTCAGCGTCACCCAGTTGGGAGTGCGACTCAGGGTATTAATTCCCCAGGATCACAAACATCCAGAGCAACTGGTCCGCGAATGTCTTGAACACAAGTCGATTGAGGCATCCATCGAACGGGTTCCCGCCTCCCTGGAAGACGTGTTCGTGGCGACCACCCTCAAGCCGGGTAAGCAGCAATGATGTTTCCCACAAGACTCATCGCCATCATGCGCAAGGAACTGCTGCAACTGCGCCGGGACCGGATTTCCCTGGGCCTGATCGTGGGCGTTCCGGTGATGCAGTTATTGCTGTTTGGCTACGCCATCAACATGGACGTCCGAAACCTGAAAGCCGGGGTCGCGGACCAGGCAGGCACCCACTTGTCCCGCCAGTTTGTCGCGGACCTGGGACAGACCCAGGTACTTAATTTTGTTTATGCCGTCACGACTCCCCAGGAACTTGAAGCCTTGCTACGGGCCGGGAAAATTTCCGTGGGCGTGCACATTCCCCCGGACTTCGATCGCAGGGCACTTGATGGAAACAGAACCGCAGCCGCCCTGCTGGTGGATGGGGCCGATCCCACGATCGTGGGGGTAGCCAATCAACTGGTGAATGTACCGATCCGATTTGATACCGGCCCCCAGCCTGTGAAGCGGGCACGTTCCTTTGAAGTAAGGTCCTTCTTCAATCCGGAGCGGCGCACGGTGGTGAATATCGTGCCGGGATTGATCGGCGTCATTCTCACCCTCACCATGATGATGTTCACCGCAGTGGCCATCGTCCGTGAACGCGAACACGGCAATCTTGAGTTGTTGATCAACACCCCCGTCAGCACCGGGCAATTGATGATCGGGAAGGTCTTACCCTATGTACTGATCGGGATGGTGCAGCTTGCCCTGGTGGTCACCGTTGGCAGGTATTTGTTCAATGTTCCTGTACAGGGAAGCATCGTCCACCTTTACATCGGGGCGGCGGTATTCATTGCCGCCAACCTGTCCCTGGGACTGTTCGTCTCCACCGTCGCGAAGACCCAGTTCCAGGCCATGCAAGTGACGTTCTTTGTATTGCTTCCGTCCATCCTGCTGTCCGGGTTCATATTCCCCTTTGACGGCATGCCGCGACTGGCCCAATACCTGGGCGAGGTGTTGCCCATCACCCATTTCATACGGATCAGTCGGGGGATCATGCTCCGAGATGCCAGCATCTTCGAATTGCGAAATGAGATATTCATGCTGCTGGGTTTTACGGTTGTTGCAATGACTGCAGCCGTAATGCGCTTCTCGCGACGCCTGGACTAGGAACTTCCGCCACTGCTACCAGGCAAATCAAAGCGCCCCTGGCGCGACACCGGTGGGGGTTCCGCTGCCGCACGAGGGGCTACTCATGAGTTGACACGCAGCGCCGGGCGAACAAGCCCAGCGTTGCGGTTGATCAGGCCGCCTGCTCGTCCTCGACCCGGTGTTCAATGGCTCCAGGGGACTCGCTAATTTCAATGCTCCTGGGCTTCATGGCCTCGGGAATAAT
>CAKZML010000298.1 GCA_937128475.1 uncultured Chromatiales bacterium
CCGATTTATTTCAAGATAGTCTCTGATGTGGAAGCGCTGGAGATGCTGGCCCATCGGATCGTGTGGTCTCTGCCGTTCGGGGCGTTGATTATCTGGCTGCGTCACCAGTGGCCGGAGGTCAAGCGGGCGCTTTCCCATAAACGCACTTTCGGGTTCCTGGCCCTGTCGGCCCTGGTTATCTCGGTGAACTGGCTTACCTATATTTACGCGGTGCAGAACGAGCACATCTTCCAGGCCAGCCTGGGCTATTACATCAACCCGTTGATGTACGTGATTATCGGTGTGATGTTTTTCGGTGAGACCCTCCGGCGCAACCAGGTGATTGCGGTGGTGCTGGCCGCCGCCGGGGTGACAGTGCTGACGGTCAGCGGAGGATCGTTCCCCTATATCTCCATCATCCTGGCGATCTCTTTCACCTGCTACGGGGTGATCCGCAAGCAGGTGGCGGTGGGTGGTATGCCGGGCTTGTTCATCGAGGTGCTGGTGGTGTTGCCCATTGCCGGTATCTACTTGCTGTATTTATTGAATACCGGGCAGTCGGTATTCACGCCGGAACGGCCGGATATGATGATCGGCTTGTTGCTGGCGGGGCCTCTCACGGTGTTGCCGCTGCTGGCATTTGCCCTGGCGGCCCGACGACTGGAATTGTCGGTAATCGGATTTATTCAGTACATCGGTCCCACCATGCAGTTTGGCGTGGGACTGGCCTATGGTGAGCAATTCACCATGGCAAACGCCATGTGTTTTGGACTGATCTGGACGGCAGTGGGACTGTTTGCCTTCGACGCCTGGTGGGCGGGGCGGGCGATACGTGGGCTTAAGGCCAGCTAGCGTTTTTCTTGTAGGTCATTGATAGAAAGGCGTGCCGTAACATTCTGCTTATACCGGAAATATTATTTTGTCGCTTGTTAGCAACTAAGTTTAAGCACTTATTGTTATTTAGAGGGCACTAATATTAAATGAGCGAATCCTGAATTGCACTTTCTCCAGGGACACCTCATATGAAATTGATTTCTGCACTGCCGGTGATTCTTCTCGCCGGGACCTTGGCCTCTTGTGGCGGCACCACCGATCCGGCTGCTATCGAACCTGCGGGTACGTTGACACTGGTTATCACCGACGGCCCGATGGAGCAGGCCCAGGAAGTGATTTTCCATGTGACCCACGTAGATATGGGTCACGCCGATGGTTCTGTCACCCGGCTGGAATTAATGAGTGGTCCTCACGACATAGATTTGATGCAGTTACAAAACGGGATGACTCATGACCTTCTGGATAGCGCATCGGTTCCTGCCGGACACTTCGAATGGATGGAACTGGGTATCGATTTGCAGCAGTCCCATTTCGGGGGCCAGTCGGGCGGCCAGCATGGCATGACCATGGGTGCCGGCAATCCTCTGCGTGCCAACGCCCAGTTCCAGATCATGGACGGTGAGCATCTTGAGTTCGTGATGGATTTCGACTTGCGCCTGGGTATTCAGCAGCACGAGATGGGCGGCATGATGGGTATGGAATATCAATTGCAGGAAGGTATGCACTTGATGAATATCGCCGATGCCGGTGGACTATCCGGGGCCATCGATATTTCCCTGGTGGATGTAAATAATCCGGCCTGTGATCCGGCAGAAGGTGGAAACCTTGCGTACCTGTTTGATGCCGCAGTTGCCCAGCCTGATGACCTGGCGGCTACCGATACCGACGGCTTCGACGGACCGGTTGCCACGGACATTGTGGAACTGCACGTAGGTGTTGGTGAGTATCGCTATCACTTCGGGTTTGTTCCCGCAGGTTCCTACCGGGTAGCCTTCAGCTGCTCTGGAGAATGGGATGAAGAGGGTGATGATGACTACCCGACCGATCCTGATGGGCAGTTCGACTTCCACGCATTCTCGGATCCTGTGGAAGTGATCGCCGGTCAGATGCAGATTATGGATATCACTCCCTAAGCTACAAATTAGGGACAGGCACCCATTTACCAGGGGACAGATGCCAATTAATTGGTGCCTGTCCCCTTTTTAATTTTGAGGCGCTTGTGGGTTTTTCGTGGCACAGTCATGGCCTGACCTATCCTTAACACCGACCAACAGGCGGCCTATCCCATGCTGACGCTTCATCACCTCGAAAACTCGCGCTCACAGCGCATCCTCTGGTTGCTGGAAGAACTGGGTATTGAATACCAGGTCAAGCGCTATGCACGAGACAAGACCACCAACCTGGCGCCGCCGGAATTGTTCAAGGTGCATCCCCTGGGCAAGTCGCCGGTGATTACCGACGGTGATCAATTGGTCGCCGAGTCGGGTTTGATCGTCGAATACCTGGTGGAAAAATACGGCAATGGTCGACTGGCCCCGGCAGTGGGTACCCCGCAACACCTGCAGTACCGTTACTGGTTGCACTATGCCGAGGGGAGCTTCATGCCGCTGATGATCCTCACCCTGATCCTGGGCAAGATGGAAACCGCTCCCATGCCGTTTTTCGCCAAGCCGATTGCCAGGAAGTTGGCCTCCAAGGCCCGTGACGCCTACTCGGGACCCAACGTGATTCGCAACCTCCAGTACCTGGAAGACACCCTGCAGAAATCCACCTGGTTCTGTGGTGATGAGATGACCGGTGCCGACATCATGATGAGCTTCCCTGTGGAGGCTGCAGCCCAGCGTGTGGACCTTGGTGGCAAGTACCCCGCACTGAAAGGTTTCCTGGATCGCATTAAAGCCCTGCCGGCCTACCAGCGGGCTATAGAGAAAGGTGGACCCTACATCTACT
>CAKZML010000299.1 GCA_937128475.1 uncultured Chromatiales bacterium
TTATCAGGATTTCTTTGGTGCCGAGTAACGCCAGCAATACAGGTAATAGGTTGACAGCGTCAGGATCAAGGCCAGCATGATCAGGCCCCGGGCTGCATGCCCCTGGGGGTGGAACATCTGGGATAGCCCGCCGCTGTCCAGCCAGGAGGCAACCTCCGGCGACAACCACCCTATCCACAGCAGGCAAAGGGTCACTACCATCATGATGTAGGGCAGCACATAACGCTCGTAAGCGCCCATCACGGCCATGGCACCGGCCAGGGCATAAAGCAACGCCCAGAGAAACTGACCCGGGCTCATGAGAGTCCATATGGCCAGCACAAACAGTAATGATGCAAATCCCAGGTTGATCGGCTTGTTCATCCGCGCCCCTTTCGAGTTTTCAGTCGGCTCGACACCGCCAAACAATACCTGTCGCACATGAATATAGAAAGGCCCCTCCCCCAATCCGGGGAAGAGGCCTTGCTCCAGACACAGATGTCAGATCACATATTCAACGTATGCTTACTCCACTCTGGCCCTTTTGCAGCCGGTTGCCAAAGCAGCCAGCGAAAGGGCAAGCAATACGAGAAGTGTGGGATCAAACCCTGCACCCGGGTTACTCACGCAACCACCACTACTACTGCTTGGACGATCAGTGATCGTAAAGCTGATAGAGGCAGAGTCGTTGGTCGCCACCGGATCCTTGGTGTCGCTACTCAGACTCAGGCTGCTGGATTTTGTACCGGTCGCGGTTGCCGTCAGCACTACCGAGAAAGTCGTGCTGTCTCCCGAGGCCAGGGATGCGCTCTCGCAACTGACAGATCCGGCAGCTGCTGTGCACCCGGTTCCCGAAACGAACGCCATACCAGTAGGTATGCTACCCGTTATCAGCAGGCTCTCGGCCGTGAGCGGACCCGCGTTGGTCGCGGTCAGACTCAGGGTCACATTGTCACCGGTATACATTGTGCTGCGATTGGCGCTACCTGACAGGGCAAGATCCGCAATGGCAATAGATGTCACCGCCGTGCTGACCACGTTATTCGCGTCATTCGCATCGTACTGGTCCTCCTGGACCTCACCGGTAATACTCAGATCACCTGCAATCATGGGCTCGAACACCACCTCGATATTCATGCTGCCCGCACCCGCGCCCAGGCCGGCAAACGTGCAACTCACGCTACCAGCGCCGGTGTTGCAGTTACCAGAGTCGGGAACTGCCGAGATCACATTGACCCCTGCCGGGAGAAGAACACCGAAGTGCATTCCGGATGCGAAGTCCTCACCATTATTGACAATGGTGTAGGTCACCGTGACCGGATTGGTTGCGTCAACTTCGGTTGCCGATGCGACCGCCGTCACCTCTACGTCGCTGATACCCATAACCCCTACTTTCGGTGAGGCAAGGTTATTGCCGGGCACCAAATCGGTGGTTACCGTCTGTATCGTCACTGGCAGGTCGTAGGTAACCGGCGGACCGGTATAAATGGTCTGACCGTTGGATGCGATATCCACCCACACGTCGGCGGCTGCCGCGATTGGCATATCGCCTATATCACAGGCTACAGATGCTCCTGCTACCGTGCATGCAGTGATCGCTCCACCCGCCAGGGCCCAATCCGCAGAAGTCACATTCAAGCCGGCAGGAACATTTGCCTGGAATCGCACTTGCTCCGCGATGGTGTTGGCAAAGTCATTGTGGACTTGAACAGTCATCCTGAATTGTTCGCCCTTGCGAACCTGGCTAGGCACAGAGGTGTTATTGATGTGCAAATCCGCACGCGGAATGAACAACTCAAATGCGCCGATATCGCAGTCAAAGCTCTGGTTAAGGTCACCATCATCGGACCGCAATGTTCCACGCTGGTCATTATTCGGACACAAGCTGGAACGACCCCCATCCACCGCCGCGCTCCCGGTTCCGTCAAGCACCGGAGGTAACGGCAATGCATGAGTCTCGGTATAGCCACCGTTAAATGCCAGGGCCTCGATCACCGGATCTACACCCACGACATCATCGATGCCCAAAGCACAGGAGGTGGAATCCTCAAGATTGCCACCGCGAGTGAGAAAGACTCCGGCACCACAGGTTTCTGTACCCGTGCATCCGCAGTTCTGATCCCTGGGATCCGCATCCGCTCCTGCCATCTTGTTGCCGGAGATCAGCGTATTGGCCAGGGTGAAACTGCCGCTACCGAAGGAGTTCAATCCACCGCCACCGCCGGCCGCATCCGTGGTCGCAACATTATCGGCCACGGTCACATTCACCAGGTTCATCTGACCATTGGTGGTGATACCACCACCCACGTCGGAGGCCAGGTTGCCACTGATCGTGGTGTTGGTGATATTGGTCGTAATCAACGCCCGGCTCGCGATTGCGCCACCGCCGATAGCGGTGTTGCCGTTAATAGCGCTGTTTACAATCGTGGTGGAATGGAATCCGGTATCGAAAATACCGCCGCCATTTTCACCATGATTTCCAATACCGGCCAATGCCACCAGGGTCGCATCTTCGATCCCAAGGTTTGATGTGGTCGCCGTATCAAACACTTTGCCGATAGTCGTATCCTGGATGAGCGTTTCCGTGTCCAGGTATATACCGCCACCATTACCGCCACTTAAACTGGAAGAAATAATGGACTGGCTAAGGGTTAACGGCGCTGCCACGTGCATACCACCGGCATCAGACTCGGATGAGTTTCCGGCGATCAGCAGACGGGTAAATTCCACCGCCTCGATGCCACCGGTCTCTTCCTCCTCACCACCAACGGGCGGACCACCATCACCACCGGTATCACCGCCGCTCTTGCAGGTATTGCCAATGCCCGCGCCAGGGCCGATGGCAATGCCACCACCGAAGCGTTTGAGCACCCAATCGCCCTCAGAGGGAGGTGGTGGCGGACCTTCCACCGGGTCTTCTACCGGCGGGTTGCCGCAGTCGGGGATAAATTCAATTGATTCAACCCCTACCCAACCACCTGTCACAGCCAGATCGGAAATGCTGATCAGTGCGATCGTGGCGCCGACTGGCGCCTGTAAGTGGAAAATACGATCAGCGGTTGCGCCCTCGGCCCATCCGATCACCGTCAAACCGGGGCCTGCGCCCTGGATTGTCACGTCTTCGAGAATATCCAGGTCGCCTATGGAAGCATCCGGAGTACCGCCCACTACATAGGGATCGACCCCTGCATCTTCCAGCCAGATTTCATCGGGCCCATCACCAGACAGACTCAGTAGAATCGGGTTCGTCGGATCGTTGATGCCGGTCAAGTCAATAACATCGGCACCTACCAGGGCGTTTGCTTGCATCACGGCGGCTCTCAAGGTGCAGCCGCCACCTTCTACAGCGCAAAGTCCATCCTCCAGATTGTTATCTATGGCATCCGCCGTACTGTCTACGACAAAGGTCGCCGACAAGGCAGACGATGAAGCTCCCATTCCCAGGAGCAATGCCAGAACAGCCGCTGATACGGCACTGATGCCCCGGCCAAGTTTTGCAGATCCTACTGCCATGATTGACCTCCTGTCACCGCACTCATCCGTGTGCGGATCACTCGGCATCGGACTGGCTTTGCAACCGCCGACGCTCGTTCCCTCGAAAAACACGTGGCCCTGATAATCCGGGCCAACTACCCGATGGACTTTTCCCTCCACATGCAGGGAGCCAAAGCCCTGCCTTTATTGCTTCCAGAATCGTCTTAATCCCACCCATGTAATCGCCATCATCAACAATATTGGCAATACCGGATCGGCAGGTGACCGGTTATTTACTACACAGCCTCCTCCGCTACTGGTGTTTTCAACGGTGGGATCAGTCATTACATTCAGTGACACCTGATGGGCGTTATCCACTGCCACAGGGTCAGAGGTTTCACTGGTAACCTCGAAACTCACACTTTGCGCACCCGCATCCACAGCGGTCGCGTTGAAGCTGTATTGCTTCGATGTGCCAGCAGTCAAATTACTCATAGAGCAAGTCATGGTCTTGCCGGTCACCGGACAATCCGGTACCCCTGACATCTCCATGCCATCAGGTAAGGTGGCAGTTGCAACCACTTGCCGGGCAACCTGGGGCCCCCGATTGCTAATACTCATCTGAAGTTTCACCGAGGAACCCTTTGCGACACGGGCATCCTTGATGGACCCGGAGACGATAATGTCTGCGGTGGGCATTACTGGTATCGCCATGGCAAATACCGCATTGCTACCAGCCGAGAATTTCTCGGAAAAAATACTCGAAATCGTGTTGCCATCCGGGGAGGTCTTGATTTGCGCTTCGGATCGCGAATTGCTTCCGCGGCCCGGGACTACGGTAGTTTCAGAGAAGCTCGCCGCCTTGTCTGTGCTACGCCGATAATAAATCTCATAATCCACCGCACCGCCTATGTGCTCATACACGTTCTTCGCCGTTCCCCAAACCGCCACCAGGGTTCCCTTGGCCTGGCAATCACCGGGGTCGGTGGGATTGGCAGGGTCCGCACATCCCGGACCATTACCCGGCATACCCACCAGTCGCGGTTCACGCACGTCGATCGCGACGTTGTTTACCTCGGAAAGATTGAATGGCGCACCCCACGCCCCGGCAGCATCGTCATAATGCCGAATCCAGAAGTTGTAATTCGCCAGGTTGGTGGTCTGAGCCACGATGGTGTCAGGCGTATAGGTCCATCCCAGGTACAGGTCATCCCCCCTGAGCACTGCGCGGTGGGCTCTTGCACCTTCAAAGCCAAAGGTGCCGGTAGTATCAGAAAGATTAGCGCTGGTCGCTCCCGGAGTCTGGCTACTGATATTCAGTCCTGGCAGG
The DNA here is from genome assembly GCA_937128475.1 of uncultured Chromatiales bacterium. GTDB lineage: Bacteria > Pseudomonadota > Gammaproteobacteria > Steroidobacterales > BM003 > CAKZML01. The sequence goes on from CAKZML010000299.1 coordinate 4,784, forward strand.
TTCTGTAAGGCCAGGGTCTGGGGGTAATCCGACGTCTCGCAAGCCGAATCCACGGCCGGCACAAGCTGACCGAACCCCAAACCGCTAACCTCACTGTCGCTCTTGGAGGCAAATCCCATGCGTAACATGATGTCAGCCGGGCCTCCCTGGGCGATGGTGCCCTGGCGCCAAAAGACCGCAAGGCGCAGGCCCTTGGTCTTGCCAACACCTGTTTGGGTCACGACACGAACCCTGCGCGAGGATTCCATCGGATCACTGATCAGGCATCCGGCAGGGTTGTCGGCCTGGGCCTGGTTCCACGGGAAAGTATGCATTCGGACATACTTGCCTTCTTCCTCTCCCTGTCCGCCCTTGGTTTCTTCGTAGGCCACCACGGCAATCCGCTGGCCGCTACGCGCGCTGTCATCTACCAGGGATAAATTCGCCCGGGATGCGCCCGCTATTCCGCCTTCGAGTTGATCATTTTCAAGCTGCGCTCCGTACACATCCCGTACCACAACACGACTACCCGATGGCACCGTTGCGGTCATGTTATCGGTCAATCTCAAAGGCTCATTCCAGATGCCAAGTCCATCGGCTGAATCCGGGTCTGCCCAGGCTGGATTCGCAAATGCGTACCAGATATCTGTTCCCTTGCTGGTCTGGGCACCCGAGGCGCCGTCACCAGGACCTTCCGCCTCTCCCAGTGCCAGTCCAAGAGGGTCTTCCTGCCAGACGATAGCCCAGTGCCCGGATCCCAATCCCCGGTGCACATCCTGCTTGGCATCGCGAATTCCGCTGCTTAGTTGCACGGCCTGTGCCCAGGAGATACCGCCGTTCGCAGACCAGGTGGTCCACAGACATTTGAACGGCACTTCGCGATCACGGCGTTCCTGGTAGGTCACTGTGCGTTGAACGGTACTCTGCAGACCCTGGACTACCGGATCACCGTCAGGACAGTAGGCACTCACCCAGGTTATGACCGCTCGGTTGCCCGCGCTAAAAACGTTGGCCTTTTCCGAATCGCCCATGTACGGCTTGCGGGAGGCGTCGCCGTCGAGCGTGCCATCCCAGTCCGTATCAATGCTGCTGAGCATTGCGGTATTGCTGAGATTTACCGCTGCCGTCCAGTTCTCCTCCAGGGAGCAGTCGGTACTCTTGCTCTCGCAATAGCGAGCAAAGACATCCCGGGCCGGACGCAGCTCATCCGCCTTGGTGTCGTACACGTAATGGGTCGCGTCCATCTCGACCGCATCGTTGTAAACGGCGATCAGCCTGCCACTGGACAACCTGAGCAGCTTGGGCTTTATGGCCTGCTCAAAGTCCGGAGTTTGGCTGGACAACGAAATAGGACTCGAGAACTCCAGAACATAGGGAACCGCCGCCATGAGCAATAGCAGGACGGAAGTTACGACTGGAAACAGTATGGCCTTGGATCTCATGGAAACGCCTCCTTGCGAAACTCCACAACCCGGAATTATTGATCCTGGTCGCGTGACGAGAACGCGTGACAACAGCGCTTCATGAGGCTTCTTGGAACGTGGGGCCAAAGAACTCCGAACCAACGTTCCCTGTCGGCCTGCAACTTCCTCACGAGACCAGAACCCGGACGCAAAAACACGCGTCCACTCTGTTCTCCACCGAGGACAGGGCATACACGGAAAGAGGGGAATCCTCTAAAGGCTAGTTGTACGTGGTGTCAGCAAGAAAACACTGTCCCGGCATCCGTGCCCCTACCCTCTAGCTGCGGCACCTCTTCCTTGGCGCCAACCTCGCTATCTACATTGAAATTAAATGCTTTTTCAAACTATAAATCGATTCGGAATTTTACCTAAGAGGCGCGTGCAAATATGAGGATAATGCCCCGGATATTTCGCCTCACGAAATAGCCGCCGAGAACATACGTCCCAGGAAGAAAGAACCGTTCCATAAAGCGTGCAAAACTATCGGGTAATACACCGATTCTGAATAGTCGCGATAGAAACCAAAAATCAACGAGGGTGCAAAAACCGCCATCGCCCAGAGTGGATCCTGGTACACAAGATGGGCCGCCGCGAATGCCACGGATGCAATCAAATTGGCGCCGCTGACTCCCAGGAGTTTACGTCGGGACCAACAGCCCCAGCGCAACAATGCTCCCTGTAAGGCGCCCCTGAACAGTAATTCTTCCAGTAGCGGGTAGTACAGGATCACAGAGACCCAGAATAAGGTATTGGAATATTCCGACACACCGCGTCCGGCACCGCTAAACCAGCCCAGCCAGATCCCGATTATTGACCCTACGCCCAGCAGCCAGAACAACCACCAGGGAGCCAGGCCCTGGCGCGGCCGCGTGAGGCCCAGGGTCTGTCGGAAAGTCATATTCGAAGGTTCAGTCATTAGGTGGCCGTGTCGTTCGTCTAAGCAATGGCATTCGATATCCAGGATGCCCCATCATAACCCGGCAATCACTCCTGGGCCCCCATCTCGGTTATGCTCCAGCTATGAAAAAAATCGTTATCGATAAACCCGGCAGTTATGACCAGCTCCGGATTGAAAACCACCCCGACCTGCAGCCAGGGCCCGGCGAGGTCCTGATCGATGTAAGCGCCATCGGCGTCAACTACGCCGACTGCATCATTCGTATGGGATTGTATGCCTCGGCCAAGGAGCTAAAGGGTTACCCCATCACCCCGGGATTCGAGGCCGCGGGCAAGATCGCCGAACTGGGCAGCGGAGTGACAGAATTCGAGCTTGGGCAATCTGTCATGGCCCTGACCTTGTTTGACGGATACTCAAGCCAGTTGGTGTTACCTGTAGAAAAAGTGTTCGCCATTCCCGAAGGCATAAGCGAAGCCCAGGCCGCTGGATTTCCCACCGTTTTTCTGACCGCCTGGTTTGCACTGTGCGAGCAAGCCCGCTCCGGCAAAGGCGACGCAGTATTGATTCATTCGGCAGCCGGTGGCGTGGGTAGTGCGCTTTGTCAGTTAGCCGCCATGCGGGGCTGTGACGTCGTCGGTGTCGTCGGAGGCGCTCACAAGACCTCTGTCGCGCGCCAGGCAGGCGCCTCGGTGGTTATCGACAAGTCTTCCCAGCCATTATGGCCCGAAGCGGAGAAAGCGGCGCCACAGGGCTACCAGGCAATATTCGATGCCAACGGCGTATCCACCCTGGGGCAGAGCTATGAACACCTGGGGCCCATGGGACGGCTGGTCATTTACGGATTCCACAGCATGCTGCCGCGTACCGGTGGCAAACCCAACTGGCTGAAACTGGCCAGGGACTGGTTGCGCACGCCCCGATTCAATCCCCTGCGCATGACCCAGGAAAACCGCAGCGTCATGGCCTGCAACCTGAGCTTCCTGGGCGAGAATGCCGACTACCTGCGGCAAGGCATGCTGGAACTTCTGGGATGGTTGGCGGAGGGCAAAATCCGTCCTGCACCGGTGACCGAATACGCCTTTGACGATGTGGCCTCCGCACACCGGGATATCGAGTCCGGGCAGACCACGGGCAAGCTGGTACTCAGGGTATAAAAGTTATGGGGACAGTAACCATAACGTTATGGTTACTGTCCCCGAAATCAGGCATAAAAAAAGCTGGCGAATTACTTGTCCTGCTCAGGTTCTTTAATCGTCTGCCTGGCTGGCAACGAACGCACCATGCTGCCATCGGCAGTTTCTTTCAACTCACCCATGGCAGGCTGGGCCTTGCGTACCGGCACCGTTGAGTTACCCACCTGGACGGGAAATGCCATGACCCTGCCCTGCTCGCGACCCTGCACCTGGACCTTGGCAAACACGGTCACGTAATGCAGCCCTTCCACTGAAGGCACGAAGGTCACCACCTGGCGAGTCGCCATGGGCGCTCCCTTAACGGCAACCCGCTCCACCTTTCCTCTGCGGCTTTCTCTCATCCCCGTATCGGTGCGGAACTCGGCGGACACCGCTTCTGCCATGCGACCGGGTACCAGGATAATTTCCACCTCCACCGGCTGACCGGGAATCGCATCACCCAGGACTTTGTGTCGCACATCTACCGGCGCGTGAGGCTTGATATAGCCACTGTTTCCGTCTTGCTGGTCCACAGCCTTATTGTTAGACACTGCTGCCGACGCGGACAAGGCGAAACACATAGAGGCCAGTCCCAGGAATAGATTTTTCATGCTGATAATTTTCATACTATTAATTCCTTGTTTCCTAGGGAGCACTGGTCAGC
>CAKZML010000300.1 GCA_937128475.1 uncultured Chromatiales bacterium
AACCTGTATTTCATTGGTGAAGTGCTTGATGTCACCGGGCACCTTGGTGGTTTTAACTTCCAATGGGCCTGGTCATCCGGGCATGCCGCCGGAGAGGTAGTCTAGCCGCAAAATCAGTCCGCGGTTACATCACTCACGCCGCCCGTTGTCCATGGCCCGGATCATGGCTGACGCCACCGGTCTTGCTGCCACTGGGCCCGGTCTTGCCAAAAGACGGACTTTGGATGGAGAATGTCTTGTCGCCATCGGTGCGGTTCAGGCATGGCTGGTGGGCCTGGTGGATACGCTGCTCACCCAATTCCAGTACATGATGTGCGCCTGCGCTGATCATCGCTGCCAGCAGTATCAGTGCCGGCGCCACCACGAAGGCCTGGAAAGGACCCAACTCAGGGTTGAAAAGGCCGGGCAGGGTGACTGCCAGTAACGCTGCAAAAAGCATGGTGGCAATGGCGCCGCTAACAATTTTGACGATGTTCATGTTGGTGTCTCCTGACAGGACATTCCTGGCGGCAAACCGACTGGTCGGTTTAGTTGTTTTCCAAAAAAACACTTACTTGATAAGCGCCTTCAAATAACGTTTAAATTCGTGGATAGCCCCGGCGATCCGCTTCGGCTCCCCGTGGGCCTTGGCCATCACTATGCCGCCTTCCACCACTGCCATCATATGGTTTGCCAGCTCGCGCCCGCTGGGGGCATCGTCCTGCCTGCATGCCAGCGCGATGGGCTCCAGCAGCGGTGCCATACGCGACTCCAGGTCATCCATCAGGCGGTTAAGACAGGCGGCGATGGTCGAATGGGTGCCCGACAAGTCGATGGCGAAACTGCCCAGCATGCAGCCGTGATTCCATAGTGCGGGCGCGGCTGCCTCCATGTGCTCGACAAAGGCAAAGGCGCGTTCCAGGGGATCTTCCACCTCTTCGTAACGACCCGTCCCGATTACTGCCAGGGCCTCGTCCAGGTACGCCTCGGCGACTGCCGCGCCCAGTTCTTCCTTGGACTTGAAGCAGTGATAAAAGCTGCCCTTGGATACGCCGGCCGCAGAAATGATCTCGTCCACCGAGGTGGACGGGTAGCCGTTCAGAAGCATCAAGCCCCTGGCGCTGGAAATCATTTTGCTTTTTGCTGTTGCCATGAGCGAAAAATAAACCGACTAGTCGGTCTAGTCAAGTATTTTTTTACACACCAGCTGGAGAAGGCCGCTTTCCAATTCTCACCGGTCGCCCAGGCCCGGGTATTTATTAGTTGCTATACAATGAGTTGCATCGCCTGGGCTGGAGCCTCAGCCGCTTTTGCTCACCGGCCCACCCATCAGTTTCCAGCCTTCAATGCCGTCTTCGATGTGACAGGCATTGGTGATACCGGCGGCTTCTGCATCGCTTACCGCCATGGCAGATCGCTCTCCGTGGGCGCAATAAAAAAGTAACCGTTTTCCGGTGGCATGGCTTAGCTCGTAAATGAGTCCCCCGGGGGCGAGATTTTTCTCCAGATCCTGGTAGGGGGCGGTAATTGATCCTTCTATCTGCCCGTGCCGATCTATCTCCAGCTGTTCCCTCAGGTCTACCAGCAATACGTCCGGGCGTCCGACCAGGGCCAGCGCGTCGTAGCAACCCAGCCCCTGGCCCTTGTCTCGCAGGTCATCCTGGCGCAGGCCGATATGCAGGTTGGCAGGCACTGCCACGTCCATCAGTTTAGGGTTGGGAAGATTCAGGTTATTCATGATGTCCACGTACTCTTGCTCCGAGGACACTTGCAGTCGCGGGTTGAAGGCGCGCTCCTCGGCTATGGTGCTGACGGTGTCTCCCTTGTAGTCGTGGCCAGGGTAAACCAGCGTATTTTCCGGGAGTTTCAGAAGCCGATTGAATATTGAATCATATTGCTCACTGGCGCTGCCGTTCTGAAAATCCGTGCGGCCGGTACCACGGATTAACAAGGTGTCACCGGTGAATACCCGGTCGTCCATCACGAAGCTGTATGAGTCATCGGTGTGGCCCGGCGTGTAGATGGCCTGCATTGAAATACCCTCGATTTTCACCGAGTCGCTATCCGCTACCCGCATGGATACGACATCAACCTTGCTCTTCTCGCCCATCAAGGTGATGCAATGGGTGCGATCGCGAAGCTTGCCCAGACCGGTTACATGATCGGCGTGCAGGTGAGTGTCGATGGCCTTTACCAACTTCAGGTCCAGTTCCCGGAACAATCTAAGGTAGTGATCCACGTGTTCCAGTACCGGATCAATAATCAGCGCCTCGCCGCCCTTTCGGCTGCCTATCAGGTAAGTATAGGTAAATGAGGTGTTGTCGAAGAGTTGCCTGAAAATCATGTTGTATCCGGTGCCTGCTTTCTAGATGACTAGAATTATTCTAATTTGACGGGGTTGTCCAATTTCTTTTATTGAATTGCGATTCATAAATTCAACGATCAGATCAATAAGCTCCGCCGCAAGGGGGAGTTTATACCTCATAAACAAGCCTTTTTCTCCATGCAATAAAAATCAATGCATCCAAATCGGGGCCTCACTGCATCTATAGATATACAAAGGGGATTAATGCTTGATTGCTACGGAGAGGGGAAATGATCGAATTGCTTGCTCCCATCACAATGTTTTTTGCGTTGATAGGTGGCGTGCAGTGGGCCCTCGACCACGTGGGCTCATGGAAGTTTGATTTCCTTCCGGCAATTCATCAGCAGTTTTCCGCCACCCCGGATCAGCGCCTGTGCATCGGAGTAACTCAATCCCTGGTGGCCGAATCCCGGGTCATCTTGCCCCGGTCCGATGGTGAGCATGGCCTGGCCTTTGTTATTGAGGGTGATGTAAGCGATCGTTTCACCGGACAGTTCGGGGAGAGGGTTAATTATCGGATTGTACTTGGTCCGGGAATTTCAACCTTTGAACTGTGTTCGACCGGTACGTCATTTGCACAAGATGTCACCGCTGAGCGCGCCGTATTTCACCGCGGGTCTTTGTAGTCATCATGTTGAACAGGCTGGCGAGTTTAATGAATGAAAAGATGTTTTTAGCTGCACGCCTTGACCTCTTAGTGGTCTTCAGGGGGCGAGGCGGGAGGCTCCTCGACGGTGTTATTTACTGGTGCCGGAAGGTTTTGCGGCAACCGGGGAGACATTTTCGACCTGTGGTGCATCCAAACTCGTGCCTGGATGCATCTGTATTAGTAAGACGGTAAATTGGTTTTGGTAATGGAGAATAGAAATGGTTGAGATCCTTGTTCCTATGTCCTTGTTCTTTTCGGTGGCGATAATCGTCGGTTTGTTTGTGTATTTTCGATACCGGGCCCGCAGTGAGACGCAAAAGACACTCAGAGAGGCCATTGAACGTGGTCAGGAGATGACGCCTGAGTTCATAAAGCTGTTGGGTGACCCGCCTCGGCAGCCTAATGCGGATTTACGTCGTGGTATCGTGGCCCTGGCTATCGGAGCCGCCTTTGCGATCTTCGGAGTTTTGCTGGGCGAAGAAGATGCGATCCGGCCAATGCTTGCAGTAGCGAGTTTCCCCTGTGTTATTGGCCTGGCCTACCTGGCGCTGTCGAAGACTGGTGGTCGGCAGGAGTAATCCAGCGGGCAACTGCGGACGGGTGATTTTTGACTAGCAAGCATGATGAAACGGGCCTGGCACAGGCGCTTCACCAAAATCCTCTTTTGTTCGAGGAATTGGTCGGGGTTCACCAGTCTGCGGTGAGAAACTTCCTGCGCCGCCTGACCCGTAACGATGCGTTGGCTGATGACCTCGCCCAGGAGACATTTATCCAGGCCTGGCAAAAGCTGGGCAGTTTTTCGGGGCAGGGAAGCTTCCCGTCCTGGCTCATGAAAATTGGCTACAATCAATTTCTTCAGTCCCGGCGGAAGGTTAGTCAGGAGCAGCGATTGGAGCAGAAAGTCCAGACGGAAATGTTGGCGGGACAGACTCCGGTGCATTCGGATGGCCCATCGGAAGAGGCATCGGACCTGGAGACTATCCTGGCGGCGTGTACCGAGCCGGAACGACTGGCGCTGACATTGGCCTATGGGTTTGGAATGAGTCACGGCGAAATTGTAGATATCACCGGAATGGCCCTGGGGACAGTGAAGTCCCATATAAATCGCGGTAAGTTGAGGGTGCGTGAGCGCTATGCCCACGGAGAGACAGGATATGACTGACGAACAGTTTGATAATGAGGAACGCTGGTTGCGTGAACAGTTCAGCGCCTCCCTGCCCGAGGTGCCCGACCAGGGATTCAGTGAGCAGGTGGTGCTGCGCATTCGCAAGCGTACCTTGCTACGCAATGGCCTGCCGCTGGCTGCGATACTGGTCGGTACTGCAGTGATTGCCTGGCCGGTTGTTGAACTGCTGGGGGAACTTGGGCAGCAGTTGGCGGTGATTAGCCAGCTGGATTGGCAGGCTGTGCTCGAAGCGAACAAGACCGTGGTATTGGGTTTGATCCTGGGGGCGTTGAGCCCGCTGGTGATCTCGATTTTGGAGGACTAGGCGGACAGAGATTGCTTACTC
>CAKZML010000301.1 GCA_937128475.1 uncultured Chromatiales bacterium
AGGTCGCCAAGAAAGCCGTAGCTAAAAAGGCTGCCAAGAAGAAGGTCGCCAAGAAGCCCGTAGCTAAAAAGGCTGCCAAGAAGAAGGGCAGCAAAAAACGCTAAAGAAAACCGCTGGCGCGTCCTAGTGACGCGCCAGCACGCGTTTTAGCGGAAGGCTGGTTCCGCCACTCTCCGAGTGAGCGATGATTGCAAGCAATAACTCTGCTGTCGCCAGGGCATCTGTCAGGGCATTGTGTGCCCGAACCTGGCCGAGTCCGTAACGTTCCCTCACTGCACCTAGTCGCAACATTCCCGGCTTGATCGGCTGGTCGCGCCTGTCCAGTCGGGCTTTTTCCAGGGCCATTGTATCGATGCTGGGCACTAGCAGTTTCTGACCGCAGACGTCCTTGCAGGCCTCGTTAAGGAAAGCAAGGTCCAACGGCGCATGATGAAACACCAACGCCCGCCCGTGACAGCTGCCCAGCAATTCCTCCAGGGCTGTCTCTATTGGAATGCCCTGGGCAATTTCGCTGTCGAAAATGCCGTGGATGGTAGCGCTCTGGTTCATTGGCAGGCCAGACTGGATTATCAGGTGTCGTGCCTGGTCCATCTGTATCTTGCCGTCGCGAATGATCACCCAGCCCATGCTGACTATTGAGTGCTGTTTTGCGTCCAGACCGGTGGTCTCAAGATCCAGGGCCAGCAGTTCAGTTTCTCTCCAGGAGAGGCTGGTATCTGGCGGCGTGGACAGCAGCAACTGGCGCATAGGTTCCCAGGTACATTGCCTGGACATGCGTTCACGAAGCCACTTTCTGCGGAGCTGTTTAAACAATAGTTATATTCCTCGTCCGATCAGCTTAGCCCGAAACGATTCAACAGGGCAGCCTGAGCTGTGCGGACGACGTTAAACGCCGCTTTCAAGTGTTGTCGCTGCAAGGGCGACAGGAACTTGGGCGGTACATAGTTGCTTGGTGGCAGCCCATTTTTCATCTCTTCCCACTGGTGGCTCATTCGGATGAAGTCGATGAGTTCCAGGGCATCCTCGAGACTCCGTCCCGTGCCATCGGTGATCTGTCCGGTCTTGATTGCCGATTTCAGTCGGCGCCGACTGTTTACCCGGACCTCGCCGCCGGCCAGGGAATAAATACGCGCCAATTCCACGATGGGAATAACCCCCCGGTGTTTCATGTCCAGGGAGTCTCCGTGGGCGCCGCTCTTATCCAGTACGAATTGCCGGAAGAAACCCAGTGGCGGCTGAAACGCCATGGCATTTTTCGCCATCATTGCCAGGAAGAACTGGTTTTTGCGAGCCAACTTGGCGATGTGCTCTTTGAGTTCATTTACTAAAGACTCCTGGCCTTCAACCAGGCGCAGATCAAAGAAAATGTTGGCATACATGAGCGCTTTGGGTTCGGGCTCGGCAATCCAGCGTCCGAAATAGCCTTTCCATACCTTCAGAGGCTGTCGCCAGCGAGTGTTGGATGCCATGACATCACCGGGGCAATAGACATAGCCGCAGGCATCCAGCCCATCGCAGACGTACTTGGCCAGTTCCTCGAAATAGCTGTCGTGTTCCGGGAGGAAACCATCCTCCAGTAGCAGCGCATTGTCCTGGTCAGATTTGGCCGATTGCTCTTGACGTCCCTGGGAACCCAGGGCGAGCCAGGCAAATTTAACAGGGGGTGGCCCCAGTCGTTGAATTGCCAATTGAATAAGGCGCCGGGTAATCGCGTCGGTGACCGTCGTGACAACTTTGCCAATTTGGTCCGAGGTGGCATCGGCGCTGATCATTCTCTGAATCAGTTCTGGCAGGCGCTTGCTGACTTTCGCTATATTTTCGGCGTCAGCTTGTTTGAGGATGTCACCGGCCATGTAAATAGGATGCTCGGCTTCGACCCTCAGCAAGTCCGCCAGGGTCAGCATGCCCACCGGCAGGTTATCCTTGATCACCGGCAGGTGGTGAATATTCATCTGCATCATGATCAGCAGTGCTTCCGCGACGTTCGAATCGTGATCCGCCACGGTCGGTTTTGCGGTCATGACCTCTGTAACAGGTGTGTCGTATGGCAGGCGAGGGGCAACCACCCTGCGTCGAAGATCCTTGTCAGTCAGGATGCCTACCACCCGGGTGTTGTGGCTGATCAGCAGGGACGATACGCTTTTCTCTGTCATCACAGCGGCAGCCTCCGCCACGCTTGCCGTGCTTTCGACCTGAACAACTGCGGGTCCGCCAAGGTCTCCCAGCCGGGTTGCCGCCAGTTCGCTTCTTCCCTTGTCGCGGATCGCCATGTTCAGACGGTCTGCAAAGGCTTCCGTGAAATAGTGATCGAAGGACACAGCGGTGCGTCTGAGGTGGCGAAACGATTCGGTCGGTAAGTGATAGATAAGAGAATCTTCGCTGGCCACGGCCCGGTATCTTACCGGTCGTCCGCTTAGTAGCGAGATGTAGCCAAAACATTCGCCTTCGCTGAGTTGAGCGACCAGGTCGTCGTCATTGTTATGCAATTCTATTGCGCCACTTCGAACGACATGCAGGAGGTGATTTTCCTGCCCGATCTTGAGTATTTCACCGCCCTTTGGGAAGTATTCTGCTTGCAGACCGCGAAGCCCGTCCTTGAGTTGTTCACGGTCCAGTTGATCAAACGGCGGATGGGATTGAAAAAAATCCAGGATTTCAGATAGCTCGATCATAAGAGTGCGTTTATCCCTAAACTAGAAAAGAAACGGGGGACATCCAGATTCAGGATGCCCCCCGCATGCTACATCGAAAAGATGCGTTTAGTGGGATGAGGCTCCACCAGAACCACGGGGAATACGAATGTCTTCCACCAGGTGCTGGATATGCTCGGGAGGCGGTGCAGTATTGTGAGATACCGCATACGCCACTGCGAAGTTGATCATCGCGCCCACTGCACCGAAGGCTTCCGGAGATATTCCCAAAATCCAGTTCTCGGGAATATTTGCTGCCATCGCGGTGGCGGGGAAGAAGAACCATCCCTTGAACCAGAAGATGTACAGCAAGGTGGAACCCAGGCCTGCCAACATGCCGGCCACGGCACCGTGGCTATTGGCGCGCTTGTCGAAGATTCCCATCATCAATGCCGGGAATATAGACGACGCAGCGAGACCGAAGGCCAGTGCCACCACCTGGGCTGCAAAGCCCGGAGGATTGAGTCCGAGATAACCGGCCACCATGATGGCGCCTGCCATCGCGATACGTCCTGCCATCAACTCGTTCTTCTCGGAAATATCCTTCATGAACACGCCTTTGAGCAGGTCATGAGAGATCGACGAGGCAATAGCGAGTAGCAGACCAGCCGCCGTTGACAGTGCTGCTGCGATACCACCGGCTGCGACCAGGGCAATGACCCAGTTCGGCAGATTGGCGATTTCGGGGTTAGCCAACACCATGATGTCGCGGTCAACCTTGGTCATCTCGTTTCCGGCCCAACCATAGGCAGCAGCTTTGTCACCCAGTCCTGCTTCGTCGTAGAACTGAATGCGGCCGTCGCCATTCTTGTCTTCCCAGCCGAGCAGGCCGGTTTCTTTCCAGCGACCCATCCAATCGGGAAGATGTGCTTCCTCAACATTACCAGTCGGGGAGCCCACGGCACCGATTTGAATGGTGTTGATCAGGTTCAGGCGAGCCATGGCGCCAACGGCCGGGGCCGTGGTGTACAGGACCGCGATGAACACCAACGCCCAGCCGGCAGATGCACGAGCATCACGCACTTTGGGTACGGTGAAGAACCGGATGATGACGTGTGGCAGACCGGCAGTACCGATCATCAGGGATAGCGTGTACAGGAACATGTTGAGCATGTTTCCGTTTGACGACGTCGTGTATTCCCTGAATCCAAGGTCTGTAACGATCATGTCCAGCTTATCCAGCAGATAGACGCCGCTGCCATCAGCCATGGTGCTACCCAGTCCCAACTGCGGGATGGGGTTGCCGGTCAATTGCAGAGAGATGAATATTGCAGGAATGGTGTACGCGAAAATCAGCACGCAGTACTGGGCGATCTGGGTATAGGTAATACCTTTCATACCGCCAAGTACGGCATAGATAAACACGATACTCATACCAACCATCAAGCCGGTGGAGAAGTCCACTTCCATGAACCGCGAGAATGCCACGCCGATGCCCTTCATCTGTCCGATTACATAGGTAATCGAAGCGACGATCAGGCAGATGACCGCAACAATACGCGCTCCCTGGGAGTAATAACGTTCACCGATGAACTCCGGCACTGTGAACTTGCCGAATTTGCGCAGGTAAGGTGCGAGTAGCATGGCAAGCAGCACATAGCCACCTGTCCAACCCATAAGAAACACCGAACCGCCGTACCCCAGGAAGGCTATCAGGCCCGCCATGGAGATGAATGATGCTGCCGACATCCAGTCAGCCGCCGTTGCCATGCCGTTTGCTACCGGGTGTACGCCTTTGCCTGCCACATAAAAATCGCCAGTGCTCTTCGCACGTGAATAAATTGCAATTGCGATGTACAGGGCGAAGGTAGCGCCCACGACAATAAATGTTAATGTCTTGAGATCCATTTCTGCCCCCTCAATCTTCGTGAACGTCAAATTCACGATCCAACTTGTTCATGCTGGATGCGTAAAAGAAGATCAACGCTACGAAAATGTACATAGAACCCTGTTGTGCAAACCAGAAACCAAGCTTGTATCCGCCCAGTTTGATGGCATTTAATGGCTCTACCAGAACTATGCCGAACAGATAGGAACAGATGAACCAGATCGTCAGGCATATAAATACCAGACGAAGGTTTCTTTTCCAGTATTCAGCCCCTTTGCTATTTCCACTCATGGGACGCTCCCCCTATTTTTGGTGGCTTTTACCCTTATTAACGAGGATCAATCTAGCCGAGGCGCTGCTTGGGGTGCAGTCCTACTTTAGTCTTAGATGTTCAACTGAGATCGCTGTGGCTCTTCGAGTAGGGCAATGGGAGATCAATTTTTCTGACGTTTATCACAGGCTTAGTGCGACTGCTGTCTGGCCCGGCCTTGCTTGCGGTGGCTTGTTAGACCATGGTATTAGGGACTTGCTTTGCCCGAAAAATTCAACAGTAGAGGAAGAGGTTCCACTTGCAGACAGGCATCCTGATTGTCCTCTCCCTAACCTATATCGGGTTGCTGTTTGCCATAGCTTATTGGGGTGACTCTCGAGAGGCGGCGGGCAAGCGACCGATTAACGGTCCCCTGGTCTACAGCCTGTCGCTGGCAGTGTATTGCACCTCCTGGACGTTTTATGGAGCCGTGGGTACGGCAGTGTCCACCGGCTGGGGCTACGTGCCTATCTACCTGGGCCCTATCATTATGGTGGTGTTCGGCTGGGAGATCCTGCGTCGCATAGTCGAGGTCAGCAAGAAGCAGAACCTCACGACTATTGCTGACTTCATTGCCGCTCGCTACGGCATGTCCCGGGGTGTTTCGGTGTTGGTCACCGTCAGTGCCGTGATCGGGATGGTGCCTTATATTTCCCTGCAATTAAAAGCTGTCGCCATGTCTTTTGACGTCGTTACAGGTGGCGAGTTGGTAGCCGGCGGAGGCACCCCTACGACAGCGTTTTACCTTGCCCTGGTGCTCGCGATCTTCGCAATTCTGTTCGGTACCCGGCACATCGATGCCTCTGAGCATCACCGGGGCATGATGTTGGCCATCGCCGCCGAGTCGGTGATCAAGCTGATCGCGTTGGTCGCTGTGGGCGCCTTCGCCATGTACAGCGTGATGGGCGGTCCCAGGGAAATACTGGAAAGCATGGTCATTGATGAACGACTGGGGTCGGTGTTTTTGCCGTCAGAATTGCCCGGTGGTTTCATGGCCCAGACCTTGCTGGCCATGGCGGCAATATTCTGTCTTCCCCGGCAATTCCATGTTGCCGTGGTGGAGTGCGGTGGCGAGAAAGACCTGCGCATGGCCAGGTGGTTGTTCCCGACTTACCTTGTGATCATCATGCTGGCAGTGTTCCCCATTGCCATGGCAGGCCTGAAAGAATTTGGCGTTGGCCAGGTCGATGCGGACACCTTTGTATTGGCGTTACCCATGGCTCATGACCGGCAGTTGCTTAGCCTGTTCGCTTTCCTGGGCGGGTTCTCCGCGGCTACCAGCATGGTGATTGTCGCCACCGTGGCCCTGGCAACAATGGTCAGCAATGACATTGTCCTGCCACTGTTGCTGGGCGCCAAGTCGCTGGGTATGCACCTGAAGGAGGACATGAGTGGGATTCTGCTCTACGTCCGCAGGGCGACTATCATCGCGCTTACCCTTGCCGCCTACCTGTATTACAGACTGACAGGGGGCGACTCGGGACTTGCGTCAATTGGTTTGCTGTCGTTCGCCGCTGCAGCCCAGTTCGCTCCTCCAATTATCGCCGGGCTGTTCTGGCGCAATGCCAGCCGGCGTGGCGCACTGTTCGGACTGACCCTGGGCTTCTCTATCTGGGCGTACACACTTTTGTTCCCCGGCCTGGCGCGTTCCAGCGGTGGCGACCTTAGCTGGGTGGTAAACGGAATCTGGGGTATCGGCTGGTTGCGCCCCGAAGCGCTTTTTGGCCTGGACGGCATGACCAGCATTACTCACGGCGTGCTCCTGTCTCTGTCGATGAATGTGCTTGGCCTGATTATGGGTTCGGTTTTCTGGCCGCCGTCTCTCAGGGAACAACTGCAGGCGGTGATGTTTATTGAGGATCCACGTCGGACGACTCCCGCGCTTCCGGCCCGTTGGCAGCAACATGCCACGATTGGCGACTTACAGGCCCTGGCGGCGCGGTTTGTTGGTCGCCGTCACAGTGCTCGCGCCTTTGAGAAATATGAAAACGATAAGGGGATATTACTTACCCCTGGTGTTTTGGCGGATGGCGAGATTGTTCGTTATACCGAGAGATTGCTGGCCGGAGCAATTGGTTCTGCGTCGGCGCGGGCGGTACTGACTGCCGCCCTTAAAAAGACCGGTATGGCCATCGGCGATATGTTCGCGTTGCTGGACCAGACTGCTGATGCAGTGACCTTTAACCGGCGACTGCTGGAGGCAACACTGCACAGCATTACCCAGGGGGTGGCGGTAGCCGACAAGGACCTGCGAATAGTTGGCTGGAATCGTCGTTACCTGGAGTTGTTGAACTACCCCGAGGGTATGGTCTACGTGGGACGCCCGGTTGCCGACCTGATCAGGTTTAATGCGGAGCGCGGGCTTTGTGGCCCTGGGCAGGTGATGGAGCATGTTTCGCGACGTCTTGATCGCATGCGTGATGGCGAGGCCTATCGCTATGAGCGGTTGCGCCCGGATGGGCAGGTTATTGAAATTCGGGGAAACAGGATGCCGGGCGGCGGGTATGTATCCACCTACACCGACATTACCGAGCACAAGCGAGTAGAACTCGCCCTGCGTGAAAGTGAGCACAATATCCGGCTTTACACCGACAACGCACCGCTGATGCTTAGCTACCTGGATAAGGATCAGCGTTTCGGTTTCGCCAACAAGAGTTACCTGGATTACGTCAATCTTCCTGCCGACCAGGTAGTAGGAAAGTTGGTCAAGGATGTGCTTTCGCCGGGCCAGTTGGTCGAGCGCTCGGAGTACCTGGAGAGGGCGCTGACCGGCAGGAGACAGGAATTCGAGTTGAGCTTGAGGTCTGTGACCGGGGACGAGATGTATTGCCTGGGCACCTACATACCCGAGTTCGATGATAACGGTGAGGTTACCGGCTTGTATGCGATGTTCCAGGACATCACGAGTCGCCGTCGTGCGGAACTGGCGCTTGAGGAGGCTAAGGCAAATCTGGAGCGCCGGGTAGAGGAACGCACGGACGAATTGCAAAAAGCCATGAGCGACCTGCAAGTGGCAAAGGGTGAGGCTGAGCAGGCCAATCGCAGCAAGACACGCTTTCTTGCCGCGGCAACCCATGATCTTCTCCAGCCCTTGAATGCGGCAAGGCTGTTTGCCTCCGTGTTGTCGGAACAGGCGGAGAGTCTGCCGCCGGAGCAATCAAAGCTGGTGGACAGGGTGGACAACTCCCTGGCGGCGGCGGAGGACCTGCTGGGAGCCTTGCTGGATATCTCCAAGCTGGATAGTGGCGCCCTGGTGCCAGAGATCAGCCAGTTCCGCCTGGGTGACCTTCTGGATGTTCTGCACAAACAGTTCGCGCCTCTTGCCCGGGCCCGGGGTCTGGAACTGAAACTGCGTGGTTCCGGTATTGATTGCGTGGTGAAATCTGACCGGCAACTGCTGCGTCGCATTTTCCAGAACCTGATAAGCAATGCCTTTCGCTACAGCGAAGACGGGCGAGTGTTGGTTGCTGCCCGTCGCAGGGGGAAAGAGGTTGAAGTCCAGGTATGGGACCAGGGGCAGGGTATCCCCGAGGAGAACCTGGAAGATATTTTTGTCGAATTCCGCAGGCTTCAAACCGGCCCTGGAGGCAAGGAGAAAGGCCTGGGATTGGGCCTGGCAATCGTGGACCGGGTATCCACTATGTTGGGTCATTCCATACTGGTGCGCTCGGAATTAAGCCGCGGCAGTATGTTCTCGGTGAGCGTTCCGCTGGCGGAAAACCAGGTCGTAATTGGGAAAGCGGCTGAACCTTCTGTTGTGCCCAGCGGTCGACTGGCGGGCGCACGGGTGATCTGCGTAGACAATGAGCAGGAAATTCTCGATGGCATGCAGGCCTTGCTGGAACGGTGGGGTTGCACGGTGATTGTCGCTCGCTCCAGCGACCAGTTGTTGAAGGTTTTGCCCGAGGGACAGGTTCCCGATGTGATGCTTGTGGACTATCGACTGGATAATGAGAATGGCCTGGACGTGGTGCGAAAATTGAACGAGCACCTGGGTGTGTCGGTACCCGGCGCGTTTATCACCGCGGACAATTCGGACGAGGTCAAGCACATGATCCGGGAAGCGGGATACCTGGTGCTTGGCAAACCGGTCAGGCCCGCGTCGCTGCGGGCGACACTGACCAGTTTGTTACGGGGACGGGAGACCGGCTAGAGCGTCATGCGACGCTGGAGGGGAATTTTCTCTCAAGGGCCAGGTGATTGGCTTCTAAAACGGCCTGGGTCCTATTGGTGACACCAAGCTTTTTCATGATAGCTGTTACGTGGGCCTTGATCGTGGCCTCGGAGACGCTCAGCTCAAATGCTATTTGCTTGTTTAGCAGGCCTTCTGAAAGCATGCTGAAGACACGGAATTGCTGGGGCGTCAGTTGTGCGAGTCGGTCGGCAACCGCCTGCTCACCGGGTTCCAGCGACGCGTCGTCATGCTCCATTCCAGCCGGTAGCCAGCAATCGCCTTCCAGTACTGCGGTAAGTGCTTCCGAGATAACTCCCACCGGGGATGATTTGGGAACGAAGCCTGCCGCCCCGTGAGCGATGGCGCGCCGAATTACCCACGGCTCTTCCAACGCAGAAATTACCACGGTGGGCAGGCTCTCATGCTTGGAGCGCACGAATATCAGGCTGGAGAACCCCGTTGCGCCCGGCATATTCAAATCAAGTAGCAACAGATCAGCGTCCGAGTGCTGGTCCGTGGCTTCCTGCAGTTCTGCGAAGGTTTCTGCCTCGATGATGGTCGCTTCGGGGCAGGCCTTCAAAACTGCTTCTCGTAACGCTCCCCTGAATAGCGGGTGATCGTCAGCGATGATGATTTTGTCAGCCAGGCGCATTGAGTCTCGTATGGTTACTTGTTGGCGCGATTCTTAATCAATTGCTTCACAACTTCGGGTTCGGCCAGGGTGGATGTGTCCCCCAGGTTTTCGAACTCGTTTGCGGCAATCTTTCGAAGAATCCTGCGCATAATCTTACCCGAGCGTGTTTTCGGAAGCCCCGGAGCCCACTGAATCAGGTCCGGTGAGGCAATCGGGCCAATTTCCTTGCGCACCCAGTCGCGTAATTCCTTCTTCAGTTCGTCGGTAGGGTCTGCATCGGCTATCAGGGTGACGTAGACATAGATCCCTTGTCCCTTGATGTCGTGGGGGTAGCCTACCACAGCGGCCTCGGCAACTTTGGGGTGTGACACCAGGGCGCTTTCCACCTCAGCGGTGCCCATGCGGTGACCGGAGACGTTCAGCACGTCATCCACCCTGCCGGTTATCCAGTAGTAGCCGTCCTCATCGCGCTTGGCGCCATCGCCGGTGAAGTATTTCCCCGGGAAGGTGGAGAAATAGGTGTCAATGAAGCGTTGGTGATCGCCGTACACGGTTCGCATTTGACCCGGCCAGGAATCGGTAATGACCAGGTTGCCCTCGTTAACGCCTTCCAGGGGTACACCCTCGTTATCCACCAGTTGGGGCTTGATGCCGAACAGTGGACGGGTGGCCGAACCAGGCTTGAGCGCTGTGGCGCCGGGAAGCGGGCTGATCAAGATGCCACCGGTCTCGGTTTGCCACCAGGTGTCTACCACCGGGCAGCGAGCATCGCCCACGACATTGAAATACCATTCCCAGGCTTCGGGGTTAATGGGTTCGCCTACGGTTCCCAGCAGGCGCAGGCTCTTGCGTGAAGTGCTCTTCACCGGATCGGCGCCTTCGCGCATCAGTGCGCGTATGGCGGTGGGGGCGGTATAGAAGATATTGACCTGGTGCTTGTCCACCACTTCCCAGAAACGGGAGAAGGAGGGGTAGTTTGGGACCCCTTCGAACATCAGTGTGGTAGCGCCATTGGCCAGTGGTCCGTAAACGATATAGCTGTGCCCGGTTACCCAGCCCACGTCGGCGGTGCACCAGTAGACGTCACCAGGTTTGTAGTCGAACACCAGTTCGTGGGTCATTGAGGTGTAAACCAGGTAGCCGCCGGTGGTGTGCATGACGCCCTTGGGTTGTCCGGTGGATCCCGAGGTATAGAGAATGAACAGCGGGTCTTCGGCATTCATGGGCTCCGGAGGACAGTCTCCTCCCTGGTCGGCAGATGCCTCGTGATACCAGTGATCGCGACCCTCTACCCATTGGATGTCGCCGCCGGTGCGTTTAACCACCAGCACTGTCTTGAGAATTTCACAGCCCGGGATTTTCGCGGCCGCGTCCACATTCTTTTTCAGCGGAATGCTGCGCCCGCCGCGCAGGCCTTCATCGGCCGTAATAACTATATTCGAGTCGCAGTCGATGATTCGACCGGCCAGGGAATCCGGTGAGAAGCCGCCAAATACCACCGAATGCACGGCGCCAATTCTTGCGCAGGCCAGCATGGCGTAAGCAGCTTCGGGGATCATCGGCATATAGATGGTTACCCGGTCGCCTTTTTTCACGCCCAGGGACTTCAAGGTGTTGGCGAAGCGGCACACGTTGTCGTAAAGCTGACCATAGGTGATGTGGGCGTCTACCGTCGGGTCATCGCCTTCCCATATCACTGCAACCTGGTCTCTTTTAGTGGCCAGGTGCCTGTCGATACAGTTCGCCGACACATTCAGTACGCCGTCGTAGTACCAGCGGATGCGAAGGTCGTCCCTGTTAAACGACACGTCTTTTACATGGGTGTAGGGCTTGATCCAGTCTATGCGCTTGCCGATCTCGCCCCAGAACTCTTCGTTATGTTCGACGGACCTCAGGTAGGTCTCTTTGTAGCCAGCCTCATCGATATGGGCGTTTTTAGCAATTTCGCTATCAATAGGATGGACAATTACGTCGCTCATTGTTGTTCTCCCTGCAAATCTCACTTATCCGAGCGGAGTGCCCGATGTTTAGATGAAGTGTTGCCCCGCCTTATATGGGGTCCAATTATACTTTGGTCGAAGGGAGGTCCATTTATTTGAGCAAAATAGGTATTTACCACGGTTTTTGCGGAATGTTCTTGCTGTGCAGACTGGCGAAACTAAGACCATTGGCTAATGGCATTGGTGAAGCGAATTCCACGATTATTCGATGTAGGACTGACAATCCGTACTTCCTGTTTTGCTCTTGGGGGACAAAAGGAATGAAAACCAAACTAATAATGAAGGCCGGCCGGAACGCTTTAGCTGCTTCTGTCATGCTGGCATTGGGTGCCGGATCCGCGATGGCGGAAGGTACAACTTATGCTTTTGGCGGTTACGCCAAATTCGATGCGATGTTCACGGACTACAGTGACGCTGTACCGGCCAGTAATAGCCTGGTTCGGCAGTTTTACCTGCCCAGTGCAGTGCCGGTTGGGGATGGAAGCGACAGTGGCGATATGGTCGCAGACTTCCAGGCTCGCGAGACCCGTTTGTTCTTCCGTGCTGACACGGTTACAGAGGGTGGCGACAAAATCGGCGCCTACGTGGAAATGGATTTCTTCACCCACTCGGACGGTAACGAGTTGGTCTCGAATTCCTACAGCCCACGTCTTCGGCATGCTTTCCTGAAGTATAACGGATGGCTGTTCGGACAGACCTGGTCAACCTTCCAGGACGTGGCAGCGTTGCCTGAGAACCTGGATTTTGTGGGTCCGGCAGAAGGCACAACCTTCGTGCGCCAGGGCCAGGTGCGTTATACCACCGGTGCCTGGGAATTTGCTGCTGAAAATCCTGAAACGTTCTACTCTTACGAGGATGGCGCTTCGAGGCAGTCATCTGGCACGGACTCCATGCCCGACCTGATCGCTCGCTACACCTTCAAACTGGATAACGGCGGTTTCATCAAGGTTGCCGGCATGTTCAGACAACTCGACGTACATAACGACGATATGGACGTGGATGAGTCCGCGTATGCCATTAGTGCGTCCGGCAAGTTTATGTTTGGCAAGAACGACCTTCGCGTCATGGCGACCACGGGTTCCGGTGTAGGCCGCTACCTGGCTTTGGCTGCTGGTGTAGATGCGGTGGCAACTCTGGATGCTGATGATAATTACACTAGCTTGAAGGCGGTGGATGAGATGGGTGCCTTTGTGTCCTATCGTCATTTCTGGAGCGACCAATGGCGTTCTAACTTCACCTACGGTTACCTGACCATCGACAATCCTTCGGAAGCACCTACCGGTGTCACCAAGGAAGCCTCCAGTATTCACGCTAACTTGATCTTCACCCCGGCTCCCAAGCTGGATATCGGTGCTGAAATCATGTACGCGGAACGTACGCTGGAAAGTGGCGTTGATGGCGATATGACCCGTTTAATGATCTCGGCGAAGTACGCGTTCTAATTTGTACAAACCCGGTTTGTACATGTGACGTT
>CAKZML010000302.1 GCA_937128475.1 uncultured Chromatiales bacterium
GTCACTCCCTGGTCTTCGGCGCTGGCCTGGTACAACTCACAGGCGTCGGCAGCCAACTCCAGCAGGTCCACCTCCACCACGCTGGCTTCATGGCGACCCGCCTCAATTCGGGCAATTCTCAACAGGGCCGAGAAGGTCTGTAGCAATCCGTCGGCTTCATCGATGCAACGATCCAGTTCCTGTCTCGCCGAGGCATCCAGCCCGGGGCCGATAGAAAGACGCTCGAGTTTGCTGCGCAGGCGTGTAAGGGGCGTGCGTAAATCATGGGCAACCCCGTCCGCCACGTGTCGCACGGACTCAACCAGCAAGTCGATCTGCTCCAGCATGTCATTGAGATTGGACGCCAACTGGTCAAATTCGTCGTGGGTTCCTTTCAGGGGCATTCGCTGGTGCAGGCGGCCATTCATAATTTCCCGGCTGGCCTGGTTAATGGCCTCGATCCGCCGGGTAACACTGGCGCTCATCAGCGCCCCGCCCACCAGGGCCAGTACCAGGGCCAGGGCCATGCCCCACAGGTAGGCCTTCATCAACAGGGATTCAGTAGCCTGTAAACCCGCGATATCCATGGCGACCAGCAAACGCAGGTTGCCGCTGACCCCGAAAATCCGACCCCTGGCCGTAGATTCAGTGTCATTGTGACTGAATGGGAAGTTTACCCAGCCCTCGCCTGCCGGGATGGCTTCGGGCCAGGCAGGAAGATTGCCGCCCAGTGGCTTGTAGTCCGGCGTCGCAAACAAGTACAGCATGTTGCGGTCCGGGTCATTGCGCATGCGCTCGTTGACCAGGCCGGTCAAACTTTGCAGGCCGCCCCGGCGGTAGGTATCGGCCAGACCCTTGATTTCCGCCTCAATAGTCGAGTCGGTCTGACTGGACATGTAACCGATGGTCGACCAGTAGACGAACGCCAGCATCACCAGGGCCGAGACTGCAAACAGCCCCATATAAACCGCGGCAAGCTGAAAGGTAGATGTCTTAAGCAGTCTGAGGGCGTTCACCGAGCCTGTACCCCGCGCCGCGCACTGTGTGTAGCAGTGTCTGTTCAAATTCCTTGTCGATCTTGGACCGCAACCGCGAGATGTGTACATCAATCACGTTGGTCTGGGGATCGAAGTGATAGTCCCAGACCGCTTCAAGTAGCATGGTGCGAGTAACTACCTGGCCGGCATGGCGCATCAGGTATTCAAGAAGACGGAATTCGCGAGGCTGCAGGTCAATCGACTGGCCCGAGCGGGAAACCACGCGGGACAACAGGTCCATCTCCAGGTCCATGACCTGCAGGCGGGTAACCTGAACGGATTCGTGCTGACCACGCCGAAGCAGTGCATCCAACCGGGCAAGCAGTTCGCTAAAGGCGAAAGGCTTGGCCAGGTAATCATCCGCGCCGGCCTTCAGGCCCTTTACCCTGTCATCCACTTCACCCAGGGCGCTGAGTACCAGGATAGGCGTGTGGTTATCGGAGGCTCTCAGGGTCCGCACGATGGTCAAGCCATCCACACCGGGAAGCATTCGATCAGCCACGATGGCGTCGTATTCCTCGGTGGTAGCCATCATCAGACCTTCACGGCCATCATCAGCGTGGTCAACCGTATGACCGCTCTCAGCCAAACCGCTGACTATGTAGTCAGCAACGGTGGCGTCATCTTCTATTACCAGTATTCGCATGAGTGGATGATAACCGAGGATAGGGAAATCGGCAGCCTTTGTCGGCTCGGGGGGAAACCAAAGGTGGGCTGCATCGCTGCAGCCCACCGGTCTTCTTGGGGATTTGTCGCTTCAAAGCAGCGACTCGCTTAGCACGGGTCTAATAATGGGGTCTGGAGGCTATCAGGGCTGTTTTCAGAATATTACCGATATTTCATCTTCTTCCCCGCCCTGGAGCACGCCAACCTTTCGGAAATTTAATCCACCTGACAGCCCCCCTTAAAGGTGCTTTCGCTATGGTGACTCTACACGGGAAGAAACCCCGGAA
>CAKZML010000303.1 GCA_937128475.1 uncultured Chromatiales bacterium
TGGGGCTGAGTTACAACCAACTCCGGGGCTTGCTGCGAAAACACGACCTGGTATCTCGAATGGGCCGTGGCAGGGGCTGATGACCTCCTGGGGGCCTGGCAGGTTAATCACGAGTTGCCTGCCTCGAACCAGGAATAAAAAAGGCCCGACCAAACGGCCGGGCCTCTCACCATCCCTGGCAAACTCTGTAAAACCTAGTTCTTGACCATGTGAATGTCGACATCGCCACTTCCCGTGCCGATAACCCCTCGGCCGCTTCCTTTACCAAACGCCGTTTCCAACCGGTGCCGGGAAACTTTCGTTGCCTTCATGCCGGGAACATCCACGTTGATATCTCCGCTGGAGACTTCAATGCGCAGGGTCATATCGGGCGCAGCCAGCATCTGAATATCCACATCGCCGCTGCCCGTATCCAGATTGAGACTGCTCAGGCCCGCGAAGTCACCCTTAATGCGAATGCTTCCACTACCGGTATCAATATCAATGAAATCACTATCATCTATTCCATCAACCTTCACCGAACCCGAGCCGGTATCCGCAGAGAAAGATCCACGAAGACTTCGTCCCTTTACAGACCCTGAACCGGTATCGGCCGATATCTTGTCGCCCATGATTTCTGCAAATTCCACACCACCGGAACCCGTATCAGCGGTGACGTTTCCGCTTACTCCGGTGACCTTCACGGTTCCCGAACCGGTATCTACATTTACGTTGCCGAGCACGTTCTCAATTTCCACGGCACCGGATCCTGTATCAACCTCTACAGACCCTTCATGACTGGAGACATTGACCCGACCGCTGCCGGTATCCAACTCCAGATTGCCCTTGCCATCCGCCGAGGAAATTGACCCACTTGCCACATCCACTCGAATGTCGGCTACGACATTTGCCAGGTCCACCGCGCCGACCAGGTTCTTCAAACTATCCATCCGGCTTCCGGCTGGCAGGAAGACTTCCAGGTCAACATGCAAGGCGACGGTTCCGCGGCCATCGCTGCCACTGATCTTGTACTTCTTGCCATGGTAGCGAACGTTGGAACGTGAACCCCTGTTCAAGGCGTCATAGAAAATATTTCTCTCGTCCTCAGGATAAATTATATCCAGCTGCTGCAGGCTGCCCTTGTTGGTCAACTCAAACGTCACCGCTTCGGCCAGCGCGTCAGATTCAGCAACAACCGTTGCCTTCACAATCGCCACGGCTCCATCGGCAGGCCTGACCCGCACACTGCCCACCAGGTTTTGCACAGCTATCCGGCTATCCGCCTCGAAACGAAATTCCTTGTCGAGCGTGGCTGCTGATGCAACCCCCGACAGGCTGAGAAACATCGCCGCAACAAAGGCGACCTGAAATACATTTCTTAATTCGAGCTTCATTGCTCTATCCCCGTTTATGTTTTATTTGCCCCGCCGATGCTGCTGATCTCGCAGCGATTACTCGACCGGGAACTCCACCGATAATCTCGACACCACGCTGGTGACACCCGGGACGCCGGCAGCTAACTGCAAGGCACGATTCACGGCATCTGTGCTGGCCACGCTGCCATGCAGAGCGATCGCGCCACGACGAGCCGAGACATTGATCTTCTCACCCGCCAGGGACTTGTCTGCGGCTAGGGCAGCGCTTACTTGCCTGGCCAGATCCTGGTTAGCTTCGGTAGCCAATTCATTTTCTGCTTCCCAGGTGCTGGCCCACTTCACTTCGCCATCATCGCGGCCATCGACCACCACGACGCATCCACTCAGAGTAGCCAACGAGGCTGTAGCGAGTAGTGAGGCAATAATTTTGGTATTCATGTTTCTTACATCCTTGGAATTAAATTCGGATTTGATTGAGTTCACAGGCAACTAGGCGCTGTCGTCTCCATAGCGGCGTAAATACACTGCCCCGGCGATAAAGCCCGCTGCGACCACCAGCCCCAGCCAGAATCCAGCGCTTTGCAACAGCGGAGCAACATTGATCACCTCAGACAATGGGCTGTCGATCTTGTCGGCCAGCTCGCCCAGGGATTCCACATTGCCACTTCGAACGTTGACATCAAATGCCAGCGGAAAGACGCCGCCCAGACGATCTGCAATCAAAGTCGCGAAATGACGTGTGCCAAGCAACTGTTGTTCGAGCACAGAGATTACCAACGGGGGAATAACCGCCCAGACCATCACCGCGCGCTTGGCAAATGCCGAGACAAGCATCAGATAGCCCATTAACGGCAGGTACCACAGCACCTGGACAATCATTGCGTAAAAGACCAGCGCAGAGGTACTGAAAATAGGATTCGGGGCCCAAAGCATTTCCCAGGGACTGGCGCCCAATACCAACAGATCAATCGTGCCCACGATCAACAACAAGACGTGAGTAACAAGGCTGACGGCGAAAGCGATCAAGGGAATCAGGACCGCCGCAGTCAGCAGCTTCGAGAGCACCGTCTTCAGGTCAGAGACCGGCAGGGATTTCCAGAACAGGATGCTGCGGTCCTTGCGATCCGCCAACAGGCAGTCCAGCAGGTAGAACGTGGCGACAACACTCATCACCATGGCAAACCAGCCGAACAGTGCGAAATTGAACGCGGCCAGGCCACCGGTCAGTTCACGCGCATCCACGCTATGGTCGGTCATAACCTCAACGGAAACATTATCAATCAATCCGAAGGAGGCCATTACTGCAAGCACTAACAGCACCAGTGACATTACAACCGGAACCAGCCAAATAGCACTGTGCTCCCAAGCTTCTCTGCGTACTAACGTTATAAGTGTCTTCATTTGCGTGTTGCCTTTATTTTGGCGACAAAAAGGTCAGCGATACTGGGGACCCGAAGCTCTCCACAACCCTTGAATCGATCCAGCGGCTTATCCTCGAACAACATGATTGTTCTACCAAAGGACTGCTGTTCACTGATCGGTCCCCAGCTACGCAGCTCATCTACCTTGTCGGGGTGCACTGCTATTTCCGCGTAACGCTCGGCCAGGTCATCCATCGATGAATTCAGGACCAGCTTGCCCTGGTTCACGAACATCAAATCCGTCAGCAGGTGTTCGATTTCCTCTACCTGGTGAGTGGTGATCAGGATGGTCCGCTTTTCGTCAAAGTAGTCATTCAGCAGCAAGCGATAAAATTCCTTGCGAAACAGGATGTCCAGGCCAAGGGTCGGCTCATCCAGCACCAGCAGGCGGGCATCGATGGCCATCACCAGGGCAAGATGCAACTGGGTGACCATGCCCTTGGACAGGGAGCTGATCTTGCTCTTCATCCTGACATCGGTACGACCAAGGAATTCCTCTGCCTTGCTGCGATCAAACCTGGGGTGCACCTGTTCTACCAGGTACAGCGCCTGGCTGACCCTCATCCAGCGAGGCAGCACCGCGACGTCTGCGATAAAACAAACGTGCTGCATAACCTCGGCCCGCTGGCGACGGGGATCCAGCCCCATGACTTCCAGGTCACCATCAAATTTTGTCAGGCCAAGGATGGCTTTCAGCGCCGTGGTCTTGCCTGCACCGTTGGGACCGATCAAGCCAACTATGCGTCCTTCTTCGATATCGAAGCTGACGTCATTAAGCGCTTTCAGGTCGCCGTAATTCTTGGTCAGGCCGCGTGCGGATACCAACTGGGTCACTTGCCTTCTCCCTCATCACTATCAGCAGAATCACTTTCCGCAGCCGCTACCAGGTCCGCTACAGACAGGCCCAGCCGGCCAATGCGTTCCAGCACCAGCGGCCATTCGTCTTCCAGGAAGCGTCGACGCTCATCTTTCAACAGCTCGACCCTTGCGCCGTCCATCACAAACATTCCGCGGCCGCGTTTCTTCTCCACCAGGTTCTCGTCTACAAGCTCCTGGTAACCCTTCAGCACGGTAAGTGGGTTCAGACGATATTCGGCCGCCACATTTCGCACCGACGGCAAGGCATCGCCGTCTTTCAAAACGCCTTCGAGAATCATCGCGACCACCCTGTCCCTTAGTTGGCGATAAATGGGTAAATTGTCGTTCCAGTTAGGATCCATTTTTGATGCCCCGACCTCTATGTTCAGCGCTATGCACTATTTGCTAGAAACTGCGACTCAGGCCATCGCGAGAACCACTACAGTCATCATCACCACACAACGGAGCATTTTCAGCCTGGCTGGAAAGCACCGAGCCGGCACCGGAAATCACCTGAATCGCCAGGTCGCCTGCGACCTCACGCAGTTGCACCTTGACCTTGGTCATATCCACCGCGGCCTCCTGTACAACAGGTTGAGGATGAGACGCCTCGCCACTCGCCACGCCGGCCAGCACCAATACCGCCATCAAGATCCCAGGAATCATTTCGCCAATCAGATTTTTTTTCACGCTCATGTCAGAGCTCCTGTTATTTCAGTCCAGGGCGTCCTGCCCTGATCATCTCCCAAGTGGGATAGTGTTGTAGTTGACTATAACACCCATTCCGAATAATGCAAGCAATCCAGGCAAATTTTTCTCGACCACCTGCCTGCCTTAAAAATAAATAGATTTTTCAGCGGGTTATATCATCTCGCCCCCGCCATATCCGAGGCCCTCAGGGGGCTCAGCCCAAGAAAATCCATAGAAATGCGATGGTTTTTGGCACCCGGGTATAACACCCCTGCCCCGTTTCCAACGCTCCCGGGCCGTCTTGACGTTGCGGCTAGTCCCAATGTTCCTGCCCCGGTGTCGTACCGTAGTATTTCGGAATGCTAGAATTTCCAATTGATTTTTATTAGTGCACCGTCGTTTCCCTTGAGGAAGCGCCAACCTTAAGGAAGGCAACCCATGAAGAATCCCGTCCGCGTGGCCATTACCGGCGCAGCTGGTCAAATTGGCTATCAACTGTGTTTCCGTATCGCCTCAGGCCAAATGCTGGGCGCTGACCAGCCAGTCATCCTGCAGCTGCTTGAAATTCCCCAGGCCCTTGGCGCCCTCCAGGGCGTGGCCATGGAACTCAACGACTGCGCTTTCCCCACCCTGGCCGGCATCGTATGCACTGATGACCCCAACGTGGCCTTCAAGGGCACAGACTACGCTTTGCTGGTCGGCGCACGTCCGCGTGGCCCCGGCATGGAACGTAAGGACCTGTTGCTGGCCAACGCAGCGATTTTCTCGGTTCAGGGCAAGGCTATGAACGAGCACGCCAGTCGTGACGTCAGAGTGCTGGTCGTGGGCAACCCTGCCAACACCAACTCCCTGATTGCCCAGGCGAATGCTCCGGATCTGCCGGCAGCCAACTTCACCGCCATGACCCGACTGGACCACAACCGGGCCATGAGCCAGCTGGCCAACAAGACCGACAGCCACGTCAACGACATCAAGAAGATGATCATCTGGGGCAACCACTCTGCCACCCAGTACCCGGACATCAGCCATGCCACGATTGCCGGAAAACCCGCCAAGGCGATGGTTGACCAGGGCTGGCTGGAAGGTGATTTCATTCCCACCGTACAGCAGCGTGGAGCCGCTATTATCAAGGCACGCGGCGCCTCCTCGGCAGCATCTGCCGCATCGGCTGCCATCGATCACATGCGTGATTGGGCCATGGGCACCCCCAAAGGGGACTGGGTCAGCATGGGTATTCCCTCAGACGGTAGCTACGGCATTGAAGCCGGCGTGATCTATTCCTACCCTGTCACCTGCAGCGGCGGAAAATACGAAATCGTCCAGGGGCTGGAAATTGATGCGTTCAGCCGGGCTCGTATGGACGCCACCGACGTCGAATTGCGCGAAGAACGCGACGGTGTGAAAGACCTCCTCTAAAGCTGGATACCAGCAAATTAGCGAGAAAGGCCCCTTCCCGGGGCCTTTTTTGTTGCCTCGCATCATTTCTATGTAAGATAGTCTGTTCGGAAACTGTCACGCATGACACTCGGGCAGCCTGGGTCTCCAGCGCCCGTCACACGGAGAGTAAGCAAGATGCTTAGCGGAATTTTTTGGCTAGTTCTTTTCATCGGCAGTGCCCTGACACTCGCCTACCAGCGGATTGATCTGCGCAGGTCAACCATGGTTATTGGCGGGCTGCTGCTTGCCTATACCTTGCTTGGCGACGCAGGCTTTTTATGGACCCTGCTGTTGTGGGTAGTATTTGCCGCCATGGTCGCGCTAAACGCCGACGAGTTCCGACGGGATCGTATCGTCCGTCCCATGCTGGACATCTATCGCAGCATGGTACCCAGCATGTCCTCCACCGAACGCGAAGCCCTGGAAGCGGGCACGGTATGGTGGGAGGGAGAACTGTTCAGCGGCGCCCCGGACTGGAGCCAGCTTAATTCAGCCCCTGCACCAAAACTCAGCGATGAGGAGCAGGCATTTATCGATGGTCCGGTTGAAGCCCTGTGCGGCATGGTGAACGTATGGGAGGTCTCTCACAAACAGGCCGACCTGAGCAGCGCCACCTGGGAATTCATGAAGAGCGAAGGATTCTTCGCCATGATCATCCCGAAAAAGTATGGCGGTCTTGAGTTCTCCGCTTACGCCCATTCCTGTGTATTGGCCAAGATTGCCAGCCACAGCACTATCGCCGCATCGACTGTTGCGGTCCCCAACTCCCTGGGTCCGGCTGAATTGCTGCTGCACTACGGAACCGAGGAACAAAAGAATCATTACCTGCCACGACTCGCCAGTGGCAAGGAAATCCCCTGCTTCGCGCTGACCGGACCCACTGCGGGCTCGGATGCAGCGTCCATTCCGGATTACGGAGTGGTCTGCAAGGGCACCTATGAAGGCGAGGAAGTGCTGGGAATACGGCTGAACTGGGACAAGCGATACATCACCCTGGCCCCGGTTGCCACGGTGCTGGGCCTGGCGTTTCAACTGCACGACCCCGACCAATTGCTGGGCGAGCAGAAAGACCTGGGCATCACCGCCGCACTGATTCCCACGAATTTGCCGGGTATCACCATCGGTCGCAGGCACTTCCCCCTGAACGTGCCGTTCCAGAATGGTCCTACCCAGGGCAAGGACGTCTTTGTGCCCCTGAACGCCATCATTGGCGGTCCGGCAATGGCAGGAGAAGGCTGGCGCATGCTGGTGGAATGCCTGGCCGTCGGACGCAGCATCTCGTTGCCCGGCAACTCCACTGGTGGCGCGAAAGCCGCCCTGCACGCCACCGGCGCCTATGCCCGGATCAGGCAACAATTCGGCATGCCCATCGGAAGGTTTGAAGGCATAGGCGAGGCGCTTTCGCGTATCGCCGGCTTCACCTACATCATGGATGCCAGCCGCAGTGTTACCGCCGGGGCGATCGACCAGGGCGCCAGGCCCTCGGTACCCTCTGCAATACTGAAGTACCACAGCACCGAGATGGGCCGGAAGATTGCCAATGACGCCATGGATATCCACGGCGGCAAGGGCATATGCCTGGGTCCGAAAAACTACCTGGCCCGCGGTTACCAGGCGGTACCCATCGCCATCACGGTTGAAGGCGCGAACATCCTCACCCGCAGCCTGATCATCTTTGGCCAGGGCGCAGTGCGCTGCCATCCCTATGTGCTCAAGGAAATGCAAGCTGCCCGCGAGAGCGATACCGAAACCGCAGTGCGTGCCTTCGACGAGGCTATATTCGGTCACATCGGATATGCCACCAGCAATGCCGCGCGCGCCTTTGTCATGGCCATGACCAATGCACGGTATTCTGACGTCCCGAATCACGGCCCGACGCGTCGCTACTACCAGCACATCAACCGCTACAGTGCAGCGTTCGCACTGGTGACCGATGCCGCCATGCTGACCCTGGGCGGAGATTTGAAAAAACGTGAATCTATTTCGGCCCGCCTGGGCGATGTACTAAGCGCTACCTACCTGGCCTCATGCGTACTCAAGCACTACGAGAACCAGGGACGCCCCCAGGAAGATCTACCCATTGTCGAATGGGCTTGCCGTCACCTGCTGTATTCCGCCCAAGAGCAGTTGCACGGTCTGCTGCGTAACTTCCCCAACCGGCCGGTTGCCGCGGTCCTGAGGATGCTGGTGTTCCCAAGGGGACGGATGTATGCAGCACCCTCTGACAAGCTGAGCAAGAAGGTGATCAACCTGGTACTGGAAAACACTGAAAGCCGGGCCCGCCTGTGCAGCGGAATATATTCCTCCCCTGTGGAGAGCAACGCGCTACACCGGCTGCAAAAGGCCATGGAATTGGCCGTCCTGGTGGAACCCATTGAAAAGGGTCTGCGAGGAAGCTTGCAGGAAGAAGCCCTGCCCGGCGAGACAGTCGAAGCACGCATCCAGCGGTTGCATGATCTTGACCTGATCTCTAAAGAACAGGCAGAGCTTATGAATAATTACTGGGATCTGCTGGAACCGATAATCGCAGTGGATGATTTTGATCCGGCAGAAATTGCTGCGGAACCCCTGGTGAAAAAGCCTGCCCGCAAGGCGCCGGCCAAAAAAGTTGCCGCCAGGAAAACCGTCGCGAAAAAGCCCAAAGCCCCAGCCAGGACCAAGGCTGCCTCGGTAAAAAAGGCCGACAGCAAAAATGATTCGCAACCTGAAAACGACGAAAAGAAAAGCTGACCCAGGCCTGACGCCCGGGCAATGAGGGTTTGCCGCTGGTGGGCGTGGCGCATATAGTGGTTTGCGTCACCTCCACCAGCAAAGTAATTCTTCATGTCCGAGCCCAACATCATCTATGAGTTAAACCTGGACACCGATCCAGGCATCGGCGATGAATTCGAACCCTGGTTAAGAAAACACACCAGCGCCATGCTGGAGCTAAGCGGATTCAGGCTGGCAACCCTGTATAGCGTTGAGTCCGCGGACGATACCGAACATCGTCACTACAGCGTCCACTTCCTGCTGGAATCTCATGCCGCCCTGGAACAATCTGTCAGCGAGCACGCAGCGGAAACCCGCAGGGTCGGGCAAGAGCGATTCGGCGAACAACTTACGATTCACCACCGGGTTCTGACAGAAAGCGACGCACTAAGCCCTCATGCTCCGGACATGTACTGCCGGAATTGCAGTTCACCAATCCGCGGCCAGTACTGCGCCGGATGCGGGCAGCGCTCCATCTCCAGGGTGATCACCATGTGGGAACTGACCCGCGACATGGTGGGGGATATCGCCGATCTGGATTCGCGAATCTGGCGTAGCCTTATTCCCTTGCTGTTAAAGCCGGGACACCTGACCGCGGATTATCTTCAGGGTCGAAGAGCCCGCTACATGCCGCCATTTCGCATGTACCTGGTTCTCAGCATCCTGTTCTTCCTTTTGATGTCGGTGTTTCACGATAGTGGCACCTTCATAGACGACGGTGTCATAAGCGTTGATTCGGAAGAAAAACTTGACCAGGCACAACTCGATCAGGCCAGGGAAACCCTGGCCGAAGTAATACCAGAGCATGCAGACAACCCGGAACTCGCCAAGAAGCTGGCTGAAATTCGGGACAGCCTGCCGCAATCGGTTTCTGATGGTGAGACAGTCCCGTCTGTAGAGAGCGACGAAAACGACGATAGGTCCGTTGAGGAAAAATGTAACGACGCCAACATCGATATTGGCGACGATTTCATGCCCTGGATCAGCGAGGAAGAGGCCGAAGCCAAGGCCCGGCAGATATGTCGCAAAGTGGTAGGTGACCGAGGTAGAAGCCTGTTAAAGGGATTGCAGGAAAACTTCCCCACGATGCTGTTCATTTTCCTGCCGGTCATCGCCCTGGTGCTCAAGGGCCTCTACCCCCTGTCCCGCCGGTACTACGTGGAACACCTGTTGTTTGTCATCCACTTCCACGCCTTTGTCTTCCTGGCGTTAATACTGGAATTACTGATCTTCGAACTGGCCGCAACCATTCAATTTCCCACCTGGCCTTTTACCACGGTGCTGTCACTTTACATCCCCTACTACCTGTACCGGTCAATGCGCAGGGTATACGGGCAATCCCGTGCAGCAACGCTTTACAAGTATGTTCTGCTATTATTTTTCTACTTCTTCAGCTTATTGCTGACATTCCTGGCCGCATTGGTCTTTACGGCTTTCACCTTGTAGGAAACAAATCATGGCAATTCGAAACACACTACTTTCAATACTACTATTTTCGCTCAGCGCACTTGCCGGCGCCGCAGATCAAAGCACCTCACCCGAGCAGGCCACCGCCTACATCGTCTCCCCCGCTGACGGCGCAACCGTCTCCGGTCCGGTTGTGGTGGTCTTCGGGCTCAAGGGAATGGGCGTGGCCCCCGCGGGTACCGACAAGGCCAACACCGGACACCATCACCTGCTGATCGATGCCGAACTCCCGACCATGGACCAGCCGTTACCGGCCAGTGCCAAGCTGATCCACTTTGGTGGCGGTCAGACCCAGACAACCCTGGAACTGGAACCTGGAACCCATACCCTGCAACTGGTGCTGGGTGATAAAAATCACATTCCCCACAACCCACCGGTAGTCTCGGAAAAGATCACCATCACGGTGAAGTAGGCCGCGCCGATACTGAACTGAGTAAGCGCGACTGCTGCCATGAACACACTTCAATCCGGCATTTCCGGCCGGATCATTTTCCATGTGGACATGGATGCTTTCTACGCCTCGGTGGAACAACGGGATAACCCCCAGTGGCGAGGACTACCAGTTCTGGTGGGCGGCACCGGTCCCCGGGGCGTGGTGGCGGCGGCGAGTTACGAGGCAAGGGGTTTCGGCGTGCGCTCGGCCATGCCCATGAGCGAGGCACTGCGGCGCTGCCCCAGTGCAATCTGTGCGCGACCACGAATTGACCGCTACCGTGAAGTATCCAGGGAGGTTTTCGCTATCTTCCGTAGCGTGACCCCCCTGGTACAGGGCCTCTCCCTGGACGAGGCCTTTCTGGATGTTAGCGACCAGGTCAGGACCCGCCGACAAGCCAGGGAGCTTGGCCGATCCATTAAACAGCGAATTCACCAGGCCACAGGACTGACCGCCTCGGTGGGAATTGGGCCCAACAAGCTGGTGGCAAAGATAGCTTCCGACCTGGAGAAGCCGGATGGCCTGGTCCTGGTTGGCAGGAAAGAGGTGCAAGCCGTACTGGACCCTCTTCCGGTTCGGGCAATCAACGGCATCGGACCGCGTACCGGGGAAGTCCTGGAGACGCGCGGCATTCACCTGATTCGCGATCTCAGGGTCTGTCCGGTGGAATTGCTGACGCCGGTATTCGGGCGCTTCACCCGGCGAATGCTGGACAAGGCCAGCGGTATCGATAACCGCCCCGTGGAACCCGGGGGCAAGTCAAAGTCCATCAGCGCCGAGGAAACCTTCGACCAGGACTTGCTGGAACTGCCCGAGATGCTGGAACAGCTGAGCCTGTTAAGCATCCGCACCGCACGCCGACTGGCAGCCAAGGAACTGCAGGCCACCACGGTGTCGGTGAAAATCCGCGACCGGGAGTTTCGCACCGTCACCCGCCAGCACAGCTTCTCCCCGGCCACCCAGAGCGCGGACATCCTTGAGCAGACCTCCCGCCATTTGCTGGAACAATGGCGGGCAGAACATCCTTATTCCGCTGTGCGCCTGCTTGGGGTCGGCGTTTCGGGGCTGGAGCCGGCCAGGCAGATGGACCTGTTCACCAGCGAAGTGCAGAGGAGTTCCTCACAGGTTCAGGAGTTGATTAAAGAGGTCCGCCAGAGATACGGTAGCAATGCCCTGAGAAAGGGACCGGCACTGAAGGGAAAACGCCAGACGTAGATGCCTGCTACAATGGGCCGCCGCACCACTATGGCAGACTCTGGGCGGGCTGGAACGCTGTAACTAAACTGGGGTAAAACGCGCATATGTACGAGCGCTATTTCGGGCTAAACGAAAAGCCCTTTTCAATCACTCCGGACCCCAGGTACCTGTACCTGACCAAGCGCCATGCCGAAGCGCTTGCCCACCTGTTGTACGGCGTAACCGAGAGCGGAGGCTTCGTGCAGCTCACCGGCGAGGTGGGCACCGGGAAAACCACCCTGGTTCGCAGCCTGCTTGAGAAAGTTCCCGGCGACGTGGAAGTGGCGTTGATTCTTAACCCCCGCCTTTCCCCTAATGAATTTCTGCATGCCATTTGTGACGAGTTGGGCGCCGAGATACCAGAACAGGCCAGCCCCAAGGAAATGGTTGATGCCCTGAACCGACACCTGCTCGACGCTCATGGCCGGGGCAGCCGGGTGGTATTGATCGTCGACGAGGCACAGAACCTCAGCGCCGAAGTGCTGGAGCAGGTGCGCCTGCTGACAAATCTCGAGACCGCCAAGCAGAAATTGCTGCAGATCATACTTATCGGACAGACCGAACTTCGCGAGTTGCTGGCGCGTAACGACCTCAGGCAGCTTGCCCAGCGTATTACCGGTCGTTACCACCTGGATCCGCTGCACAAAGACGAGTCCATGGCCTATGTCCGGCATCGTTTACAAGTCGCGGGCTGCACTACAGAGGTCATGCGACCCTCTGCCCTGACCGAACTGCACCGGATTTCCGGCGGCGTTCCCCGGAGCATTAATGTGATCGGCGACCGCGCACTGCTGGGCGCCTACACACGCGAGCAACGGGTGGTCAACGGCGCACTGGTACGCGAGGCGGCCTCGGAAGTTTTCGGGCACAAGGTGCGGTCCCGCTGGGCGCCCATGTTCAATGCCGCCGCCATGGTGGCCGCCGGATTAATCATTGCCGCAGGACTGTGGCAGGCCCGGGACCTGTTGCCAGGATTCGATAAGCAGGCAGTCGTCCCAGCCCAGGCCAGTGTTCAGCCGGCCATGGTTGAGCCGGTGGTGCGTCCACCGACGCCCCAGCAGGCAATCAGCGAAACCACCACCGAAACCCCATCCATAGAGCATGGGGTCGATGACACGATTAACCGCGGGCATATCGATCGGGAAGATAGCCTCAGTTTCCCGACCGTCCAGGATCTGCTCGCTGAGCGTTCAGACTCATTCGGCACTGACGATGCCTTGAGCAGCCTGTTCACCTTATGGGATGCACGCTACCAACCGGGCCAGGACACCGGTTGTAACCAGGCCCGGGGACAAGGACTGGATTGCCTGTTCCAGCGTGGATCCTGGCGCAGCCTGGTGACTCTGAATGTTCCCGCCGTGTTATCCCTGAGCGATGACCAGGGCAGCGGCTACCAGGTAGTACTGGCATCCATCGGCGATCAATACGCCGAGCTTTTGATAGAGGGTCAACGCACGAGAGTCAGCCTGCTGGACCTGTCCAGTTACTGGGACGGAGAGTTCCTGCTGATTTGGCGCCCCCTGTCGGTTGGCGCCCCGGACATCGTTCCCGGTTATCGCGGAGCCGAGGTTCCCGTGCTCAGGGATGCCCTGGGAAGTATTGACGGGCAAGTCAGCGAGGCGGCCGACCCAGAGTTATTTGATGAACCCCTGGCCCAGAGAGTACGGGCATTCCAGAAGAAACATCGCCTGGAACCGGATGCCATTGTGGGAGCGCGTACCCAGATCGTGTTAAACCTTGTCTCGGGTGCAAGTTCCGGCCCACGTCTGACCGGCGGGCAATAACACCATGTCTTTTATACTTGATGCCTTGAAAAAATCCGAAGACGAGAGACTGGGCCAGTCGGGTCCAAACCTGGCCTACGCCCACAACGGTGCGAAGCGCGAAGCGATTCCCCGGTGGGTGCTGATCCTGTCCGCATTGTTACTGGTCAACCTGGCAGGCCTTGTTGCAGTCATGGCCTGGAAATCAGACACCCCAGCTGAGAATTCCAAATCCACCGCGCAGCCAGTCATCCAGGAAGAGCCCATCCAGCAAAACCCGGTGGGTTTTCGTGCCAGCCCCGACTACCCCAGCCCTGTCGTTCAGCAACCAGTTACCCAGGCGCCACCACCGGTTCAGAGCAACCGGGATGAAGTGCGCTCGCTGGCCCGGGAGGCCAGCAAACCGTCAAGCGAATCACCCAGCGCTTCGGTTACACCCTCTGCCACCCAGACCCCGGCAACACCTCCGGTAACCCCCCGGCAAGCGGAGTCTCAAACTGACGCCGAGGCAGCCCAGGCCGCCATGGCGCCAACGCTGAATGAACTACTGGGCCAGGGGCGGCTGATGAACTTGCCCGCCCTGAAAGTGGATCTTCATGTATATGCGGCACGCAAGGAAGACCGCTTTGTATTCATCAATCTAGCCAAATACCAGGAAGGACAGCGCCTGAAAGAAGGACCGCTGGTCGAGGCAATCACCAACGATGGTGTGATCCTCCAGTATCAAGGCGAGAGATTTCTAATACCCCGAAGTTAATATGCCGACACCCCAAACTACCAACCAAAAAGGCGTTCTCTACCTCGACGGTACCCGCCTGAGTCGTGCCCTGAAGGCCGGCATCGCCCGGGTCCTCAATGACGCCGACCACCTGAACAAGATCAACGTCTTCCCGGTCCCTGATGGTGACACCGGGACCAACCTGGTCCTGACCATGCGCTCCGTATTGATGGCCCTGGCCAACCACAAGGACCGCAACCTGGGACGCACCATCGAACTGGTCGCCGACTCGGCTCTGGATGGCGCCAGGGGAAATTCCGGCGCGATCATGGCGCAGTTTTTCCACGGCCTATCCGACGGCGCCTCCGGGGTCGCTCGCTGGTGTACCGATAATTTCTCCAAGGCCGTGGTACGCGGCGCCGAATACGCCCGGGAAGCCATGGGGGAACCCCGCGAGGGGACGATCATCTCGGTGATTGACGCGTTCTCCGCCGAAGTGACCCTGCAGGCAGGTGAGTCCGGCGGGAAAGACTTTGCCCAGGTGCTGGAGCGAGGACTTGCCCGGGCACGAATCGCCCTCGCCAATACACCCAATCAACTGGAAGTGCTGCGCAAGGCCGGCGTGGTGGATGCCGGCGCCAAGGGCTTCGTGGATTTACTGGAGGGCGTTACAGACTTTGTACTCAATGGCTCCCCACGGGATTCCCTGGATCAACCCCTGCCCCAGATTCCGGCAGAAGAGACGGAGTTTGCCGGCATGGAGACGGTGGACCTGACCCACCGCTATTGCACCGAGTGCGTCATCGTTGGCGAGAATCTCGACCGCCGCAAGGTACATGAATCCCTGGCAGGAATCGGCAGCAGCATGGTGATCGCCGGCTTGAGAAGCCGCATCCGTGTGCACATTCACGTCAACGATCCAAACACGGTCTTTGAGATTGCTGCTCAGCATGGCGAGGTGCAGAACACCAAGGCCGATGACATGCTCCAGCAACAACGCAGCGCCAGCCAGAAGGGACGCCGTGTTGTCGTGGCGACCGACTCCGCCGCGGATCTGCCAGATGAGGCGCTGGAGAACCTGGGTATCCACATGATCCCTGTTCGGCTGCATTTTGGAGAACGCAGTTTCCTGGACAAGATGTCCCTGAGCCACGCCGAATTTTACGAAGAATTGCGAACCAATCCGATACATCCCCAGACCTCCCAGCCCGCCCCGGGGGATCTGCGAAGAATGTTTGAGTTCCTGGCCGCCCACTTTGAACACGTGGTCTCGCTGCACGTGACCGGCAAGGCCAGCGGTACGTTTCAGGCAGCACAGTCGGCAACCACCCGCTTGCATGCGCCCGACAAAGTGACGGCCATGGATTCCATGAACGCCTCGGCGGGACAGGGACTGGTTGCCATGTATGCAGCGGAACTTGCCGCCACAGGCGCCGGACCGGAAGAGGTCATCGCAGGGGTGACCCACATCATTCCCCTGACACGCACCTATGCGCTGCTGGGAAATCTGGCATACGCCGTAAAAGGCGGACGAGTAGCCGCCTCGAAGAAGCGCATCGCAGATTTATTCAGGGCAACGCCGGTCCTGGAGCTTGGCGACGGGGGCAGTATCGACGTGGGTGGCATGTTCTTCGGGCGCAAGAACAGACTGCGTAAATTCGTTCGCTTCGTAAAACGCCGGCAGGACATTTCAAGCAACAGCCGTATCCTGATTGCCCACGCTGAATGTGCTGAGCAAGCCAAACAACTGGAGGGCCTGCTGCGAGAAGCACTGCCTAACACCCAGGACATTCAGATCACCCAGCTGGGCACCGCCATCGGCGTGCACGGCGGGGCAGGCACCCTGGTGGTGGCCATTCAAACAGGCTACGAACTTCCGGAAAAGAAATCTTCCTAGGCCACCGGGTCCAGTAACTCGGCACCCTCGTTGCGGGGACTGTTGACGCGGGTGCTAACTGGCCAGGCCTGCAGGCTGTCCTCCTGCAGGGGCCGCAATAGATCGGCCGCCTCGACAATCCCGACATTCTTACTGTCCAGCCAGCGACCACAGTCCTCCGGGGCAAGCATGGCCGGCATCCGATGATGCAGGGCCTGCATGAAGTCGTTGGCCTCGGTGGTAATGATGGTGCAGGACTCCAGTGACTCGGTTTCCTGACGCCAACCCTCCCACAGACCCGCCATGGCAATGGGCTCTGAGTCCTTGCGGCTGATGAAGTAAGGACGCTTGGCGCCGCCTTCCTTGCGCCATTCATAAAACCCGCTAGTCAACACGAGGCAGCGTCGCTGGCTGAAGGCTTTCTTGAACGAGGGCTTCTCAGCCAGGGTTTCCGCCCGGGCATTAATCATGCGATTGCCAATAGCCTTTTCCCTGGCCCAGGACGGCACCAGGCCCCAGTGCAACATGACCAGTTGCCTCTGGCCCTGGGGATCCAGTCGGATCGCCGGCACGAATTGGGTTGGCGCGATGTTGTAGCGCGCCTCAATGGACACCGGCACCGGTGTATCAAACAACCGGGTCACCGATTCACGGGGAGAAAAGAATGTGTAACGACCGCACATATTCCCACCCTTTTCCTAATCGCGGATTCCCACGCCCTTGCGCATCAGCATCAGGGCGGTGGTAAACAACACCACCAGGAAGACCATGATAATCGCGTAGGCCGTGCCCAAACCAATGTCAGACACACCCAGGATGCCGTGGCGGAATGCATTCACCATGTACAGGATTGGATTTGCCCGTGACACGCCCTGCCAGAATTCCGGAAGCATGTTTATCGAGTAGAAAACGCCACCCAGGTAGGTCAACGGGGTCAGGATGAATGTGGGCACGATGGCAATATCATCAAACTTCTTGGCAAAAATTGCATTGATCATGCCAGCCAGGGAAAACACTGCCGAGGTCAGCAGCGCAACACTGAGCGTCACCGGGAGACTGTGCAATTGCAGCTCTGTGAAAAATAGCGCAATGATCGTGACCGCGATACCTACCATCAAGCCCCGGGCCATTCCGCCGGCCATGTGGCCCAGAATAATCAGCCAATTTGGAAGTGGCGATACCAGCATTTCCTCCAGGTACTTACCAAACTTGGCGCCAAAAAAGGACGAGACCACATTGCCGTAAGAGTTGGTGATCACTGACATCATGATCAGTCCCGGGGCAATGTATTGCATGTAATCAAAGCCATCCATCAGGCCGATACGCCGACCAATCAGGTTGCCAAAAATAATGAAATACAAGGTCATGGTGATGACCGGCGGCAGCAGGGTCTGCATCCAGATTCGCAATATCCGGGACAATTCTTTCAGCACGATGGTCTTGAAGCCGATCCAGTTTTCCCGGTGCCTCATGACTTACCCTCCGCCGCGGCCTGCTGTCGTCCGGCGCGGTTCTCTACCAGGTCCATGAACAACTCCTCGAGTCGATTGCTCTTGTTGCGCATGCTCTGCACCACGATGCCGCGGCTGTTGAGTTGCTCAAACAATGCACTGAGACCCCGTTGGTCAGTGATCTCCACTTCCAGGGTCTCTTCATCCACCCGGCGACAAAGATAGCCGTCGAGTTCCGGGGCTGCCTCGACAGGACCGGCCAGGTTCAACAACACGATTTCCTTGTGCAACTTACGCAGCAAACGGTCCATGCGGTTGTGTTCGATAATCCGCCCCTCATCGATGATCGCGATGTTGCGGCACAGGTTCTCGGCTTCTTCCAGGTAGTGGGTGGTCAGGATGATGGTGGTGCCGGCTTCATTGATGCCCTTCACGAATTCCCACATGGAACGGCGAATCTCGATGTCCACCCCTGCGGTGGGCTCATCCAGGATCAACAAGCGGGGTTCGTGTACCAGGGCGCGGGCAATCATCAGGCGGCGCTTCATGCCACCGGAAAGGCTGCGGGATATCTGGTCGCGCTTTTCCCAAAGCTCCAGTTGCCGCAGATACTTCTCGGCGCGCCGACAGGCCTCTGCCCGGGGAATCCCGTAATAGCCCGCCTGGTTCACGACGATATTGAATACTTTTTCGAACTGGTTGAAATTGATCTCCTGGGGTACGACCCCGATCATCGATTTGGCAATTTCCAGTTCCTGGTCGATGTCGTGACCAAAGATTTCTACCTTTCCGGCGGTCTTGTTCACCAGGGAGGTGATGATACCGATGGCGGTGGTCTTTCCCGCTCCGTTGGGACCGAGAAGCGCAAAGAAATCTCCCTCGTCCACCTCAAGGTTAATGCCATCCAGGGCCCGCACGCCGTTGGCGTACACCTTTTCCAATCCAATCAGTGAAAGGGCTTTCATCTGTCCTCGCGAAAATGCTCATCAAAGCAGGTAAGTGTAGCAGCGAGGGCTCATTCAGATAACCGCCGGACCGACCTGGCAGATAAATCATTTACGGGGCCGCTGGCTGATAAACTGGGCGCTCCAGGCACGGGCGACTTCCCATCCCTTATCCCCCGGGTCACGGACACTGCACAGCAGGTCTGGCCAAAACCTGGGATGGGCCCACATCTTCAACGTTACCGCCGGTTTGCAGGCCAGGGTGGCCCTCACAACATCAGCCAGGCTAAGCGCACCGAGCTCGAGTACCCGCTCTCTGGACCAGCCCAACACCAACGCTGCGGCCATCGGACTGGTCTGACTCAGGTGCCAGGCAAAGCTCGATGCAACCAGGCCAAACTCCCGGACCAGCAGTTCATCTGCGCTGCCCCCGGAAACCCTTGCCTGTTCGGCAACTCCCATCTGCTGACCGGGTCGGGTATCGAGTTTCAGCGAAAATAGTGCGGCCCGGGTGGTGCACAGCATTTCAGCCTGGTCTGGATCCAGTCCGGCGATCATTTCCGACAGGCCGCTTCTACAATCCAGCCGGCTGGCCATTGCCGACCCCTCGCAATGGTGAATCAACCCCAGGAACGCTGCATTCAAGCGCCGAAGCTCAGCGAAAGCCCGCCGGTCCAAAACCTCCCTTTCCATGCCCCACCTCCTTTAAATCGAACAGGAATGGAACATTAAACACTGTTTTATTGGGATACAAAAGACATTAATGGTCTTTTTACCCCAAATATAGTATTTTTACTTCTCGAAAATTCAATAAAGTGAGGTTTCGCCAATAAATCGCACAGTACTCCAGGAGAAACCGCTATGACGCACACACTAACCCGCTACACACGCGAGCAGTCTCGCACGGACCTGGCCATCAGAATGATTGGTCACGAGGTCAGGACCTACTTGATCCGCCGCTGTACCGGCCTGAGCGAAGACCGGATACGCAAGCTATACAACGTCTATTTTCGCCAGGACGGGTGCCCGGTAACCCGCCATCGTGGCAAGACGCCCAGGCAACCCGAGTATTTTACCCGCAATCTCACTGCGCAACTCGAGGCGA
Source organism: uncultured Chromatiales bacterium (assembly GCA_937128475.1). GTDB lineage: Bacteria > Pseudomonadota > Gammaproteobacteria > Steroidobacterales > BM003 > CAKZML01. Next base: position 19,506 of record CAKZML010000303.1, read on the forward strand.
CGACATTTATCCGGGTATGCCTGGCCGCCGGCATCATCAGGTTCAACGAACAAGACAGGATCACCCCGACCCTCCCCGCGTCCAGCGCCGAATACGGACAGAAATTCTGCGACGCCTACGAGGCGTACATGGTCCTGCACAACCCGCCCGGGCTGAGCTTTGAACGCGCCTGGAACCTGATTGATGCGCTTTGCAGGGGACACGTAGTCGGTATGACAAACTGCCGGCGCTGCGAAGTCTCATTTCTGCGAGACACACTGGACGCCAATGACGTAGTCTGCCCGGCATGCTGTCTCGGCCCCCTGCAATAACCATTCAGGTTCCCCACAGCCATGGCAGAGCCGACGCCGAAAAGGTACTCTCAATGCAATCCGACAAATCTCTTGCAGGAGCAAGAACATGGACTGGTGTACCGCCGACTTATGCGACAATTTCAGCGATGAACTACAGATAGCTCAGCCGCTGTTCCAGGCCTATGGCGGGGCTCCCAGCTTCCACGGACCGGCAGCCACTGTGAAAGTGCTCGAAGATAATTCCCTGGTGCGCGAGGCATTTGAAAGCCCCGGACTGGGACGGGTCCTGGTGGTGGATGGCGCAGGCTCGCTGCGCTGCGCACTGGTAGGAGACATGCTGGCAAAGCTGGCTATCGACAACGGCTGGGCCGGGGCCATCGTCAACGCCCCGATCCGCGACAGCAAGGTCATTGGCGAGATGCCCATTGGCTTTCGGGCCCTGGGAACCTGCCCTCTGAAAAGCGTAAAACTCGGCGCCGGGGAGAAAGAGTTGCCGGTGAAATTCGCCGGCGTTTCCATCAAGCCCGGAGACTGGGTCTACGCAGACGAAGACGGAATCGTCATCGCCTCTCGCGAGTTACCCCTTTGACCGACACATTGAAGACACCCAGCATTCCGGCAGCTAATTCCTTTGCGGCAGCCCCGGTGGACCGGGCCGCCCACCTGCGCAAGGATGCCGCATGGCTGTCCCAGGCCATGCAGCATGAGGAAGCCCGGTTCTTGCCCTTGTCAGACGGCAAGAGCCTGGTGAACAATCCGGATTCGCCACAGCCGTGCATGCTGGACAGCGCCCAGGCCCAGGCCATCGGAGTGACCCCCGAGCGCCTGACCTTTCTCGGTCTTTGGGAAGACCGGGCCACTTTCGCCTTCGAGGCGCTGGATGCCGAATTAAGCGCCCTGGCCAGTCATGGCGAGTTCATGGACCTGTACAGCCTGGCCTACTCACTGGACGCCAACACCTCGGCAGTGCTGGGCTACGCCAGGGCGGTATTGCTCTGGCAGCAACGCCACCCCCATTGCAGCCGCTGTGGCGAGCTGGTGAATTTTGAGTTCGGCGGTCATGTACTGGCCTGCTCCAACCCGGACTGCGGCAAACACCAGTTCCCCCGCCTGGATCCGGCCATCATCGTGCTGGTGGAAGATGGAGAGCGCTGCCTGCTGGGAAGACAAGCAACCTGGCCTGCCCAGCGTTATTCCACCATCGCCGGATTTGTTGAGCCGGGAGAAAGCCTGGAGGATGCAGTGATCCGGGAGGTGTACGAGGAAACCGGCGTGCACGTGCATTCACCTCGCTATCACTCCTCCCAACCCTGGCCCTTTCCCTCCTCCTTGATGCTCGGCTTCAATGCCACGGCCAGCTCGAGCGAAATCCAGCTTATTGACGAAGAACTGGAGGACGCTCGCTGGTTCACCCGGGAAGAACTGACCTCGGGAATCATCAAGCTGTCTCCCTCGATGTCGATTTCCTATCGCCTGATCCAGGCCTGGCATGACGCCGGTTCAGACACGCCCCTGGCAGAGATCCGCTCCTGGTAGTGAGACACCGATCGGTGCGAGTTAAGCATTCAGGCGGTATGCTTAACCCCCTTTCGCTACTACGAAACCACTTATTGTCATGTGCCTGATTACCTTTGCCTGGCGCACACTGCCGGAATCACCACTCGTGTTCATTGGCAATCGCGATGAATTTCACAAGCGGCCGTCCGCCCCGGCCCACTGGTGGGACAATCCCGCCGGCATCCTGGCCGGCAAGGACCTGCAAGCCAACGGAACCTGGCTCGGCCTGAACCGCCAGGGCCGTGTCGCGGTGGTGACAAATTTTCGCGAAGGCGGCAGCGAACCGGCAAAACGCTCACGGGGTGAACTGGTAACCCGCTTCCTGGAAGGCATGGACAGCGATGCCCACTGGAACAGCCTGCACGAGCAAGCTGCCGACTACGCCGGCTTCAACCTGATTTTTTACGATGGCGAAACACTGGGCTATTTCAGTAACCGGGGTATGCATCGACGATCCCTGGAGCCCGGGGTGTACGCCCTGAGCAATAATTTCCTGGATACGCCCTGGCCCAAGGTAACGCGATTGAAACAAGCCCTTAACGACCAGCTGCAATTGCGCTGGAGCGATGAGGCAATGCTCGAACTAATGCATGACCGGCAGCCAGCCGACGACGAGGACCTGCCCGACACGGGAATAGGCAAGCAATGGGAACGAATGCTGTCGCCTGCGTTCATAGTCAGTGAAGAATACGGCACCCGGTGTACCAGCCTGATTCGCCAGGATCAGAATGGTGAGTTCAGCTTCACCGAAAGAAGCTTCGGCCGCGACGGCCTGCCCACCACTACCCAACAATTCACCTTTTCCCCCAAACAGGACGCCCGACAAGAATGACCACCGCCACCTCCAGCATCCTCCCTTACGGCAGTTGGCCGTCCCGGATCAGCACAGACCTGCTCACCGGCGACAGTATCCGGCTGTCCTCGCCTGCCGCCGACCAGGGAGCCATTTACTGGATAGAGGGGCGACCCGAGGAAAACGGCCGCTCGGTGCTGATGCGCCGGGACTCCGTGGGCACGACGCGAGAACTCAGCCCGCAACCCTTCAATGTCAGGAGCAAGGTCCACGAATATGGTGGCGCACCTTTCATCGCCGCCGCGGGCCGATGCTGGTTCATTAATTTCAAGGATCAACATATCTACGAGACCGGTCCCGACGGACCTCGAGACGTGGCCGGCTATCCCAATCACCGCTACGCAGATTTTGAACTGGACGCCAACAGGGGGCGCCTGCTGGCGGTTTGCGAGGTACACCAGGAACAGGGTGAGCCGCGCAACTCACTGGTGGCGGTGGACCTGGATTCAGGCGAGCTAAAAACCCTGGCCAGTGGCAAGGACTTCTACAGCAACCCGCGCCTCAGTCCTGACGGGAAGCGCCTGGCCTGGCTGTGCTGGAGCCATCCCAATATGCCCTGGGACAGCAGCGAACTGTGGGTGGGCGAATTCAACGCCCGGGGCGAATTGGAGAACTGCCAACAACTGGCGGGCTCCGCCGAGGAATCCATCTTCCAGCCATTATGGGCCGGGGACGGACGGCTGTTTTATGTCTCCGATGCGGATGACTGGTGGAACCTGTATTGCCGGGATGAAAACGGCTGCAGACAAATCACCCGGGAAAAGGCCGAGATGGGCCTGCCCCAGTGGGTGTTCGGCATGAGTACCTATGGGCTGGTGGACGCACAAACGGCGGTGGCCAGCTTCAAGGGTCCCGGGCAGAACACTGCCATGACCATTAACCTGGATACCGGGGAAACCCGAACGCTGGCTGTACCCTGTGCTGCCATAGAACACCTGGCGGTTGAGGACGGCAGGATCCTGCTACTGGGTGGATCCCCCTCCCGGGCCAACACACTGTATTGCTGCGAGCCGGATGGCACCAGGCTGGAAATTCTCAAGCAGAGCGTCGCCCTGGAACTGGACGATGCCTGGATATCCCAGCCTAGCTACATCGAGTTCCCCACCAGCGACGGGCAAGGCAGTCGTGGTTACCACTACCCACCACAAAATCCGATGGCCAACGGCCCGGATGGCGAACTACCACCCCTGATTATCGTCTGCCACGGCGGTCCCACCGCGGGCACATCCACGGCCATGGACCTGCGAATTCAATTCTGGACCAGCCGGGGCTTCGCCGTGTTCGACGTGGATTACCGCGGCAGCACGGGCTACGGCCGTCCCTACCGCCGCGCCCTCTACGGAAAGTGGGGTGTCGCCGACGTTGAAGACTGTGTCTATGGAAGCCGATACTTGTGTGAGATGGGCCTGGCAGACCCGAAGCGATTACTGATCCGCGGTAGCAGTGCAGGTGGCTATCTGGTACTTTGCGCAGCCGCCTTTCACCGGCAATTCAGTGCCGGCGCGAGTTACTATGGAATAGGTGATCTCCAAAGCCTGCTGGAGGACACCCACAAGTTTGAGTCGCGCTACGATAACACTCTGCTGGGAGGTGGTAACGTGAATGAAATTATCGCCCAAAGGTCTCCCGCAAGACATGCGGAAGATGTTCGCATGCCACTGATATTGTTCCAGGGCCTCAATGACAAGGTCGTCCCTCCCGAGCAGTCGGAAAACATGTACAACATATTGTTGAAGCAAGGCCTGCCGGTTGCATATCTTGCTTTTGAGGGAGAAGGGCACGGCTTTCGTAATGCACAAACCATTGCTACCAGCCTGCAAAGCGAACTGGCTTTCTATGGCCGAATTCTCGGCATCGCCGTGGCTGGCGACCTGCCCGAGGTAGCGATCCAGAATCTGCCTGCAGACTGAGGCGACCTGACCTATTCTTATGAAATTCTTTCGGCTCATAATTTTGCTGACACTGGCACTGTGTTCCGCGGCTCACGCCGAGGTGACATTTTCCGTGTCTGGCGTCGAGGGAGCGGAAAAAGAAAACGTGGTGGCCTACCTGGAGGCTGGCTCTTACCGTCCGGGTAAAAACCCAACTGATCTTCGGCTTGCAAAGCTGTTGCAGCGAATTGAAAAGGACGCCAGTTCGTCCCTGGAGCCTTTCGGTTATTACACGCCGGTTATCACCAGTGAACTCACCCGGGATGGTGATGATTTACGGGTCAAGGTGAATATCGACCGGGGCGACCCCACCCTTTGGCAAATGCTCGATATACGGGTAAACGGTAGTGGCAAAACCGAGCAGGCATTTCAGAACATTCTTTCCAGCCAGCCCATGCTGCCAGGCCAGCGCGCCCTGCACGACCAGTACGATCAAACCAAGAAGCGCCTGCGGCGCGCCGCGTTGGACCTGGGTTACTTGAACGCCGAATTTGAATCCAGCGAGATCTTGATTAACCCGGTCACACGGTCGGCGGATGTCCAGCTCATCCTGCAGACCGGAGACAGGTTTATCTTCGGGCCGTTGATCATCGACCAGGACGTGATTGACGATGAACTGTTATCCCGTTACGTAAACATCACCGAAGGAGAACACTTCTCTTCCAACCGCTTGCTGATAGCCAAGCAAACACTGTACGCCACAGACTTTTTCAGCACGGTAGACGTCAGTGCCGATCGCACAGAGGCGATGGACGGCGTGGTTCCTGTGCGTATCACCGCGGAAAAAGGCAAGCGACACCGCTACGGGGTCGGCTGGGGTTACGGCAGTGACACCGGCTACCGGGTGAGCGGCAACTGGACCATGCGTCGGATAAATAGCTCCGGACACAGCCTCGCCTTTGACGCCCGGTATTCACCCATTACCTGGAACTTCAACTCGACCTACATCATCCCTATTGGCAACCCGGTGCTGGAACGCCTGGCGCTTAGCGCCGGCACCGTTGATGAAGACCTGGGAGATGCAAACAGCAAGCGCCTGTATACCCGGGCCACCCTTATTCGCGTTCCCGGGCAATGGCAGCGCCAGACAACATTGAGTTTCCAGGACGAAACCTCAAACCTGGTGGACTACACCCGGCATGACCAGTATTGGGTTCCATCGCTGCGCATGATACGCACCTGGTCTGAAACCCGATTTGGCATGGTCAACGGCTTCAAGATTCTCGGTGAAGTCCAGGCCTCCGGTACCGGCCTGGGCCTGGAAACCAATTTCATCCAGGCCAGCTTGCAGGCGAAACTCATGATGCCCGTGGGAAGCCGGGGCAAGCTCTTGCTGCGCGGTCAGGCGGGCACCACATGGACCGAGGACTTTGACTTGTTGCCGGTCTCACGCCGCTTCTTTACCGGTGGCGATGACAGCGTCCGCGGATACCGATACAACAGCATCAGCCCTCCCAGCCCAAGTGGCGCCGGGCTGGGCGGGAAACACCTGCTGGTGGGCAGCGTGGAATACGATCACGCAATCAAGGGTCCCTGGGGAGTCGCCGTTTTCGCCGATAGCGGAAACGCATTCAATACCACCGGGGACGAATTTGAAAACAGCGTCGGAGTCGGCCTGCGCTGGCGGTCCAAGATCGGTGTGGTGAAAATCGATATCGCACAAAGCATCTCCGATGGAGAGCGGGCGCCTCGGCTGCACGTTTCAGTGGGGCCGGAGCTATGAAGCGACGCCTACCGCCACTGAGTTTACTATTCCTGCTGATAGTCGGACTGGGGCTGACCTGGGTGCTGCACAGTTCCGCCGCCCTGCGCTGGGGATTCTCGCTGGCCTCCGAAAATCTACCGCTGACACTGGAAGCGGCATCTGTGGACGGCAGCCTGGCCGGACCCCTGCATGTCAGGGGTCTGAATATCGTCAGCGGGAATATCGCCATCACCGCCCAGGACCTGGAGCTGGACTGGTGGGCCGGAGACTTGTTGCGGGGACGGGTTAATCTCAAGCATCTCAACGCCCGGGAGCTGGTGATTACCAGCCTTGAATCTACCCAGGCCGAGCAGCAGCCGGAAAGTAAATCCGAGCCCCTGGCCTTGCCCGAACTTCCAGTGAGCCTGGACCTGAAGAACCTCACGATTGACGGTCTTTCTTTTGTCAGCAATGGAAATACCGTGCGACTGCTTGAACGCTTCAGGGGTGCTGCCAGCTGGAATTCCCAAGCCGTCAAAATCACTGTTGATGAACTGCAACGCACGGATGTCAGCCTGGCAAAATCCCGGCTGCAGATAGAGGGGCAACTGCCACACAAATTAAGCGGAACTCTTGAGTGGAAAATCCCGGGACTGCTCAGCAGCGAACTGAGCGGCCAGACAGAACTCGGTGGAGAACTGGCTAAACCCCACACCCGCAGCAAGCTGCTACAGCCGGCCCAGGCCAGTCTTGAACTCAGCGCGGATCTTGCACTTGCCACTCCCCTGGTCAAAGGCACGCTGGATACCCAACAGCTTAATCTGCGCACCCTGAACGATAGCTGGCCGGATCAACCCCTGACTGTACACACGGATTTTTCAATTGATGGCAGGGCTATTGACGCACACGGTGCATTGCAGTGGGCCGAGTTACCCGGCCTGGACATCGCACTGCAGAGCATCATCGAGGCAGACCATATCCAGTTACTGGCGCTGGATATCAGGCCCCGGGAGACCGGCGGAAACATCCTGGTGGCCGGAAAGATTCCGCTGTCTGAAGAGCAGGAATTCCAACTGACCGCCCAGTGGAATGACCTGGACCTGGCCACGGCCGATAAGCAGTTGCGCTCGGCTGGCACAGCCAGCATGTCGGGAACGCCTTCCGCCTACACCTTGCAAGTCAGCACCGACAGCCAGATTGACGACTACCCCCAAATCGCTCTGCGCGCTTCCGCAACGGGAAGCGAAAAGGGATTGCTTATCTCAAGTTTCCTGGCAGAACTGATGAATGGCAGCGTAGCGGGTAACGCAGAACTGGACTGGCAGGATGGCCTCCAGGCAAGTGCCCACCTCAACGCGACGGGACTGGATACCTCAACCCTGGAAGCCTCCTTCCCGGGACAGATCCCCCAGGGAATACTGAACCTGGATGCTGATCTTGAACTGGGCATGGACGAGACCGGTACACGGCTGGCAGTAGACCTGGAAAAACTCAGCGGTGAAATCGGCGGTGAGAAACTCTCAGGCCACGGCTCCCTGGCGCTCATTCCCGAGCAACTGAAACTGGACGCCCTGGAATTACACCTGGGGGGAGGCATGATCAAGGCCTCGGGCACGCTTTCAGAAAACCTGGATTTCGATGTACAGGTCACGGAAATGCAGATGGCCCATTGGCTTCCAGAACTGGATGGCATCCTGGCGGCAGAACTTGCTCTGTCCGGGCCACTGAAAACTCCGATAGTGGAAGGGTTTGTATCCGCCAGTGGACCGAGCTTCGGTGACTGGCATGGGGACGTTATCAAGGCCCAATTGTCGGTAAACCTGGCTACCCAGGTCGCATCAAGTCTATCGTTGCAAGCCAGGGGATTGCACAACGCGGGGCACCTGCTGGGTGACCTGGACGTCCAGGCCCAGGGCGTGGCGGAAAGTCACGAATTCACACTCAAGTTGACCGGTGGTGAACAAGAACTACTCGCCGAGGCCCGGGGCGGTTACCAGGCAGCGCTTGGCTGGAACGGAGAGATCTCGAAAATCGAGCTTATCCCCTCTTCCAAATCTCCCACGCCATGGACCCTGGCCGCCGCCGCTGCGCTGGCAATAGGCGCCAGCGACTATCGCCTGGGGAACCTGTGCCTTGACCAGGGAGAAGCGCAAGCATGCCTGTCGGGAAACCTGGTTGATGGCGCGGGTGATGTAGACCTGAAGGCGTCCCAGGTGCCCCTGTCGATCCTGAATCCGTTGCTGGGCAGCAACCTTGATATTTCCGGCCTGCTCAACGGCGAGTTGCAGGGTCAGTTCAACGAACGCGGCGAACTGACCGGGCAGGTCACGCTGAAAATGGACGAGTCGAACATCAACTGGTACCGCTCAGGCGGAGACCTGATTGCCGTCTCAATAGTGACCGCCAAGCTGGACGGTAAAGCGGATCAGCAAGGCATAGACCTGCAAGCCATGCTGGACCTGGGCGAACAGGACAACATTCAGCTCGCCCTGAATCTTCAAAGAAGCCCTGGGCCCGCAACCAGTTGGCCAGCCCGGGGATGGGTGTCGGTAAATCTCGATGACCTGTCGCGTTACGACACCATGATGTCAGGCCTGGAAGAGCTGACAGGGAAACTCAGTTCCCGGCTGGACCTCTCTGGCAGCCTGGACGAACCGCTTACCTCGGGACACCTGAGCCTGGAAAACATGGAAACCTATCTGCCTGAGGTGGGCACCCGGATTTCCGCCGTCAGCGTGGACCTGAAAAACCAGAACCAGAGCACGCAGCTGGTCGCCAGTGCGACCGTTGGCTCAGGCCAGGTCGCATTGAACGGCGAGGTGGCGTTGCTGCAGGGCAAACCCCGGGCAGATCTGCACCTGACCGGTGATGGCCTGACCCTGGTGGATTCCCAGAATCTTTACCTGCAGGCATCCCCCGACCTGTCACTGACCCTTGACGGCAACGACATAAACATCACCGGAAAGCTGTATGTACCCCTGGCTCGAATCAGGCCGGTTGACCTGGGCAGTGCGGTTCGCAGTTCCCCGGATGCAGTGGTACTCAACAGCGAGGGCGGCCGTGAAAACCGCGGACAATTCAAGGTCACCACCAAGGTGGTGTTGGAACTGGGAAATCGAGTCAAGTTTGATGGTTACGGCCTGACCGCCAATATCGTCGGATTCCTTGAATATCGAGACGTACCCGGCAAGATCCCCACGGGACGGGGCGAGCTCAACGTGCTTGATGGAAAGTACAAACTCTACGGCATGGAACTTGATGTGGAGCGTGGGCAACTGCTGTTCGCAGGCGGCCCCGTCGACACGCCGGGACTAAGTATTCGGGCAACTCGCGCAACCGATAATGTGCGAGTTGGAGTTGACGTGGGAGGCACATTGTCAGATCCAACCCTGACCATGTTCTCTTCACCCAGCATGCCCCAGTCAGAAATCGTCGCCTACCTGCTGACCGGCAAACCCATGGCCGACCTGGATTCCGCCAGCGGTCAAAAAGCCAGCGCCGCAGGCGATGCCCTGGCGCTAGCTGGCGGAAATCTGCTTACCGGTGAAATCGGCTCCCGGGTGGGCCTGGATGAAGTGGCACTGAGCAGCGACGCGGACACGGGCAACGAGGAACTTGTGCTGGGCAAGCACCTGTCTCCCGATCTGTACGTCAGTTACGGCATTGGCCTGTATGAGGCCATCAATACGCTGAGAATTCGCTACCAGCTAAACGAGAGACTATTTCTGCGTTCGGAATCCGGTGTCGCCAAGAGTGTGGATATTTTCTGGTCTGCCGAGCGATAAGCCGTCTTACAGGTCCAGGTAGCCATCCTTTTCGTGAATCTCAATCAAGGTGGGCCGATCCAGGCTCGCGCTGGCCATGACCAGTTCGACTATCTGTTCCAGGCTGCCAGCCCGTTCTGCATGGCAACCCATGGCCCGGGCCACGCCAACGAAATCAGGTGTAAACAGGTCCACACCAATAATCGGCAGCTGCTTGGCCACCATGTAATCCTTGATCTCTCCGTAACCGTCGTTGTTCCAGACGATCACCGCACAGCCAATACCGGCCTCCACGCCTGCGGCCAGCTCACCCACGGTGAACTGCAGACCACCGTCACCAATAATGCACACTACCGGTCGATCCGGCGCGCCCAGCCTGGCGCCAAGCGCCGCCGGTAACGCCCAACCCAGGGTCCCGTAACCCGTCGTACAGGTGATATAGCCCCTGGCCTGTCGCACAGGGAAATGATGATTCGCTTCATAGGCCAGTTGGGTGGAGTCCGTCACCATGATGGTTTCGGGGGGTAGCGCCTCGCGCAGAACATTCAGCAGATTAATGCGCCGTTTCAGGGTGTCGTTCAGCCCCGAGGAAATCTCCTGCCTGAGTGCCGCAACTCGCTCTTCACCCTTGCCCTGCCAACCCGCCACCTCAAGCCCATCCAACGCCAGGTTCAACTTGGCTAGCGCCTTGCGTGCGTCACCCAGGATCGGCAAATCAGGCCTGTGAGTCCGCATTAACTGCTCGGCCTCAATATCAATCCGTATGAGGCGGCCGTTGATCTCGATGGGGTCGGGATGAAGATTGCGGTCGGTTTCCGAAAACTCCGTCGCCACCGCAAGCACCAGGTCCGATTCCGCGATGACCTGGTGAACACAGGGGAAAGGCAGGGTCGCACCGCCACACAGCGGATGGGCCTCGTCCACCACACCCTTGGCAGCCAGGGTCAGGAAAGCCGGTGCACCGAGTTTCTCCACCAGCTCAACAGCCTCGGCGCTGGCATCCACACTACCGCCGCCAAACAGGATCACCGGATTCTTTGCCGCGGCCAGTTCGCGAGCGGCCTGCTGAATCACCTCGTAATCCGGAGAGGGTTTGGGGCAAATCACCGCATCGTCATGAATGAACTTCACTTCCTGGGTAATCACGTTCACCGGGATTTCGATGTGCACCGGGCCGGGACGTTCACCACTGAACGAGGCAAAAGCACGGGCCAGGACCTCGGCAAGATCCCTGGGGTTCAACAAGGTGTGACTGAATACCGTGTAGCCGGCGGTGACATTTCGCTGATCAGGCAGCTCGTGCAGGCGACCCATACCCATGGCCAGGTCCTGGGTGTTGTTCACCGCCGAGATGACCAGCATAGGGATCGAGTCCGAATAGGCCTGGCCCATGGCCGTGGCGGCGTTGGTCACACCCGGGCCGGTAATCAGGAAACAGACACCGGGCTTGCCGGTAACTCTTGCATACCCGTCTGCCATGAAGCCTGCGCCTTGCTCATGGCGTGGCGTGATGTGTCGAATACCGGTAGCTGGAAGGCCCCGGTAGAGCTCGACGGTGTGCACACCCGGGATTCCGAAAACCGTATCCACGCCATATGCTTCCAGCAATTTGACTAGCACTTCACCACAGGTTGCCATCACTTAATCTCCCTATCGCGCCTGTTCATCATGGCCAAACAACGACCGTAACCAGGCCCCGATATCATCTATTTCCTTGTCGCACACCGCATGAGGCATGTCATAGGCATGCCACTGCAAAGAATGCCCCCTTTCCTGCAAGCGGTCTCGTGCCAGTTCACCCAGGCCTATGGGTAACACAGGATCCTGCCTCCCATGAGCCATGAACATGGGAATGTTCTTCGCCACGTCGCTGGCTTCGGCTTCCAGTGTCCTGGCCAGGGGCATGTAGGTGGACAGGGCCATAATGCCGGCCAGTGCCGAGGGCCTGCGCAACCCCAGGTGCAGGGCAATAGCGCCGCCTTGTGAAAATCCAGCCAGCACAATTCGCTCATCCGGAATTCCACGTTGATTTTCTCGCTGTATCAACGCCTCGACCTGGTCTGCACTGGCACGTATTCCCTGCTCATCCACGTTGCCGTCACGATCCAGGTTCAGGATATCGAACCAGGCACGCATGGGCATTCCGCCGTTCAGGGTCACCGGTCTCACCGATGCGTGGGGAAAAACGAAACGTATGCTCATCCCGGCCAGGTCCAATGCAGGAACAATCGGCTCGAAATCATGCCCGTCAGCGCCCAGGCCATGCAGCCAGATCACGCTGTAACGCGGATCTGCGCCGGTGCTAACTTCAACAGTTTCCAGAATCTCGGACATTGTGCCTCGCCATAGGGGTAAAGCGGCACATGGTAACAGACGTCTATACGGCGTCTGGCTGATTTTCCGGTGCGGCTTGCGCGAAAGCCGAAAGGGATTCCAGGTGCTGGGTCACCGCACTCAAGGCCGGATAAGGAGCCAGGTCCACATTAAACCGCCTTGCGTTGTACACCTGGGGCACCAGGCAGACATCGGCCATGGTTATCTGTTGGCCATAACAGGTCTTTCCCGGCACGCCATGGCGCTGCACCAGTTTTTCCAGCGCAGCAAAGCCTTCTGCAATCCAATGCTGATACCAGTGCGAGAGGCTGACGTCATCCAGTTTCAGCTCGTTTTTCAGGTACTGCAGAACCCGCAGGTTGTTCAACGGATGGATGTCGCAGGCAATCAGCTGGGCCATGGCCCGGACCTGGGCCCGTTCTCCCGGCGAGACCGGCAGCAAGGGCATCCCGGGGTGGGTTTCTTCCAGGTATTCGATAATCGCCAGGGACTGGGATATCACCACTCCCCCGTCGTCCAGCACCGGGATCAAACCCTGGGGGTTCACCTCCAGGAAATCGGGCTTGCGGTGTTCACCGCCATCCCGGAGAAAATGCTTGGGGACAGGCTCGTAGTCCAGGTCTTTCAGGTTGAGCGCGATGCGCACCCGGTATGCGGCGGAACTACGATAATAGGTATACAGCTTCATTCATCCTCTCCCCAATTCTTTTTTTACTTCTCGCCAAGGGTGCTCCCATGACGACCCGCTCCCTGCATAAAGTTTTTCACACCCTGCCGCATTTCACTGCCGGTGACCACATCCATTCCGCGCCTGAATTCATTTTTCAGTGCATCATCGCTATCCAAACTCCATTGCTCGTAGGCACTGGCCCGGTCGCTGCGCATACATTGCTGCGGCATCCGGGCTATCTGGGCCGCCAGTTCCATGGCCGTTTCCAATGCCTTGCCCGGCGGGCACATCCGATTCACCAGCCCCATGATCCTGGCCTCCCGAGCATCGACTTCGCGGCCGGTGAGGATCATGTCCATGGCGTGGCCCATTCCCACCACACGAGGTAATCGAACGGTTCCGCCATCCACCAGGGGAACGCCGAAGCGCCGGCAAAACACCCCTAGCACCGCATCCTCGGCAGCCACCCGCAAGTCACACCACAGGGCAAGTTCCAACCCGCCGGCCACCGCGTAGCCCTCTATGGCGGCGATTACCGGCTTGGACAATTCCATGCGGGTGGGTCCCATGGGACCGTCTCCCTCCGGATGCAGGGCATTGGGATTTTCTCCCTGGGCCATGGCCTGCAGGTCAGCCCCGGCGCAAAAGCTTTTTCCGCCATGAAGCACCGCCACCCTGGCATCGGAATCCGCTTCAAATTGCCTGAAGGCTTCCGCCAGCGCGCGGGCGGTGGGACCGTCCACCGCATTACGCCGTTCAGGCCTGTCCAGACCAATCACGGTAATTCCGTCGTATCGCCTGACATTGATGCTCATTACTCGCGCTCCCGTAACCCCTGGCCCGAGGACTCTCTTCGTCCCTGCCCGGAACTTACCCAAAAACCGACGCATGTTCTATCATGCGTGATCTTGCCACGAACAACCCGACTGCCACTGCCAAACAGTCCTAACAGAGAACTGCCCATGACCATCTGGTTCAAAGACCTATCGCTGGAAGATATCCAAAGGGCATCGTCCCCGCCGAACCTGGCCGACGCGCTGGGTATCGAATTCACCGACATAGGTCCAGACTACCTGAGAGGTAGCATGCCCGTGGATGAGCGCACCCGGCAACCCTACGGACTGCTCCACGGAGGCGCCTCGGTGGCCCTGGCCGAAACCCTGGGCAGCTTCGGCTGCTACCTGACCTTGAATCCCAAGACTCACTACAACGTGGGACTGGAAATCAATGCCAACCACGTTCGCAGTGTGCGCGAGGGGGTTGTCACCGGCACCGCCAGGCCTGTGCACATGGGGCGTACCACGCATATCTGGGAAATCCGGATTGTCGACGAACGCGATAAACTGGTCTGCATTTCCCGCCTCACTCTCGCCGTACTTGAAATCACTGACGGCTGATACCGGAGCACCAACATGAATCTCGCAGGTAACTCCCATCTCAATAAACCAGCCGCCGCACTGGCCGCCCTGTTGATTGCACTGGCACTGTCAGGTTGCGGCAACAAGGGCAGCCTGGTCCTGCCTGCGGACCCCGAGGCCAACGCACCTGAAGAAACAGTCCAGGGCGCCGAGACAGACCAGACGGAACCCAAAGAGACGCCATGAGCAAATCCAAACCCCTGGTACTGGTAGACGGCTCTTCCTACCTGTATCGAGCTTTCCATGCCCTGCCCCCGCTGACCAACTCACGGGGTGAGCCCACCGGCGCCATTCACGGCGTGCTGAACATGCTTAACCGGCTGCTCAAGGATTATGAACCTGAGCGGGTGGCCGTGGTGTTTGACGCACGGGGCAAAACCTTCCGGGATGAGCTGTTTGATCAGTACAAGGCCAACCGCCCTCCCATGCCCGATGACCTGCGTAGCCAGGTGGAACCCCTGCTGGAAATGGTTAAAGCCATGGGCTTGCCGCTGCTGAGGGTCCAGGGCGTTGAGGCTGACGATGTTATTGGCACCCTGGCGCGGCGTGCCGCGGCTCAAGGCCAGGCGACCCTGATCTCCACCGGCGACAAAGACATGGCCCAGCTGGTGGACGAGCATGTCACCCTGGTCAACACCATGACCAACAAGACCATGGACAGGGACGGCGTCAAAGAGAAATTCGACGTGTTCCCGGAACAAATCGTGGACTACCTGGCACTGGTGGGCGACAGCTCGGACAATATTCCCGGCGTGCCCAAGGTGGGGCCGAAAACCGCAGCCAAGTGGTTAAACCAGTACGACAGCCTGGACAATATCATCGCCAACGCCGATGAAATCGGCGGAAAGGTAGGCGAGAGCCTGCGGGAAAATCTTGAACAGCTTGAGCTGTCCAGGAAACTGGCAACCATCGATTGTGATGTGACGCTGGACCTGGAGCCGGATGAACTTATTCAGACCGAACAGGACCTGGACACCCTGCGAGCCAGGTACACCGAGCTGGAAATGAATACCCTGCTGCGCCAGCTTCCAGGCGGCGAAGAGTCCACACCCAAGCCTGTCGCCGAAGCTATGGTCACCCCGCCGGAAACAATCGAGTACCAGACCGTACTGAACCTGGATGAGCTGAAACGCTGGAAAGAAAAACTCGAAGCGGCGGAGCTGGCCGCAGTGGACACAGAGACTACCGGCCTGGATTACATGCAGGCAGAACTGGTGGGCATCTCAGTCAGCGTCAAGGCAGGCGAAGCCGCCTACATTCCGGTTTCCCACGATTATCCCGGCGCCCCGGATCAACTGGACCGGGATACCGTGCTGGCGGAACTAAAGCCCTGGCTGGAGAACCCCGATGCGCCCAAGGTGGGGCATCACATAAAGTTTGATACCCACATCCTGGCCCGATACGACATCGCCCTGGCGGGCATTGCACACGACACCATGCTGGAGTCCTACGTACTGGACAGCACCGCCACTCGCCATGACATGGATTCCACCGCCCGCAAGTACCTGGGTGTGACCACCACCTCCTTTGAAGAGGTGGCCGGCAAGGGCGCCAAGCAACTGACCTTCAACCAGGTCCCGCTGGAAACCGCCGGGCACTATGCCGCGGAAGATGCTGACATCACCTTGCGCCTGCACCAGGTCATGTGGGAACAACTGAAGCAAAACCCTGACCTGCTAAAGATGTACCAGGAAATCGAGATTCCCCTGGTCAGCGTGCTGCAGAAAATGGAACACACTGGCGTGCTCATCGATACCTTCATGCTGGCCGGCCAGAGCACCGAACTGGCCCAGCGAATGCAGGAACTGGAGCAGCAGTGCCATGAAGCCGCTGGCGGCCCATTCAACGTGGCCTCTCCCAAGCAGCTGCAGGAAATCCTGTTCGAGCGTCTTGGACTGCCGGTGATTCGCAAGACACCCAAGGGACAACCCTCCACCGCGGAAGACGTGCTGCAGGAACTGGCGGGCGACTACCCGCTGCCCAGGCTGATCCTGGAACACCGCAGCCTGGCCAAGCTCAAATCCACCTACACCGACAAGTTACCGGGACAGGTAGACCGAACAACCGGACGGGTACACACCTCCTATCACCAGGCAGTGGCCGCCACCGGAAGACTGTCATCCTCGGATCCGAATTTGCAGAACATTCCCATCCGAACCGCCGAGGGCCGGCGAATTCGCCAGGCCTTTATCGCGCCCAAAGAACACAGCCTGATCGCCGCCGATTATTCCCAGATCGAGCTTCGCATCATGGCCCACCTGTCCGAGGACCCGAGCCTGCTAAAGGCCTTCGCCGAGGATCGGGACATTCACCAGGCTACCGCCGCCGAAGTTTTCGGCGTCCCCCTGGACCAGGTCAGCAAGGACCAGCGACGTTCCGCCAAGGCGATTAATTTCGGCCTGATTTACGGCATGTCGGCATTCGGACTCGCCCGCCAGTTGAGTATCGGCAGGGGTGAGGCCCAGGACTATGTGAACATGTATTTTGAGCGCTATCCCGGCGTGAAGACCTACATGGATAACACCCGCCAATTGGCCAAGGACCAGGGCTATGTGGAGACTGCCTTTGGTCGCAGGCTATACCTGCCGGAAATCAATTCCCGCAACGGCCAGCGCCGCCAATATGCGGAACGCAGCGCGATTAACGCACCCATGCAAGGTACCGCCGCGGACATCATCAAGCTGGCCATGATCAAGGTGGATCATTGGCTGGGCGAGTCGTCCCTGGACGCCCGCCTGATCATGCAGGTGCACGATGAACTGATCGTGGAAGTCGCCGATCCGATTGCCGGCCAGGTTCAGGCAGAGCTGATCAGCCGCATGAACAGCGCGGCCAGCTTGAAAGTTCCGCTAAAGGTGGAAGCCGCCTGCGGCATCAACTGGGACGAGGCCCACTAGCTCTCGGGGGTCGCGTCCAGAGGCTCGAAGAATGCCTCAAGCGCGATCCGGGCCTCTTCCAGGCCGGTCTTCTTGGTGGCCGAAAACAGCTGGACCGTTGCCAATTCACTCACCTCTTTGCGTACCTTGAGTAAGGTTCCTGCACCGGCCCCGCGGCTTAACTTATCCGCCTTGGTCAGCAAGATGTGAACCCTACAGCCATTGGTGGTGGTCCATTCCAGCATCTGCTTGTCGAAATCCGTCAGCGGATGACGACAATCCATCACCAGTACCAGGCCTGCCAGCGAGCGTCGATTGACAAAATATGCCTCCATCAGGGCACGCCAGTGGCGCCGAATGGCCTCCGGCACCTTCGCGTAGCCATAACCCGGCAAATCCACCAGCCGACGCCCCTGGTCCAGGGAGAAAAAGTTCACCAACTGGGTCCGGCCCGGGGTTTTACTGGTCCGCGCCAGGGCTTTGCGGCCGGTAATCGTGTTGAGAGCGCTTGATTTGCCCGCGTTGGAGCGTCCCGCAAAGGCCACTTCCAGCCCTTCATCGGGCAAAAACTGGTCGCCGCGGTTGGCGCTGGTCAGAAATTCAGTGTGAGGATAAGTAGACACAGTAATTTTCGTTCGCTTCAGATATTAGGGAGTCAGGCCATGTCGTGTACAATTGGCATTTTTCCGCAGGCTCGGCATGCCACAGCCTGCGAGAGTATCACCGTACGGAGCAACAACGCCATGAAGAAGCTCGCTGTCTGTCTCAGCATTTGTCTTGGGCTCGGCCTAATTAACCAGGCGCAGGCCGAAGGCAACGCCGACGCCGGCAAGGCCCGATCTGTCACCTGCGCCGCCTGCCACGGGGCTGACGGTAACAGCATGAACCCGCAGTGGCCCAGCCTTGCTGGTCAAAACGCCAGCTACCTGGAGCGCCAGCTCAAGGCGTTCAAGTCCAACGCCCGCCAGAATCCCCTGATGGGCCCCCAGGCCATGACCTTGTCTGACCAGGATATCGCCGATTTGGCAGCCTACTTCAGCAGCCAGGAAATCAAGGGCGGCACCACCAACCCCGAACTGGCCCCTGCTGGTGAGCGCCTGTATCGTGGCGGCAATCTCGAAGCCAACATCGCAGCCTGCGCCGCCTGCCATGGCCCAACCGGAAAAGGCAACGCTGCCGCGTCCTATCCCGCATTGGCCGGCCAGCACTCGGATTACACGATCGCCCAGCTCAAAGCGTATCGCGAAGGCTCGCGCAAGACTGACAGCGCAATGAACCAGATGATGCGTGGCGTGGCCGCCAGGATGACCGATAGCGAAATGGCCGCAGTGGCCAGCTACATCCAGGGACTGCGCTCTGAATAAGGCCGCAGACACAACACTGATTTAGTAAAAATGATAAAGGGACTCCCTATGCAACGAATGATTTTGTCTGCTGTATCCATCGCGCTGCTCCTGGTAGCTGGTTGCAGCAAGAACGACACTGAGCAACCCACTGCCCAGCCTGCTGCCGTTGAACAGCAAGCTCCTGCAGAAGAAGTCAGTGCCCCAGTGGAGGCTGAAAAGGCCGTCGCAGAAGCAGTCGAAGATGCTGTGGAGTCAGGTGAAGGCGAGGCTGCCCCCGAACCCCAGGCCAGTAATGAAATCCGCCTGGCCCGGACAACTTCGGCGCCCCTGGCCACCCGGTTTGTTGCTGGCAAGCACTACACCCTGCTCAATCCAGCGCAGCCCACCAGCAGCGCACCTGATCAGATCGAAGTGGCAGAGTTCTTCATGTACACCTGCCCGCATTGCTACAACTTCGAACCCATTGTGCAGACTTACCTGGCCAAGAAGCCGGCGGATGTGAATTTCATTCGGGTGCCGGTGGTGTTCAACCAGGTAGCTCAGCTGCATGCCCGGGCGTTCTACACCGCCGAGGTCATGGGAATTCTTGAAACCACTCATTACCCCATGTTCAAGGCCATCCACGTAGACCGGAACATGCTGGCCAGTGAAGAGGCGATAATCAGCCTGCTGACGCCCCTGGGTGTCGACGAGGCCGAGTTCCGCAAGAACTTCAATTCGTTTGCGGTGGACACCAAAATGCGCCAGGGGGCCACCATGGCCCGTCGCTTCCAGATCAGCTCGGTGCCTAACGTGATTGTTAACGGCAAATACCTCACCGGTGGCGCAATGGCCGGCAGTTACGAGACCTTGCTGGAAATCATTGACGAGCTGGTGATGATCGAACGCACTCGCTAGAAAAATGATTTAAATAGAGTTTAAAAAGGGGCCTCGCGGCCCCTTTTTTTATCCATAAATATCGACTGCGCTATGCCAATTCGCCGCTACTGATGACAGCCTACGGCAAACTCTGATTGACAGTTCTCTGGGATCAGACTATTTCTGGTTTATGGCTGATTCATCACGAGCCAGCGCTTTGTTGGCGGCAAGGAATACCAAGCCATTGTCTCCCAGACAAGTGGTGTTGCGGATTGCCTTGATCATCAGCATCGCAGAATCCGCCATCATGTTAGCCCTGAGCAGGCTTGAG
This sequence comes from uncultured Chromatiales bacterium, assembly GCA_937128475.1. Taxonomy (GTDB): domain Bacteria; phylum Pseudomonadota; class Gammaproteobacteria; order Steroidobacterales; family BM003; genus CAKZML01. Next base: position 39,421 of record CAKZML010000303.1, read on the forward strand.
CCCAGTGTTGGCCCTCTCCTCTTCGCCCTCCAGGACGGACTCCTGCTGATCCTGGTTTCTACGGGTCCCATTTATCTCTGGGTGGTCAGGCCATTTGCCCAGGCCCATGAGGACGCAACCCGGCACATCGGCTATCTGGCCTATCACGACCCCCTGACCGACCTGCCCAACCGGCGGATGCTCTTTGAACATCTTGAGCATCGACTGGCTGCCTGCGAACGCCACAAAAATTACGGGGCGTTGTTGCTGCTGGACCTGGATGGCTTCAAGGAAATTAACGATACACGGGGTCATGACGTTGGCGACCTTCTGCTCCAGACAATTGCCCAACGCCTTGAGCAGAGTAGACGACAGGAAGACATCGCAGGGAGACTCGGGGGCGATGAGTTTATCGTGCTCGCCCAGCAACTGGCCTCAAACCGGGAACTGGCTGAGGAAAAGGCTTTTCGTATTGCACGCAAACTCCAGGAATCGCTAATTGAGCCCATCATCTACGATGGGATAAAACTGCAAATTGGATGCAGTATCGGTATCAGGCTAATGGAGCCTCAAAGAATCAGTACGGCCCAGGCGATCAGGGAGGCGGATATTGCGATGTACCGCGCCAAGCGAAATCGCAACAACGGAGTACAGATATTTACACCCACGCAACCCGTACCCAGTGCCGACTCCATTCCAATCCAGGCACGCGCTATGAGCGGCCTTTAAGGTAATCGTTCCCGAGAGCATGCTCTAGAAGCACACTCGCACATCGCCCTGAAATTCATCGACAACGCTGTCAATTGATAACTTATTTTGCTGCGCACAATCGCCTAATCAAAAAACTCAATTCTTTAGAACCAAACTAAAAAAATCCCACAATTCCACACTGTGAAATAAATACATTAAAAAACGTATTAACTCATGGGTTTAGGGGCCCTTTTAACTAAAAAGGTTTGTTCCACAGGCTGTAATTGGGTATGTTCAGTGGAGTCGTGTTTCAGAATTCTCTTCGAAGGTTTTTTGCGAACCCGGCCAACAAACAATAAACGAAGCCGATAATACGAATCAGGGGGCCATGGCCAATGCGAAGCAGCACTTCAATTGCGGACACGCAAAATCCCGAACTAGAATCTAATCACTTAATAAAAACCCGGCATGCATTGACGCCTCTTGCGGCAGCAATGATTGCTGTATTGCATCCAGGCTCAGCGGTACTTGCCCAGGAAGACACCAAGAAAGACGACAGCAATGATTTCACCATTGAAGAAATCATCGTAACGGCCACCAAGCGGCAGGAAAGCCTCCAGGACGTTGACCAGAGCATTAGTACTTTTGGCACCGACGCCATCGAGAAAATGCAGTTCAAGAACATGGAGGATTATCTCAAGGCCCTGCCCAGCGCCCAGTTAACCTCTGCCCAACCGGGACGCAACTCCCTGCAAATGCGTGGCATTTCCACCGGTTCCTACGAATATCGTACCGAATCGCAAGTGGCCATGTACCTGGATGAACAGCCTATTACGTCTATTTCCCAGATGCCCGAAGTGCGCATGGTAGACATCGCGCGTATCGAAAGCCTGCCGGGACCCCAGGGCACACTGTTTGGCGCCAGCTCCCAGTCGGGAACCATGCGTATCATCACCAACAAACCTTCGATGGATCGGCTCTCGGGCCAGATGGACGCCAGCCTTGGCACCACCCAGGGTGGCGACAGCAGCTACGATGTCAGCGGTCACCTGAACATACCTGTCAATGACAAGTTCGCGCTCAGGCTGGTCGGCTTCGCATCCCACGATGGCGGCTATGTGGATGTGGTCCCCATGGACACCTATATCCAGCCCGAGCCGGGTTTCGGTGTAGGCAACAATGCTGATGTCGTGGACGACAATCAAAATACCTATGACCAGGTTGGTGGCCGTATCCATGCCCTCTGGCTGGTAAATGACAAATGGACTGTCGACGCCTCATTGATCGGACAGAAAGGCGAAACCAATGGTACCTGGGAGTCGGACCCCGGCCTCGGTGACTATAAGGTCGCCAAGTTCTTTGACGAATACAGAAACGACCAGTGGTGGCAGGCCTCGGCCACTTTCACCGGCGACCTGGGCTTCGCAGAGTTCACCTCCACCACCTCCTACTTCGAGCGTGAGTCCGACTACAGGTGGGACAACATGGCCTACTTCCAGGAGTGGACTTACGTTGCCAACTACACTGGCTACTATGTCGTATATGACTTCAATTATGCGTCTGGAGGCACGGTCTACAACGACCAGATACAAACCCGCTTCGCCCAGGAATTCCGACTGGCCTCCCAGAGCGAGAGCAAGCTGCAGTGGATGGTGGGTGCTTTCTACGACAACACCTACGATGAGTGGGACTATGGCTTCCAGCTGCCCGACGGCGTGTTTGCCCAGACAGACGCCTGGTATGCGAGCAACTACAGTTGGTACGGCGCTTGTTACTATGCGGCCAACGGCTTTGATGTAGCGTGCCCCATGGAGGAGACCAACTGGACCTACTACAACAACATGCAGAAAACGGTGAAGCAGACAGCCATTTTCGGCGAACTCAGTTACGACTTAACTGACAAGTTGACCGCAACGGTAGGTTATCGCTGGTTCGAGAATGACAGGAAAGATTACAACCTGAACACCCAACCCTTTGGCAAGGCGCCTCCCGGGGCCTACTGGGGCACCGTAGGTACCGACCTGATACCTGGCCTGGAGGAATTCCAGGGTAAGACCAGCAACTCCGTCGGGAAGCTCAGTGTCAAATACGCTCTCAACGACGACGCCATGGTCTACGGCACAATCAGCGAAGGCTTCCGCCTGGGCGGCACAAACAATCCCAGGGCCGTGGCAGAAGGCTGGATCACACCGGAATACAAGCCCGACAAGATGACTAACTATGAAATAGGCGCGAAAACCGAGTGGCTGAACAGGCGACTGACGTTGAACGTTTCCGCGTACCTGATGGAATGGGATGACATCCAGGTCAACAGCCGAGTAGGCCCCACCTGGAGAGAGTGGTGGGCAAGAGGAACCTGGAACGGCACAACAGGTGAAAGTAAAGGGCTTGAGCTCAATGGTACTTTCCACGTGACCCAGAACTTCATGTTGGAGGGCAATGTTTACATGGGCAAATCGGAATTCACTGGTGATTCCTATGCGTCCAATTGCCTGGAAGGTGATCTCGATCCCGGTGGTGATCCTTGCGAGCCATATCTTGTAAACGGCACTCCCATGCCTGTCTCACCGAGTCTGAAGTACTGGCTTGCGGCAGAGTACACTGTACCCAATGCCTTCGATTTACCTGGCGATCTGTGGTTCCGCTACGACACCAGCTTCCAGGACGAAGTCTGGGATAACACGGATTCTGCTGCCGAAGGTGATGTCAACGGTATCGTCCCGTCCTGGCGCAGCTCAAACCTGCAGGTAGGACTGTCCCTGGACAATGAGTGGACCATTAGACTTATGGCTCGAAACGTCTGGAACAATCAGGGTATCAACGACCTCCAGATGAGCACCTATTACGCGGATTGGTTCGAAGGAGTCAGCGGCCAAGATCCTGGCTGGGGCAGATATATTAGGACTTATCAGAGGCCCAGAACTATCTCCCTGAGCCTGACAAAGAGGTTCTAGTCCAAAGTGTGATGAACGAATTTTTCGCTCATCTAAAGTAAAAAGGGGCCCGGTTTCTAACCGGGCCCTTATTTTTTGCCCAGGCTGGAATTGGCCGTCTTGCCAACTAGCGCGGCCAGCCCCTAATATGACCGACCTCACTTGCATCAACGAAATGAATAACAGGATTTTGAATGACAAAGCTCGTTACGACATCGGTTATCAGGGGTAGCAACCAGGGCGAAAGCCACGGTGGTGTGTACTTACTGGACCTGGATGCGCAAACGGTCGTGCAGACCATAGACTGGGACAAGGCGGATATTGACTGGCAGGGGCGCGGCTGGGACCGTGGCCTGCGTGGAATCGCCTTTGACGCAGAGACTGTTTACATCGCGGCCAGCGATGAGCTTTTTGCTTACACGCCAGAATTTAAACTTGTTGGATCGTGGAAGAATCCCTATCTTCGACATTGCCACGAGATCAGTGTCTTTGAACGAACTCTGTTCCTGAGTTCAACCGGGTATGACAGCATCCTGGCGTTCGACCTGGACAGCAAGGAATTCAAGTGGGGAATGCACCTCAAACAAGAGAATTTCCAGTACAAGGCATCAACCTATGACCCGCTTAAGGACCAAGGGCCATTGATGCTGAACAAATTACATATCAATAACGTGGTTGCCAGCCAGGGCGGGCTGTACTTATCAGGCTTGCACAGTGGCGGCTTGCTTCACTTCAATGGCACGAACGTGAATATGGCCGTTGAGCTACCAGCAGGCACCCACAACGCCCAGCCCTTCCGGGACGGTGTGTTGTTCAATGACAGCCAGGCAGATGCGCTGCGCTACTGCGGCCGCGGGGAAGGTGACGAGGATCGTGCGATGCCGGTTCCCAAATACCCGGTGAGCCAGCTGCGATATACAGAAATGGACAAGAGCGGTGTGGCCCGACAAGGGTTTGCCCGTGGACTTTGCGTGCTGTCCGATACCCTGGTGGCTGGCGGTTCATCCCCATCCACGATCACCGTATACGACCTGGCCCAAAACACGCAGGTCTTGTCGGTAGCACTTACCATGGACGTGCGAAATGCTATCCATGGACTGGAGGTCTGGCCCTACAACTAATCGGCGGGCCTGGCCGCCCTTCGGCTAAAGCCCCGCGTTGCGTATGGATTCAGGCAATTCATCAATGATGTCTGCCAATTCTTCCTTCCAGTAGCCCAGGTGTTTCTCATAACGACGCCACTTGCCCAGTGCGTCACGGTAGATTGGCTGCCGCACCTGCTCAGAACTGGCGGTATTCACTGCTCTGTCGGTCTCATAATACCGAAGGCACTGTTCTTCAAAGGGAAGACCACAGTAATCCAGGATACGCCTGACCTGACCTTCCAGGTCCAGGACCGTATCCTCGTAATGCACATCCAGCACCTTGCCCGGCAGCACCTCTTGCCAGTGCTTCATTATCTGGTGATACCGGGAGTAATAATGCTCCAGGTCCATGATGTCGTACGTCCAGTTCTGGCCGACACCCCAGAGCTGCTTGTAGGCACCCAGGCAACTGTCCAACGGGTGACGACGTGTGTTGATGATCTTTGCGTTAGGCAAAATCAGATGCAGCAATCCTACATGAGGAAAGTTATTCGGCAGCTTGTCAGTAAAAAATGGCTTATCGGAATGCCTGTGCCGACTGCTGTCCTCCATGTACTTATCGCCGTAGGCCTTCCAATCCTGCCTTCTCGCCTCCAGGGACAGTTCCGGGTATTTTTTCCCGTCGGTCCTGTAACGACCCATGCTGGCAATCAAATTCGGTAGTTCCGTAAGCTCCGAAGTTCCCTCCACCTGGCTGTGACTGGAAAGAATCTGCTCAACCAGGGTGGAACCGGAACGCGGAAGTCCGACGATGAAGATCGGATCCGGGTCAGGGCAACCGTTGCCCTCGCTCTTTTCCAGAAATTCCCGGTCAAATGTTTCGATGATACTTTCGTGTTTCATCTCCATTTCCAGGGGATCGTGTTCCGCCTCCATGCGTTGCAACTTGTTTCCCGTATCGTAAAAATGCCAGGCCTTGTCGTAGTCGCGCCTGTCTTCCCAGGCTTTACCCAGGGCGAAGCGGAAATGAATTTCTTCACTGTCTGAAAGCTCGCCATGCTCCACCTGGTGTTCCATGGCCTCCACTTCTTCATCATCAAACTTGAAGATTTTGAGGTTGGCCATGCTCCAGTACACTTCGCCAAAACTCGGCTTGGCCTTGATAGCCGCACGATACGCTGTCAAGGCACCGGGCTGATCCCCCACTGTCTTCAGGGCATGGGCATAGCTCATCTGCAAACCAGGCACATCGGGATTAATCGCAACTGCTCGCGCGTAAGCCTCCACCGCCTCTTCCGGGTGACTGGACTTGGATTGAACATGCGCCAACCCAGCCCACGCCTCTGCCATGCCCGGTGCCAGCTGGCTCGCCTTGGTAAAAACCGGTATCGCGTCGAGATACTTTCCTCGTTCAACAAGAATGGATCCCAGTAATAACCAGACCTCGAGATAATCTGGCGCCAGTTGAGTTGCCCGACGAAGCAGAGCCTCGGCGTCAGCCATATTCTTTTTCCCCGACCGCATTGTGGTAGCCAGGTAACGCATAGCCTCGACATTGTCCGGATTTTCCCTCAATGCCTCTTTGAGTAATTTTTCTCCTTCCTCTTCTTTACCCTGCTGGATGTGGGTAATGGCCTGCGCCACTTTGCTTTTATCTGGGTCGCGTTCCATGAATTTTCGGAATTCATCATCGGCCTCATTGCCACGACCCACGGCGATCAACGCGTGACCGAGTTTCTTGTAAGGCTGAGGACGGGAGGGATCCAGTTGAATAGCCCTGCGAAGATGGGAAATGGCCTCATCAAAACGACCCAGCATTGCCGTGACACTACCCAGGTCTTCTTCTAACTGGGGCATTCCCGGTTCCATGGAAAGCGCAAAACGCAATGTGGTTTCAGCCTCTTCCAAGCGTTGTTGTTTTATGTAGGAATGTCCCAGCATTCGCCTGTGAAGCGCGCATCCCGGGTTTTCCGCCAGCCATGCCAGGCAAATGCGTTCGGCATCTTGCGCTCTGTTTTCGCGAATCAACTTGATTGCGAATGCGACGCTTTCTTCACGACTCGGTTTTTGTCCTTTCATGCCTGCCTTGTATTCCTGAGAGTTTTCATCGTTGGTATGTCGATATCCATTTCAGAATCTGGCCACAGGGTCAGTCTATGGCGAATCCATGCCAGCTTCGATTTCGGATTACACACTGAAATTCGAGTTGGAATAGTAGCCTGAACACGGCCTATTGTCCTGCCTTTACCAGGATGTGGAACACGCATCGTGAATTGCGGTAACTGCTTGTTGGCATGAAGCGCCGCACTGCCTAGTATGGAGCGGTGATAGCCACGAAATCCCGGGAAGAAACGCATGTCCTCAAGCCATACCATTCATAGCAGTACCATTGCGCGAGCAAGCGTCGTTGCCGGGGTTTTACTGTTCTCCTGCCATGCAGGCGCTGCCGATGGCTACCAGTACTACCTGACAGGCAGTCCAGAAAATGTGCAACGCGCGACCCAGGGTCTGATCGTGATGCAAGGTGGTGGTGACGACGTGGACGAGAACTACATCCGTATGGGCGCCATGGGTGGCGGCGGAGATTTTGTCGTCCTGCGGGCCTCGGGTGCCGAGGATTACAACGACTACATTTACGAGTTGTGTAACTGCGACTCGGTGGAAACCATCGTGTTCGACAATCGAGAGGCATCCACTGACCCCTTCGTCATCAAAACCATCCGCAACGCCGAGGCCTTGTTCATCGCCGGCGGCGATCAATCCAGGTATGTAAAGTTCTGGCAGGACACGCCTGTTCAGGACGCCATCAACTTCGTGGTGGCCAAGCCCGCCCCCATCGGCGGTACCAGCGCAGGGATGGCAGTAATGGGGGAATTTGTTTATTCCGCCATGACCGAGAGCGTCACCACCGAGTCCGGACTTTCAGATCCATTTAATGCGGACCTGACCCTGGCAAAGGATTTCCTTCAGCTGCCATTTATGGAAAACATCATCACTGACCAGCATCTCCAGGAACGTCAACGTATCGGTCGGACCATCTCCTTCATGGCGCGACTTGTCCATGACGGGTGGACCGAACAAAGCCGGGCCATTGCTGCAGACAGGGAAACAGCGGTGCACGTGGATCCGGCAACCGGCGTGGCGACGGTGCATGCCACCGCCGATCACGAAACACCGTTTGCCTATTTCATGCGCGGCGACGGGAAGCCCGAGCAATGTCTGCCCGGCAAGCCGTTAACCTATCGGAATATCCAGGTGTACCGGATTGGCCCCGACGGCAGCTTCAATATCGGCGAGTGGCGCGGTGAGGGTGGCATCAGCTACACCCTGGGCGCAGAGGACGGCAAACTTGTGTCGTCCCGGGAGAGCGCGTACTAAAAACGGCGGCCGCTACCCGCCTTGCGAGCGGGGCCGAAAGCCAATTAATCCGCGCACCTGAATATCACGACATTATCCTGACCAGAGCCAGAGAAGATGCCTGAACGCAACACAACGCCCACCCTTGTTTCCGCCATACAGGCCCTGGTGCTGTTGCTGGCTCTTGGCGGAGCATCACTGGCGTTTCCGGACCGGGCCATTGCAGCACCCGAAGTCAGGGGAGGAACAACCGAGCAAGACATCAAGCTGGACGGTTTACTTGATGAGGCGGCGTGGGAGCAGGCAGGCGTCATACCTGATCTGGTTCAGCAAGACCCCCACCCGGGCCGGCCCACCCCATTCACCACGGAAATTCGGGTGCTGGTAACCAGCAGCGACATCATTTTCGGCATCATCTGCCACGATCCTGATCCAGACAGGATCGCCATTCACACCATGCAGCGCGATGGTGACATGGGGGGCGATGATTTTATATCCCTCATCCTTGATCCAATGAACGATAAGCGACGCGGCTACTATTTTCGGTTAAATGCCGCCGGTGCACAGCTGGACGGACTGGTGGCCGGGTCCCAGGAGCTTTCCATTGACTGGGATGGAATCTGGGACTCAGCTACGCGGCGCACTGCCACAGGATGGACTGCTGAAATCCGAATCCCCGCTCAAACACTCCGTTTCCCCTGGGGAAAGGATCAATGGGGCATGAATGTGGGGCGCTATATACCCCGCGTTCAGACCGGTCTGCGCTGGAGCGGTATAAGCCTGGATGCAAATTTCACCGACTTGCAGCGAGCAGGAACACTGAATGGAATGTCGGATCTTCGCCCAGGTCGTGGCATATCATTCAGTCCTTTCGGCCTGGTTGGCGTGGACAGAGATTACGACATCAACCAGGACTCCAATAATCTCGAGGTTGGCGGCGATCTGACCTGGAATTTCAACAGTGATCTAAGCGCAATCCTGACCATCAATCCGGATTTTGCCGAGACCGAGGTGGACACTCGCCAGGCGAACCTGACGCGATTCGCCCTGTTTTTCCCCGAAAAACGCCCGTTCTTTCTGGAAGGATCCGAAATGTTCAATTTCGGGCCCGGGCTCCAGGATGATTTCATCCCCTTTTTCTCTCGCAGGATTGGTCTGTTCGACGGCGAAATGATTGGCCTGCCCGCCGGCCTCAAACTGCTGGGCAACTCTGGTCCGTGGCAACTCGCGGGCCTGGCTGTCGCGGCAGAGCAGACAGAACTGACTGAAGAAACACAGCTGTTTGCCGGGCGGGTGAATTACGATGTGAGCGAAAATCTTACCCTGGGCGCCATTGCCACCAGCGGCGATCCAGAAGGCCAACGCGACAATACGCTGGTGGGCATGGATATCTATTGGCGCACCTCACAATTTCGCGGCGACAAGAACCTGTCCATCGGCGGTTGGACTGCGGCCAGCTATGGCGATGTGCCCGATGGTGACAATGTCGGCTGGGGAGTCTCGGCTGAATACCCCAACGACCTCTGGGACCTGTCCGCAACGGTTAAGGAATTTGGCGAGAATCTCGATCCCGCGCTGGGCTTCCTGCCTCGCCCTGGCACCCGCTGGTACCAGGCCGGCGCAACATTCAAACCACGCCCACAAAGCGAGAACCTGGCTTGGGCAAGGCAATTTTACTTCGAGTTCTATCCGAGGTTTATCCAGGACGCCAATGGCGATGTCGAATCCTGGCGGGTATTCACCGCTCCCTTCAACGTGCGTACCCAATCCGGCGAACACATTGAGGCGAATTTCGTCCCCCAGTTCGAGCGCCTTGATGAGCCCTTCGAAATCACCGATGGAGTGGTGATCCCCGCGGGCGACTATCATTACAGCCGGTATCGGATGGAGGTCGTATCAGCCGGATACCGTCCATGGCAGCTAGGTGGAACAATCTGGTTTGGCGGCTTCTTCGATGGCACCCTGACCGAGACAAAAGCGTTCGCCAAATACACCACACTTGCCGGCCACCTCCAGCTTGAAGTTGGCATCGAACAAAACCGGGGAAATTTGGCCGGTGGCGATTTCAATATCAATATTGGCCAGTTCAAGGTGGTATACGCCTTCACCCCCGACATGGTGCTGTCCAGTAATATCCAGTACGACTCCGAATCCCGGGATGTGGGTGCCAATTCCCGTTTCCGCTGGACGATCAAGCCAGGAACCGATTTGTTCATTGTCTGGAACCGGGGCTGGCAACGACCCTTTGACAGTGAAAACCCGTTTGGCATGGAAACGGTCAGCGACCAGATCGCCGCGAAACTGCG
>CAKZML010000304.1 GCA_937128475.1 uncultured Chromatiales bacterium
ATCAGGTTGCGACGAGTAATTGCCGACTTGAACAGCGCCGGAAACAGGTCAAGCACCGTGCGCGGCGTATCACACATCTCAAGCAACTTATCCAGACCCCTCTGGTGCTCGTCTATCAGGGCCTGCAGCCGTTCAGGCGCGCCCCTGAAAATTTTCCCGTGAGAAGGCAGTACCAGCACATCAGCCGGTAGTCGCTGCTTCAGGCTGGCGCATGAATCCAGCCAGTCTGCCAGGGGATTTGCATGGGGCTCGGTGGGCCACACGCTGACGTTCGATGAAATTGTTGGAAGAATCTGGTCACCGGAAATAATCAGGTTGCGATCCGCACATACCAGGCAGGCATGTTCCGGAGAATGTCCCCGGCCAACTACCACTTCCCAGGTTTGCCCGCCGATGCTCAATTGCATGCCATCGGTCAGCCGGGTAAAGGCGTTGGGTAGATCGGATACCACCGAACCAAATCCCCCGAAGCGTTTGCGGTATTCCGCCAGTGACTCCTCGTCAAACCCGGCACTGCGATAGAAGTCCACACCCTCACTGGGCGCTTCCGTGCCAGTATCCTGCACCAGGTTGCGACACAACAGATACTCGGTGCGGCTCATCCACAGCTCCACACCCCAGTGCCTGCATAGCCAGCCCGCCAGACCCACGTGATCCGGATGCAGGTGGGTGACAATCACCCGCGACACCGGCAGCCCGCGGAACTTTTCTTCGAATAATTTCAGCCACAATCCCCGGGTTGCCTCATCGGACATCCCGGTATCGACGATGACCCAGCTGTCCCCGTCCCTGAGCAACCACAGGTTGATGTGACCCAGCATGATGGGTAGCGGCATTCTCAACCAGAAAATGTCCTCGGACACCTCCATGATCTCTCCCATGCCCGGGGCTTTTTCAAACTCATAACGCGGCTGAGTATCGATAGTTGGCAGCATGGGGAAAAGGGTATCCAGGAGTGGCCAGGGCGTGAATCTACCACATTCGAAGACCCTGGCCGGGCGATGGACTGTGCTCATCACCGCCAAACAGGCTATCCTCGGTATTTCCCGGGTATAACCCACAAATTTCGGAGAGTGTTGCCATGGAATTGCTGATTGTTGGTCTTATTATTTTTATGGCCGCGCACCTGGTTCCGACCCTGCCCGCAGCCCGCCAGTCGCTTATAAGCAGCCTGGGCGAGAAAAAATACAAGGCCGTGTTCAGCCTGGTATCCCTGGTGGGCTTCGTCCTGCTGGTAATGGGCAAGGCAAAGGCACCCTTCGTGTCAGTCTATTTGCCGCCAAGCTGGGGCTACATTGCCACGGCCGCGATCATGCTCCCGGTACTGATCCTGTTACCGGCCGCGCACATGCCCGGCAACATCAAGCGCTTCACCCGCCACCCGATGAACTGGGCCGTCGTGCTCTGGGCCATCGGTCACCTGCTGGCCAACGGCGACCAGGCCTCGGTGATCCTGTTCTCATCCTTTGGTTTATATGCCGTGTATGACATGTGGTCAGCCAACAAGCGCGGTGCGACTCGCCAGACCGAAAAACTGCCGGTGAAAAAAGACGTGATTATCGTCATGGCCGGCATCGTCACTTACGGACTGATCCGCTTCCTGCACCCCTATCTGTTCGGCGTGCCGGTAGGCTAGGTCACCGCCTAGTCGCCAGGCGGGGCCGCCCGCAGCACGACCAGTTCCCTGTCCTGTTCATCCAGTAGATGCAGGAGAGCATCGCCACGAGTCATGCTGGCGACTTTTTCCAGGATACCCAGGTAGCGGTGCTCCAGGTCCATGTTCGCCTGTTCGCAAGCCATCATGGTTGAGCCTATCGGCCCGATGGTCAGCTTGCCTTCAGTCAAGGTGAATACACCGAAGTAGCGATTGCATCCGCCGCTGCCAGAGAACCTGCCGCTGTCCGACAAGTTCATGGTGACCCGCGGCTCCCCGAGCCACTTCTCACCTTCCAGTGAGTCCAGAATCCAGTCTCCGGCGAGAACCGAGAAATCCACTGCCTCGGGATTTGTGACCTGGGCAGTTTCTTGTGCCCGCTCCTGTCCGGCGCAAGCCGCCAGCAGAACCGTAAAAATCAACGTGCCGATGATATTTTTCATTTAAGACTCCTTGTCCTGGCTATTTACCGACAGGCATCGAATCCTGCCAGCGCTTCCGCTTCCTTACTCAATTCATCAAGCAGTTTTCCGATCCGGGCCTCCAGGTCCGCCGCCTCGTAGGGCTGCGCAACACCCACACCCCAAACCGGGGCCGGCCAGGCGGCATCATCTCGATAACGCACTACGTGATGCAGGTGCAACTGTGGCACCAGGTTGCCTATGGCGGCGACATTCAACTTGTCAGGGCGATAAATTCGAGTAAGACAATCCGCCAGGCGTCCCGACTCTCTTAGCAGCTGAACCTGGTCGTTCCAATCCAGCTGGTGAATCTCGGACACATCAGCCCTGGCAGGGACCAGGATGCACCAGGGGAAGCGACTATCATTAAGCAGCAGCAACTTGCTCAGGGCGAAGCTGCCAAGTTGCAGACAATCCTGTTGCAGACGCTCATGCAGAATGAAACCCATACCGATAAGACTCCCGATGCCTGAATTCAGCCCAGTGACTCGAGCCTGGCGGCCAGGTCACCGCCAGCGAGTAACTCCCGAAATTCGTCAACCATGCGCTCGCTCTCAGCCACCACGGTATTCCAGTAACTGATGCGCTGCTCGTTATCCAGGTTCACGAAATCCTTCCTGTCCGGAATCTTCCCATAGGGCAGACTGGCGACAAACTCCTCCGAGGGAGACACCAGCAGGACCTTGTCGGTCGCCGCGCCCCCTGCTCGCCGCCAGGACAGGCTCTTGTCGAACCAGCCCGGCACCATGTACGGATAGAAGTGTGGATAAAAAACCAGCCCGTCATCGCTGCTCAGGGAATCGTTGAAGTGGTAATCCGTGACACCACCGTCGCGATACATGCCCCTGGGAGCTCCGTGAATATCCCGCACTCCCTCGAGCACCAGGGGAATGGAGCCACTGGCCACCACCGCGTCCTCCACGTTTTGCTCACTCAGGGCGATACGGTGCATGGGCAGTCCCGCCAGGTTCATAAACGGCGGCTCATCCCTGGGATCGAAAAACAACGCCCGCTCATACGACACGGCAAGCGCCCGCCGACTAATCAGGTTGCCGGTGGCCGCCGCCATCATGCCCAGGCCCTGTAACCAGGGTTGCTCAAAAGCTGCCGCGCCACGACAGCGCACCGCCATTACGTTCAGTCGAACACGGGGATTGGACAGCATCTGCGCCTCGCCACCGCCCCCGGCAATCAGCTTGAAAAATCGCCGGGTCTCCGCGGTAACTTCCTCGGCGGTGGGCTTCTTCCCATAGCGCTGCTCAACATAGGCATCTTCAAATCTCTGGATAGCAGCGACCGGGTCAGGTTTTGCATAGCAACTGAACCGCCAGGCTCCAATCGATGAGCCCAACAGGAACAGCGGTGTCTTGCGCAGGGGCAACAATTCGCCGGCAATGAATTTGTCCAGCCGACTCAATGCCAGCCACTTGGGTCCGCCGGAGGCGCCCGCCATAACCTGGAACCGATCAAAGTCGAACCCTTCCCGGGTCAATACTCTTGTAGCCCCGGGGCCCGCCCGAAAACGAAGTGTCTTGAATGCCATGTAAGCCTTTACCGTCTCTGTTCACGCCCTGTAAATCGCCGACCCATGTTAACCGCATTGAAGGGGGCGGTTCCAAGTTGCCGATTCCCGAAATGTCAGACTGCCAGCATCATCAAGCAGTCCGAACCATCAAGCGCCAGGTGAATCAGAAGACCACAGGCAAGCACCCGGGTCTTGCGCGGCCAAAGCAGTAAAAGATAGACCAGCGCGGGAATCGGGCCATGCAATGGGTGGGTTGTAAGGCTACACCTCAGGGGATCGTAAAGGGTATCGGCCAACAGGTGATCCAGGTCAATCAGCATGCCCGCCATCATCACCAACCACGCCATCTTCCAGCGCTCGGGCCAGCACAGTCGCGCGAACACGCCGGGCACCAGCCCATGCAAGAGCAGGTGCAATACGGGCCTGGCCAGTAGCAGCCACTCACTCATCAAAGACTGGCCCGGTAAGGTTTCCGCGAATACAGCACCCTAGGCGGAGTCCTGAGAAGCGACCGGGGCCTGGCGCAACAACAGTCGCAGGGCAATAAAGTCATACAAGGCGTGAACAATGATCGGAACCAGCAAGTTATCGGTGCGCCAATACAGCAAGCCCAGGTACAGGCCCATCAAGCAGGCAAAGACCATGTAGGTGCGACTCACCCAATGTGCTGCGCCAAAAACGAAACTTGCCAGCAGCAAGCCCGGCCAGGGACCCAGCCAACCCTGGAGACCTTGCTGGATAATGCCGCGAAACAGCATCTCCTCACCCAGCCCGGCCAACAACGCTATGACCGCAATTTGCCAGCCGGTCGCCCCGCGAAACAGTGAAACAATATTCCTGTCGACCCAGCTAAAGAATTCCTCCACCGGGGACAACCGAAGACTGCGGGCCCAGACCAGCAACCCCCATATTGGCAAGGTGCCAAGCACACCCATCAGGATCGACAGGCCACCAGGGGAAAGTGTCAGCGGAATGTCCAGCAGCCAGGACAGCAGCAGGGACAGGGGCAGCAGCGCTCCTTCAAACAACATGATCAGGGTAAGGAAATTTATTCGAGGGATGTGCACGACACTCCTGTGGACCCGTCCGACCCGGCGGACTTACCGGTCACCTATGATTTTTTCTCGCAAGTCAGAACGTTCCCAGCTCAATTTATAGGCCACGTAATACTTGTAAATATTGCTCACGTACTGGACGGTCTCCCGACCAATGTTCTTGGCCACCACCACTTCCACGTTGTCGAACCAGACCGTGTTGTCATAGCCCTGCTTCTTGGCCAACCGGCGCATCTTCGCGATCTTGGCCGGCCCTGCGTTATAGGCCGCTACCGCAAACATCCACTGGTCCAGGGGATGCACGCTGGCATCATCGAAATATCGGTCCGCCAGGAAGCGCAGATACTTGGCCCCGGCGTGTATGTTGTTCTCCAGTTCATACACATCTTCAATGCCAACGTTCTTGTCACTGGCAGTGGACGGCTTGACCTGCATGATACCCACCGCGCCCGCGGCACTTTTCTTGTTGTTGTCGAACGCCGATTCCTGGAACGCCTGGGCGGCCAGTTCCAGCCAGTCAAATCCGTACTGCTCACCATACTTCCTGAACAGCCTGGATAGCGGCTGGAGTTGTTCCAACGCCGCCTTGGAACTGACGCTTTTCACCCAACCGCTGTCATCCAGGTATTTATTTCGCACCACATTGCCGTACAGGGTGCCCTGGCCATGACTGCGCATGAACTCATCCAAAAGGGCCTTCAGCTTGGGACTGTTCTTGCGGAATCCCCAGGCAATATCACCATCCATGTTTACTACCAGGTCCTCGCGCATGACCAGGTCTTCCAGCACACCACTCCAAAACCTGGCCTTCACATCATCAACCACGGTCATCGGGTAGATACCCGCGTTGACCATTTCCAGCACATCCTCGTCTTCCAGAACCTCTTCCACCAGGCGGATGCGTGGCGGCTTAATATTCATGGCGATAAACCCGGCAGACAATCGATTAAGGCTTTCAAAGTAACTACTGGAGGCGCGCACGAAAATATCCTGCCCGGCCAGGTCCTGGATACTCTCAATGGGCGGCGCAGAGGGCCCGGTCACGATGACTTCGCTGACCCCGCTATATATTGGCTTGGAAAAATCTATTTGCGCGGAACGTTCCGGGGTGACCGTCAGGTTTGCTGCAATCAGGTCAGCCCGGCCAGCCAGCAAGTCAGGAAGCAGGCGCTCCCGGGTAACTGGAATAGGCACCACGTAAATTGGCAGGCGAGTGGTCTTGTACTTCTTGTTCAGGAATCGCTCAAACTCAGCCAGCATCTCCACGGTGATGCCACTGGGCCGGCCTTCATCAAAGAAATACAAATATCCGCTATGCACCACCAGCACGCGAATGCCGCGTCGTTCGACCATGCCGTCCAGGTCACCGCTCCAGGGATGCCATACCGATGAAAACTGGTCCGGCAAATCCGACATCCCAATGCCGCTGCTCAATAATTCATGGGTCGCCGGGGAGTCAGGAGACTGCTGCTGGGGGACATCCCGGCGTTCTCCGGGCTTGGGCTGATCTGACGAGGGCTGACAAGCGACAAGAAACCCGGCCAGCAACACCAGGCCGCAGCAGCGACCCAGCAATGCATTTGTCAGCCCGGACAATCTCAAATCACACAATCTCCGTTAATGGGACGGGAACCCCGTATCGCCGTCAGGGCGCCAGTCGATCCGCCTTCCACCCGGCGCCATCCCGAGTGTACATGAAGCGGTCATGCATCCTGTTTGGCCTGCCCTGCCAGAACTCAACGCTCCTGGGCACCACCCTGAAGCCCCCCCAGAACGAAGGCAGGCTGACGTCCTTGTTGGCAAATTTTTGTTTCATTTCCTCAAGCTTGGCCTCCAGCAGACCCCGCGAGGAAACCACTGAACTTTGCTGGGAGACCCAGGCGCCAAGCTGACTGCCCCGGGGCCGGCTGAGAAAATATTTCATGGATTCCGTAGTGGAGACTTTCTCCGCCCGCCCGCGAATGATTACCTGCCGTTCCAGGGGCAGCCAGAGGAACAATAAGGCGACTTCAGGATTCGAGGAAATATCCCGGGCCTTGGCGCTTTCGAAATTGGTGTAGAACACGAAGCCTTCTTCGTTCCAGAATTTCAGCAGCACAGTGCGCAGAGACGGGCGTGCCTGCTCGTCCACCGTCGCCAGGCTCATGGCGTTGGGATCTGACAGACCTGACTCCCTGGCCTGCTCAAACCAAAGCTGAAACTGATTGAAGGGGTCCCCTGCAAGGTCAGCGCGCCGAAGCCCCAGTCGCGAGTATTCGCGGCGCAATTCACCTATATCCATTTCTTGTTCCTGTTTGCAATGCGGAATTTCAGGTATTCGGTATAACCAGATTAATAGTGTACCCTCTTGCGTTTCGAATTAATCGAGGACGAAGAGCATGTCAGGCACTGTGCAGGAAATTGGCCAACTCGCCAAGCAATTGGGGATCGCTCCCGAACACGTCATCGCCTACGGGACCGAAAAAGCCAAGCTCAGACATGAAGCAGCTGCCGGCCGGAAGTCAGGGAGATTGATCCTGGTTACCGCAATGACGCCAACCGGCGCCGGCGAAGGCAAGACGACAACATCCATCTCTCTTGGCCAGGGCATGGCCAGCCTGGGTGAAAAAGTCTGCATCGCCCTGCGAGAACCGTCTCTGGGTCCGATGTTCGGCATGAAAGGCGGCGCAACCGGTGGCGGCAAGGCCAGCCTGGTTCCCGAAGAAGACATCAACCTGCACTTCACCGGCGATTTTCATGCCATCACCGCAGCCCATAACCTGTTGGCAGCGCTGCTGGATAATCACATTCATTACGGCAACCCGCCTGAAGTGGATCCGCGCCGCATCAGCTGGCGCCGCGTTATCGACATGAATGACCGGGCATTGCGCCATGTGGTCATCGGCCTGGGCGGGGTACTCCAGGGCGTTCCCAGGGAAACCGGTTTCGACATCACACCGGCCTCGGAAATCATGGCAACGCTTTGCCTGGCCGAGGACGAGGCAGACCTGCGCAAACGTCTTTCCCGACTAATCGTCGCCGAGGAAGCCGATGGCAACCCGCTGACCGCCGAAGATGTTGGCGCGGTAGGCGCAATGATGCGTTTGCTCAAGGAGGCCATGCTGCCGAACCTTGTACAGACTTGTGAGGGCGTCCCCACCCTGGTGCACGGCGGACCCTTCGCCAACATCGCCCATGGCTGCAATAGCGTGATCGCAACCCGCATGGCCCTGAAACTGGGTGACTGGGCGATTACCGAAGCCGGCTTCGGCTCCGACCTGGGCGCGGAAAAATTCGTCGACATCAAGTGCGGTTACACCGGGCTTACCCCGGCGGCAGTGGTCCTGGTGGCCACCATCCGCGCACTCAAGCGTCATGGCGGAAAGGGACCCAAGGACTTGATTGCCGAAGACGTGGCCGCTGTCAAAGCAGGCCTGCCCAACCTGTTCAAGCACGTAGAGAATATTCGTGGCTTCGACAGGGAGCCGGTGGTGTCCATCAATCGCTTCGACACCGACACCGATGCCGAGGTGGAAGTAGTACGCAAGGCCTGCGAGGAGCTGGGTGTGCGGTGCGCCGTATCGACTGCCTTCGCCGACGGTGGCAAGGGTGCGGAAGAACTCGCAAGAGCGGTTATTGAAACGGCCAACGAGGAAACCCGTCCCCTGAAGCCCACCTATGACTGGTCGGACCCCATCAAGAAAAAGATCGAGGCGATTGCCACCAAGGTCTACGGAGCCGAGGGCGTGGATTACACCGCCACCGCCACCAAGGACCTGGCCCGAATCCAGCGCCTGGGTTTCGCGGGCCTGCCAATTTGCATGGCCAAGACACCCCTGTCACTAAGTGACGATCCCAAGCAGATCTGTCGCCCCACCGGCTTCCGGATCACTATTAGAAATGTGCTGCTTTCGGCAGGAGCCGGCTTCCTGGTGCCCCTGGCCGGAGACATTATCCGCATGCCCGGATTACCCAAGCGGCCCAACGCCCTGGATATCAAGGGCTAGGCCAGAAGTTGTTGCGCCCGGGACTATTCGTCCCGGGCAATCACCTTGGCAACGCCCCGGCCCCTGGGGTCGGCAGCGGCGCGCAAGGCTCCGTTAAGGCCACTAACCACCATCACATCACCCAGCGCCCAGTCATGGGGACGCGGCGCGTAGCCACGCTGCACAAGACCTTCCACAGTTCGGGTCGGTAACGGAATACCCGGATCAAATGTCACCTCGTCCGGAGGCAATAGCTGGTGATGGAAGCGGGTGCTGGATACCGCTTTTTCCGGCGACATATCGAAGTCCATCAAGTTCACCATCACCTGGAACACGCTGGTGAAGATTGTCGACCCACCGGGCGTACCCACCACCACTACCGGCTTGCCATTCTTTATGAGAATGGTTGGACTCATTGAGGACAGCATGCGCTTGCCCGGCTCGATGGCGTTGGCGTCACCGCCCACTACACCGTATTGATTGGGCACACCGGGCTTGGAACTGAAATCATCCATTTCATCGTTCAGCAAGAAACCCGCGCCGCCGACCACCACACCACTGCCAAAGCTCGCGTTAAGGGTATAGGTGTTGGAGACTGCGTTGCCGTCAAAGTCCAGGATAGAAAAATGCGTGGTGTCTTTCGACTCAAGTCCGGGGCGCACTCCCTCAAGTTTTGAAATCGTCGTCGGACTCACCTCGGCTGCGCGAGAGGACACGTATTCGGCGGACACCAGGCGACCGGCCGGAACCTCAACGAACTCGGGGTCGCCTGCATATTCGGCGCGGTCCGCAAATACCCGCTTCTCCATTTCCGCAACAAGATGAATGTACTGAACCGAGTTATGAGAAAGGCCCTGGAACTGCTCATGCAATTCGTCCTTCATCTGCAATAACTGCATCAGTGCGATGCCACCGGAACTGGGCGGGGGCGCGCTCAGCAGGCGATATCCGCGCCAGGGGATTTCCAGGGGTTCGCGCCAGATTACCTTGTAGTCAGCCAGGTCAGAGGCGTTGATCAATCCGCCTCCGCGTTGCATTTCTTCCAGTATCATTCCGGCCGTCTCGCCGGTATAGAATTCCCGTGCGCCGTTTTCAGATATGCGCTGCAGGGTCGCGGCAAGTTCCGGCTGCCTGAACAATTCCCTCGCCCGCATGCCGGAAAAATACCTGCTGAAGTTCACTCCGCCACGCTCGAAGCTCTCCGCCGCATCGCTGGTGTTTTCAGCCAATTGGGGGTGCACAAAGAAGCCTTCCCGGGCCAGCTTGATCGCTGGAGCCAACAACACAACCCAGGGCAGGCGACCATATTTCTGGTGGGCTTCCCACATGCCCGCTACGGTTCCCGGAACCCCGACCGACAAGTGACCGATCTCGCTGCGTCCCGGCGCGACATTGCCGTCCTCGTCCAGATACATATCGCGGCTGGCGCCAGAGGGGGCGGTTTCCCGATAATCTACAAATGCCGTTTCATCACCCATGCTCACCAGCATGAAACCACCGCCACCGATATTGCCCGCCTCGGGCAGGGTGACACTCAGGGTGAAGGATGCGGCTACTGCGGCATCCACCGCATTGCCTCCCAGCCTCAACACCGCCCCGGTCACATCAGCGCTATAGCTGTCGGGCATGGCAAAGGCCGCCCGGTCATCGTCACCGGCGGCCCAACCGCTGGAACAGAACAAGAACGCAACTAACAGCAACGCGCGGTGGTGGAATAAAATTCTCAACGACATGAAAGGGACTCTTGGAATTAGCTAAACACGGGAACAAGGCTTTACCTTGTAGCATCGAATGAATCCGGATTTCCAATGAAAGTATGGCGCCCAGGGCCTTGGCGGGGCATGGGGATACCGTTAGGCTGGGCCGGAATGAACAAAAGATTATACGAATTCCGGGAGGATCACTCCGATGCACCCTAGCTGGCTGGCTGCCGAAGCCTTCGATGTACGCTCGTACCCTAAAAGCTGGTGGGCGGAATCTTTAGCGACCCCCGCGCAACACTTCCCGTGCCTGGAAGAAGACATAAAGGCCGAGGTAGCGATTATCGGAGCCGGCTATACCGGCCTGAATGCCGCCCTGGGCCTGGCGAGCCGTCACTCCATGGACACCATCGTGCTGGAGGCGGCACAACCGGGCTGGGGAGCCTCTGGGCGCAACGGTGGTTTTTGCAGCCCTGGCGGCGCCCATATGGGCTACGACGAGATGATCAACAAATGGGGACTGGAAACCACCCGGGAGCTTTGCCAGGCCCAGGAAGACGCGATCGCTTATGTGGGAAACCTGGGCGAAAGTCTGAATATTGATTTCGATCGGGCAGGGTCCGGTGAATATATTGTTGGCTCGGGAGCCAGGGCTCACCAGGACGCCATCGATGAGGCGCAGTGGATGAATAGCAAGCTGGGGGTCGCCGCCAGCGCACTAAGCCAGGACGATCTCAGGGAGCGCGGCTTGTTCAGCCCCTTGTTCACCGGCGCACTTCACATGCCCAGGGGGTTCGGGCTTCACCCGCTGAAATACACCCTGGGCCTTGCCCGAGCCGCCGCAGAGGCAGGTGTCAGAATTTTCGGCGACAGTGGGGTGAGCTCCTGGCGCCAGGAAGGCGGTGAGCACGTACTGGAGACAGCCCGGGGAACGGTCCGTGCCAAACACGTCTTGCTGGCCACCAACGGTTACACGCCCTCCGGCGTGGGCAAGCCGATGGCAAGCAGGCTAATGCCGGTATTTTCGAACATCCTGGTCACCCGGGTGCTCAGCAAGGAAGAACTCCAGGCCCAGGGTTGGCTGAAAACAGAGTTGGCCGCCGACGATCGAGAACTACTGCATTACTTCCGCCTCCTGCCCGACGGGAGATTCATGTTTGGCGGACGCGGCGGCATCGGCGGAACCCAGACGGAAGAGGCAATAGTCCGGCGGCGACTTGTAGCGGAATTCCGCAGCCTGTTCCCTGCCTGGCGGGAAGTAAGTTTCGACTACTTCTGGAGCGGCCTGGTATGCCTGTGCCGTGACAATGTATTCCACGTTGGCGCCATGCCTGAAAGAAACAATGCCTGGTATGGATTGGCCTTCCACGGTGGAGGCGTGTCAATGGCCAGTTGGGCCGGGGCGGCACTGGCGGACATGATCGCCGGCGCCAGCAGCAGCGAATTCAAGATCCCGGATCCCATGCGTAAGCCGATTCCATGGATGCCCTTCCCCCCTCTTCGCCCGCTATACCTGCGTGGCGCATATACCTGGTTCGGGCTGAAAGAGCGCCTGCAAGGCAAGAAACTGATAACCGACTGAGGTCATCCCTGCCGACTCAATGAAATCGGAGAAAGGTTGTCGATCGCTATGCGCTGGCCACCTGGGCCGCCCGGGTGGGCGTGGAGGACTGAAACAAAGTCAGGAGCAACAACTGTGCGCAGACCTGACCCGGCTACCCGGTACAGTCGGGAGACCGGGATTTGGCGAGCACGTCCACATCTACCTGGATCATGTCCTGAACCTGCAGCGCACCACCGAGCACACTGAATGCCTCCAGGCCTAATTCGGCATGCCGCAATTCAAAACTGGAACTTACCGACATGGCACAAGCGGTACTGGAGAACTCCACGGGGACCTGTTTGCTCAGTTGCTTGTCCAGGACGGTTAACTGAATCGTTGCTGACAAGCCCTCTTCGGCTTCCTGCACAGCAAGTACCTGGATGTAGATATAGGGATGGCCAACCGCATTCAACAGCCGCTCGCCCAGCATATTCGCCCGGGTCGCCTCCCTGTCCTGCTCTGATAAGGGATATTCGAAGCCTTCACCTGCCTCCTGCCGCAACAGGGGATCATCCACCACCATACTGGCAACCGGCAAATAAAGACTGGCCCTGGATCGCGGCAGTTCATCGGGCACCAGGACTTCTCCTCCCAGGTGTCGTGAACTAATCACGTGGTTATGTCCGAGCCTGGCCATGCGACCAGCCCGGTAAACCTTGATCTGCAGCATGGATTCAGAGGCAACGACCTTGAAGCGGGCCCCGGTTTCACCGGGAAACGGGTCTGTCGGAAAATCTGCCGGCGCCTCGGTTTGCCCCGGCAGTCGCGGGACCGGCCCCTGGCTGCAACCCGCCAGTAATAGCAAAATACCCAGCAATATCAGGGCGCTACGCATGGCACCAGTTCCAGGCTGAATTCAACATCCACAAGCAATCCAATGATCTCGTCGCTAGCCCAGTCACCCTGTCCTATGCCGAAATCCAGGCGACTGATACTCGCCCCACCGTCCAGCGCAACTTTCCCTGGAAGCTCCTGCCAGCGAAACTTCACCGGCACCGGGTGAACCACTCCTTTCAGCTCCAACTGGCCATTGGCCAGGAACTCCCCATCACCCAGGCTTTGAAAATCTGTTGCCCGGTAGTGAGCCTTTGGGTAGACGATGAAATCGAACCAGTCAGGCTCGGCCATGCCCTCGTCCCGTTCGCGGCTACCTGTGCGTGCAGAGGTGACATCTATATGCACATCAAAACTGCTAGCTGCCAGGTCGGCGGGGTCAAAATTAATCACCGCATCAAACCCGTTAAAGGTCCCACGGAATACGGTGCCTTCCCAGGTCGCAGAAAATCCCAGGGAGCTTTCCCCGGGTAACGAGCAACGTCGGGCAGGGGGTTCAGCTTGCGCCGCCTGGGCCGGGACCAGGCCCAGCAATATCCAAAGCAACACGGCCGTGGCATTTGTCCTGCTCATTGGCCGGTACCTGGCTTGGCGCCGGGCAACATGGAACGCAACACCTGGTTCTTGCCGATGAAGTGATGGCGCAGGGCGCCGGCGATATGCAAAACCAATAAGCTCACCATGATCCACAGGATTGTGACATGCACTTCCTCAGCCAGTTCAGCGAGGCTTTCGCTGGCACCGGTAAGTGGCGGCAGGGGTATCAGCCAGAAAACATTCAACGGGAAATCCGCGGCCGAATTGATAATCCAGCCGCTCAGTGGCATCGCCAGCATGCACAGGTAGAGCGCCCCCTGGACTGTTCGGCTAAGCACTCTTTCCCAGCCCTGCAACTCGTGGCGGGGAGCCCCTTTATTCCATCTATTAAGCAGACGAAAGAACAGTAGCAGGAGAACGGTCAACCCAAAGGACTTGTGCCAAACGAACAAGGTCACCTTGTCAGGTGAGGACGGATACTCTTCCGCCACCCAACCCAGGGTCATGACCACTACTATCAAGACGGCCATCAACCAGTGAAAGCCAACTACACTTGCCGCCCAGCGACCCGGATTTGCTCCATGCATCGGCCACCTCCCTGTATACGCGCCAATCAAAGGCACCAGCATACAGCCAAGCGGGCCGCCGCACACGGCTTACCGAACAGCAGGATGGGGCAGCCACCCGCGGCGCCCCACCCTGTTTGGCACCGGGACTACTTAACCTCCACCTGGTGCCGCTTCACGACCTTGCGCTTCGGTATCTTTACCTCTAGCACGCCATCTTTGAGGACCGCCTCAGCACGTTCGCTGTCCACGTCCATGGGCAACTGAACAAAGCGCTCGTAAGCGCCCCTGTGAGTCTCACAGCGGTAGAAGGACTCCTCGTCCTCCACCTTCTTGCTCGCAGTTGTCGCCTTCAGACGCATGCTGTCCTCGGACACCGTGAGCTCAAGATCGTCTTTGCTTACGCCGGGCAACTCGGCCCGAACGACAATATCGGCCTCGTGATCAATCACATCAATCTTCGGCCACTGGGTTTCCAGCTTCATCTCCAAGTCCGGAAGCAAGGACCTGCGCAATCCCATTGGCTCCATCCAACGACCGGGGAACATACTCTCCATGAAGTCTTCAAGACTGGCACCAAGGGTACCGAACGGCCGCGCAACTTCTCTTGACTCTTTGACCTCTACTTTCGGAGTGATTTCTTTAACTTTAGTCATGACACTCTCCATGAGCGACTCTGCCGGGTTTCCTATCCGACACCCCGATTATCTGCGCCTTACAACGACTTTTAAATTCGTATACAACACCCGGCCATACAGCGTGGCGAACAACAAATTCGTCTGGCGAAACAACTTCTCTGGGGATGCGCACACGGGTCCTCAGAAGACCATGTGAAAATCTCGAGACGGTATGATTCTAGGACGCATCCACGAACAGTCGGCTGACGTCCAGCGGCTCCCGCTCCAGCCAGGCTGGTGGTTGCAGCCCCTTGCTGCGCAGGAACTCGGGGTTAAACAACCTTTGGCGGTATCGTAAACCGGAGTCACACAGAATGGTCACCACGGTTTTTCCCGGACCCAGTTCCCGGGCCAGTTGCATGGCACCGGCAACATTGATCGCGCTTGAGGAACCCACACAAAGCCCCTCCTTTTCCAGCAGGCTGTAAACCCATGGAATCGCATCCAGGTCATCGATCTTGTAAGAACGGTCAACCGGGGCCTTGGCCAGGTTCCCGGTAATTCTGCTATTGCCTATACCCTCGGCGATCGAACTGCCTTCCACCTTGATTTCGCCATGAGCGTAGAAGTGGTGCAGACCGGACCCACCCGGATCAGAAAGGGCGACGCGAATCTGCGGATTCCGGCTTTTCAGGTACAAACCGACCCCCGCAAGAGTCCCGCCGGAACCCGCCGCGCAAACAAACCCGTCAACCTGTCCCCCGGTGTCCTTCCAAATCTCCGGACCCGTGGTCGCGAAATGCATATCCCGATTAGCGACGTTGTCGAACTGGTCTGCGAAAACCGCTCCAAATTCCTCGGTCCGGTCCAGTTCCTCGGCCAACCGCCGCGCAACGTGCACAAAATGATTGGGGTTGCGGTAAGGCGCCGCAGGGATCAGGGCCAGCTCCACACCATAGGTTTTCAGGGTCTCGACTTTTTCCTGACTCTGGGTGTTGGGCATTACGATTACCGTTCGGTATCCCAGCACATCCGCCACCAGCGCGAGGCCTATGCCGGTATTCCCCGCCGTGCCCTCAACGATCACCCCACCGGGCTTTAACCGACCGTCTGCCTCAGCCCCACGAATAATCCCCAGTGCCGCACGATCCTTTACCGATCCCCCTGGATTGAGAAACTCGGCTTTGCCCAGGATCTCGCAACCAGTTTGCTCGGAAGGGCCATCCAGCCGGATCAGCGGCGTGCCGCCAATAGCATCAAGAATATTTAGTTTCGTGCTCATAATGCTTCGATCTAATCACAGAGACCTTCCCGGTTCCATAGCTACCGAATATCCTGGCCTCCGGGAACAGATCCGTTGCCACAGCAAGGACACTTGCTGTGCTAGGATTTCCTCCAGACCAAACACCCGAACACCAGGAACTGAATATGGAAATGGATACCCGGACAACCGTCATTCGTGAACCTGAAGGTTATCTCACCGAGAGTTACGCCCGTTTCCGGTCCAGCTTGATTTCGGATATTTCCTACGAGCTGTTTTTTGACCTGGATGGTCATTCACGGGAATTCCTGGGCAAAGCGGAAATTCGCTTCGAATTGAAAGAGATTTCTGATCGACTGACGATCGATTTCGCCGGCGGCAAGGTGGAAAAACTGCGGGTCAACGGGCGAGACCTGGAGCCCGACTACAACGGCTGGTTTCTCACCATCGAGGAAGAATTCCTCAGAGCCGGCCCAAACAGCATCATCATCTCGTATCGTGCCCCCTACAGCAGCGATGGCGCAGGGTTACACCGATTTATAGACCCCGAAGATGGCAAGGCATACATCTACAGTCATTTCGAACCCTACGATGCCAACAGGGCCTTCCCGTGTTTTGACCAGCCCGACCTGAAGGCCACCTACACCGTCGAGGTCATGGCCCCCGGAAAATGGAACGTCATCTCGGCGATTCGTGAAAGCGAGATTGAGGAGCACGACACCAACAAGCTGTGGCGTTTTCCAACCACCCCTCGTTTCAGCACTTATATTTTTCCTCTGCACGCCGGGCAATTCAGAGTATGGGAAAACCACTCGGGGAAAGTGCCGCTAAGGCTATTCGCGCGTCACAGCATGGCCGAACATCTAAATGTAGAGGAGTGGTTCAACTTCACTCGCACAGGACTGGATTTCTTCAGCGCCTATTTCGCCATGCCCTTCCCCTACAGCAAATACGATCAGCTGATTGTTCCCGAGTTCAACATCGGGGGAATGGAAAATGTCGGCGCGGTAACCTACAACGAGCGTTACCTCAAGCGAGGCGACTACACTGCCGAGGATCGGGAAACCCTGGCCGACGTGCTATTACACGAACTGTCCCACATGTGGCTCGGCGACCTGGTTACCCCGGACTGGTGGAACGGCTTGTGGCTGAAAGAGAGTTTCGCCACCTATATGGCCAGCCTTGCGTTGGCTAATGGGACAGAATTCGAAAATGCCTGGCATACGTTTTTCTCTCACAATAAGCAGCGTGCCTACGAGGCCGATCAATGGGTCACCACACACCCGATCGAGGTTCCGGTTTCAGACACCAAGGGAGCCTTTGCTCACTTCGATGCCATTACCTACCAGAAGGGCGCATCGGTTCTCACCCAGTTCGCCCACTATATCGGCCAGGATAAATTCCGTGACGGTATCCGCTTGTACCTGGAGCGCCATGCCGGTCAGGCCACTGAGCTTAAGGACTTTATTGCGGCAGTCTCCGAGGTTTCAGGGATGGAACTGGACGGCTGGGTGGAAGGCTGGCTGAAAACTGCCGGGCTGAATTCCATTAACGTCAGCATGGATTGCCGCGCTGGAAAAATTCGCGAACTCACCATCCTGCAAAGCGCCACTGATGAAAACCCCACCTTGCGTGAGCACCAGGTGCAGATCGGCCTGTACCAGGTAGACAAACAACGCAACACCATTCATTCGCGTAGCCTGCCGGTCACGATCAGGGGTGAGGAAACCCGGATTTCAGCCCTGGACGGGGAAGAAGAACCCAGCCTGGTGTTTCCGAATTTTGGCGACTGGGGATACCTAAAGGTCAAACTGGACCCGGTGTCACTGAATAGCCTCAACACCCATCTTCGTTTGTTCCAGGATCCGTTCCTGAAATCCATGCTTTGGCAGACCCTGTGGGACATGGCACGGGATGCGACCCTGCCCCTGAATGAATACGCGGAATTGCTACGCAATCACCTGCCTGGGGAACAGGACAGGCGCATTCTCAGCCAGGTCGCCGCCACGGCCGTGGAAACCCTGAATATCCTGTTCCGGTTGCAACCCTCCTCCGCCAAGGCGCTTGAGGAATACGGCAACTACCTGGAAAGCATGGCCTGGCAGCAGGTTAATTCCTGTGACAAGGGCAGTGACCTGCAAAAGCTCTGGCTGGATACCTACACGGTAATGGCGCACACACAGCGCGGCCTGACCCAGTTACAGGAACTTCTCAATGAGCGGATTCACCGCAACATAGCCATCGACCAGGATCGTCGCTGGCAAATAGTGGCCCGGCTGAATGAATTCGACTTTGAAGACGCCGAGGAGTTGGCAGAAATCGAGTCATCCAATGACGGCTCCGATGCCGGGCAGCGCATGTTTATAGCTACCCTGGCAGGGCGACCGGACATGGAAATGAAGCTGGAATGGCTGGATGAAATCCAGCATAAGAAAAGCCCTCTGCCCCTGGCAAGGAAGCGAGCCGCCATTCAGCGGCTATTCCCGGCACACCAGCAAAACCTCCACAGCCAACTGGCCGAGGACATCCTGGCATCATTACCAAAAATCAGCGAAACCGCTTCGGACTCCCTGCTGTCTTCTTACTCGATGTT
This sequence comes from uncultured Chromatiales bacterium, assembly GCA_937128475.1. Lineage (GTDB taxonomy): Bacteria > Pseudomonadota > Gammaproteobacteria > Steroidobacterales > BM003 > CAKZML01. The sequence goes on from CAKZML010000304.1 coordinate 18,372, forward strand.
GATACCGGTATTCGGCACAGCCCAGTGTAGTGATCTACTTGAGGAGGCTATTGCCAGTTCCAGGGGATTCCACCCGATACTGGCGAAGCGACTCAGGGTCGCCAAGCAAGAGAACGCCCGCGTGATCGCTATCGGAAAATTGCTGGAAAAAAGCCTGGGGCATGCCGGGAATTAGGCTTCCCGGCTAGTCCTCAACCATCTGGTGGAATTCCTCCACCGCATCTTCGGCCACGCCCGGGCGATGGAACTGCGCGATATGAACCAGCGCATCGCCTTCGTGTACCGGTGGCAGTCGGGTATGGCCAATAATAAGCCCGTTAACATTTGCCTCGACTATCACCTCGTCCGTCCCAAACGGATCAGCAATCACGCCTATTGGCTCACCCTTGTGTACCCGATCTCCCAGGTCCTTGGTCGGCCTGAACACGCCACTGATCGGCGCTCTTACCCATGCTGAACGCCTCGCCAGGACCGGGTCCGTAGGCTTTCCCTTACCACGAGGAGTCCTGCGCAACATGCCGATTTCGCGCATTACACTCAACACTCCCCTGACCCCGCCACGAATACACGATTCATCAAAACGCAGCGCCTCTCCGGCTTCGTATAACAGCGTAGGCACGCCCTTTTCCGCGGCACACTGCCTCACGGAGCCATCCCGGATATCCGAATTAATCATCACCGGAACACCGAAGGCGCTGGCCAGCCTGAGGGTGGTTTCATCCTCCAGGTTAGCCCGAATCTGCGGCAAGTTTGCCCTGTGAATTGCACCGGTGTGCAAGTCTATGCCGTAGTCGGACCGTTCAATGATTTCCCTGGCGAACAGGTTCGCCAGCCTGGATGCTCCCGAACCGCTCTCACTGCCCGGGAACGAACGATTCAGGTCGCGCCGGTCAGGCAGGTAACGGGACAGGTGCAGAAAACCAAACACGTTCACCACCGGAACCGCTATCAAGGTGCCCTTCAGGGACTTGAGCAGAGAAAGCTTCAATAGCCGGCGAATTACTTCCACGCCGTTTATCTCGTCTCCATGGATCGCGGCACTGACAAACAGAGTCGGCCCCTGGGTATTGCCATGCAATACGTGCACCGGCAACGCCAGCGGCGTGTGGGTATACAAGCCAGGTACCGGCAAATCTATGCAGGTCCGCTGACCCGGCTTAACAAGCTGGTCGCCAATAGCGAACGGTTTTGCCTTAGCCATTTATCCCTTGCCTCGCGTCCGCGTATTACCTTTCTTGGCGTTCTTCTCAATGTGACTAATGATCATGCCGGCCACGTCTTTCTCGGTGGTTCTCTCAATCCCTTCCAGCCCCGGAGAGGAATTAACTTCCAGCACAACAGGACCGTGATTGGAACGAATGATGTCCACACCAGCCACGTTCAGACCCATGATCTTCGCCGAGCGGATAGCAGTGGCGCGTTCTTCAGGGGTGATGCGAATCAGCTTCGATGTGCCACCACGGTGCAGATTGGAACGGAACTCGCCTTCCTTGCCCTGGCGCTGCATGGCAGCCACTACCTTGTCTCCCACGACCAGGCAACGGATATCGGAACCTGCGGATTCGGATATAAATTCCTGCACCAGGAAGTTCGCGTTCAGACCCCGGAAGGCCTCAATTACGCTTTCCGCCGCCTTGCGAGTCTCGGCCAGTACCACGCCAATGCCCTGGGTTCCTTCCAGAAGTTTGATCACCACCGGAGCGCCGCCGGCGATCGACAGCAGGTCCTGGGTGTCATCCGGCGAGTGGGCAAAACCGGTAATCGGCAATCCCACACCCTTTCGCGACAGCAACTGCAGGGAGCGCAACTTATCCCGGGAACGAGAAATCGCGACAGATTCATTCAACGGGTAAACCCCCATCATTTCAAACTGACGCAACACTGCCGTTCCATAAAAGGTGATCGAGGCGCCGATACGGGGGATCACCGCATCCACATCTTCAAGCACTTCACCCCTGTAATGAACAGCGGGCTTGTGGCTGGCAATATTCATGTAACAGCGCTGGTGATCCACCACGCGCATCTCGTGGCCTCGCTCCTGACCGGCTTCCACCAAACGCCGTGTGGAATAGAGTTTCTTGTTTCGCGACAAGATAACAATTTTCATCTTCAGGACTCCCTAGCGCTTATTCGAGTAACTGCGGGCGAGTAACTTGCCCTGGCAAAACGATTCTCCCGGTTCGACTACAGCATATCCATGCAACGCGGTACGTCCGAGCAACATCGGGAAAAGCATGTTGTCACGCCGGGTCAGATTCAGCTCAATCTGCCAGCGCCTGTCACCAAGCAACAATTCAGTCTGAATAAAAATACGTGGCTGGGTGTGACCACCAGAGTCAGTCACGTTCCGTCGGTCCAGTATCGGTGCGGCACAGTTGAAAACCACTTCAGGATGCTTGCGCAATGGCTGAACTACAAAGCGCACCCATTCAGCGCCTTCTTCCATGTAGGTTTCCATGCTGCAAACATGCAGGCAGGACGTCCTGGCCCCGGTATCAACCTTCGCCTTGATCGCTGGAATTCCAAGCCCGGGCAGACTTAGCCACTCGCGCCAGCCTACCCTTAACGGTTTTACATTGCCTTCACTTTCCATACTGGTCTTTCCCGATATAAAAAAAAAGAGCCCGGCCTAAACCGGGCTCTTTCGAGAAACTCCGCGCTCAAGCGTCAGATATCATAATCATAATTGTCTTCGGATAGAGCAATCTTCAGGCGACGCTCTTCCATGTATTCTTCCACAGATCTCCAGGAGCTGGTTTTCCGGATTCCAGCAAGCGGCTTTAACACTACCTTTTCTTGCTCGATCTCGGCAATTTCCTGGTCGTCTTCGAAATCATCATCTTCGAAGTCTTCAACGCTGTCGTCAATCACAGTTCCATTCCTCCAAAGCACTGCTCTACCGGCCTAATAAGGCGCCCGGGGGCGTGGAATATAGCCAAGTTTCCGGGGAAGGCAAGAAAAACTTTCTCCGCCTGTCCCCGAGACCCCGGCCGCCACCCCAAACCGGGCCTCAGGACTGGTAATCCGGACCTCCCGTCCCCATTATCAATAAACATATGGATACCTGGCCCGAAGGATATATCGAGCTGCTGAGACGCAGAGACAGCGGCTTTTGCAATGAGCGCAACCTGGTCCTCAAGGCCCTGGGTGTGGACGCTCATGTCGTGCATGACGCCGGGATGTATGTCCTGGTCGTGCCTCAGGAGCAAGCCCTGCGCTCGGTGGCCGAACTCAGTCAATATGACGCCGAGGACAAAACGCCCCCGGCGAAACTCACCCCCCTTCCGCTCAGGGGTTCAGGCCTTGCGGGCCTGGGAGGATACGTAACCTGCCTCCTGCTGGTGGCAATCTTCCAGAATCAGCATGCCCTCTCCCATGACTGGCTCGGAATCGGTGCGCTGGATGTGGCCCGGGTTCACCAGGGTGAATGGTGGCGCCTGGTTACCGCCCTGACCCTGCACCTGGATACCGCCCACCTGATGGGCAATTTGGTGATCGGGGGCATATTCGGCTTTTTCCTGGGACGTCTACTGGGCGACGGGATGGCCTGGTTCTGCATTGTGCTTGCCGCCGTCACCGGCAACGCGATGGACGCCGTCGTCCAACAAAGCTACTTTTCAGCGGCCGGAGCCTCCACAGCGGTATTCGCGGCCCTGGGGCTTTTGTGCGGATACAGCTGGCGCATGCGCAATTCCAGCCAGCTGCGCTGGGCTGCTCGCTGGGCTCCCCTGGTGGGAGGGGTCGTACTCCTGGCGTGGCTGGGCACCGGGGATGAACATACCGACGTGGTCGCCCACCTCACTGGCTTTATTGCCGGCACCGCCCTTGGCACCGCGCTACCGCTGATAGGTTGGGTGCAAAGCGCCGGCCCTCGTACCCAGCTGGCCCTGGGGGCCCTAAGCATGGCCATAGTCACGGTGGCCTGGTTAATAGCCCTGACAGGACCCTGAATGGCTCCTCGTACACTGGTAGGCTGTACAGATAATGCGTAAACGGATTTTACTTGCCACAAAAATTATCGCCGGGATAACGCTGTCCCTGGTGCTGCTTTGCGCAAGTTTGCTGGCCTACCTGGAATTTGCCGACCTGGGCAACCGACTTTCTCTCATCGAATCCCTGGCAAGCCGCGCGACTGGAAGAGACGTAAAAATTGATGGCCCCCTGACCCTGGACCTGGGCCGGACGGTAGAAATCAATGCAGGGCGGGTTCGCCTGGGTAATGCTTCCTGGTCCCCCGAACCCAGCATGCTGGACGTTCACGACATCCACCTGGTGATCAAAACCAGCTCATTATTCAGCGGCCCACTGCGCTTTTCCCGGATCGTAATTCCTCAAGCCAGCATCATCGTTCACCGGGACGCGGACCAGGGGCTGAACTGGATGCTGACACCAGAACCCCAGGAGAAAAAGGTTACGGAACTTCAGCTGGGAGAACCCGCTCTTCCGGTTGTTCTGGACCACCTGGATGCCCGGCAGATCAGCATGCTGTTTCGCGGACCCAATCTAGCCGCCGATGTACCGATGATCATCGGGCAGCTTTCCATCAACGAAAATAAACTTGGAAACCTGGACATCGCTGCCAGCGGAATGCTGTCCAACCAGCCATGGGCTATCAAGGGAGACCTGGGTAGCGTGAACAGCCTGGTAAGTGGCAAGCAAATTCAGACCACCCTGCAAATGGATTTCAATGCCTCCCGGCTTGGAGTCAACGCCAGCGCCGATGACCTGGCTGGATTGAAAGGCGTAGAGACAACTATTGAATTCAATGGCCAAGAACTGCTGCGAGTCACCGAGGCACTGGGACTGCCCGAGATCGCCCGTGGTAATTTTCATTTGAACGCCCGGGTCAGGGCAAACGCCGACCAGGTACAGGCCACCCTGGATGCCAAGGCCGGCGAGCTTTTTGCGGACATCGACCTTGAGGCCCGGCAACTCAATAGCAATGAACCCCTGGTGGACGCTGAAATACGGGCCAACGGGCCAAACCTGGGTGCTATTGCAGCCTTGCTGGGCTTACCAGGACTGGAGGAGAAACCGTTCAATCTTTCCGGGAAGTTCCACCGGGAGGCGGGCAACACACTGTTCGACAACATTATCCTCAATGCTCCCAACACCCAGGTTTTGCTTTCCGGCGAACTCACCCCACCACCTGGCTACGTGGGCACCAGGCTGGATTTGCGGGCCAACATTCCGAACACCGCAGCCTTCTCAAAAAAACTGGGACTGGATTGGCTAACCCCCGGGACGGCGGTTTTCAATGCCAGCCTTGAACAAAGCGACAACGGATTGAGCCTGCGTAGCGCCGAACTGAAGATGGGCAATACCCGTGTCCAGAGCAGCGGCACGATAGGCAACATGGAGACCCTGGACGGAACCCGACTGGCCATAGAGATTGAAACCCCTGGCGCGAAGGAACTGGGCGATCTCTTAAGCCAACCCGACTGGCCAGCGCTACCCCTGGACGCCCGGGCAGAGCTGGAAATTTCAGCTGGCCAATGGGCTTTGAGCAAGCTTGACGCCAGGCTTGGTGATGCGACCTTAATGACCACGGGCTCCCTGGGATCAGGGCCGGAGGGCATCCATGGCGACCTGGACATGGATATAAACGTGCCGAGCATGGAACCCCATGGAAACAGCCTGGGACTGCCTGCATTGCCCAAACTGCCAGTGCGGGGCTCAGCCGGGCTGAAGCTGGCGGGTCAAAAAATCCAGCTGGACTCGGTGGCGCTGGACCTGGGCATCCTGTCAGTGGCGGGAATCGCCAGCGTGGAACTGGCCCCGGAATCGGGCTACCAGATTGAGTCGACACTGACCGCCGAGGGGAAGGATTTCCGCGCTGCAGCCAGCCAGGCAGGACTGGATGATGTGCCCGAGCTGCCCTGGAAGACCAGCACCCGGTTCTACGCAAACCCGCAAAGCCTTCGCCTGGAAAACCTGGACATGGAATTGGGCGCTACACGGATTCGCGGCCGGGCCGAATACTTCACAGACCTGTCCAGATCCCACGCCGCCTTACAGGCCGAGGGACCTGATGCGCGAACCTTGCTTCCGTTGTTGCAGCAACACGCCCTGCAGCCCCTGCCTTTCACCCTGGCAGCCGATGTCACCCGGGAGACACTCGGAATTCGTATTCGACACCTGCGGGGCAACATTGCCGGACTGGCCCTGGAGAGCTCGGGAACCCTGGGAGACTGGCCAGAACTGGACGGGTCCGACCTGGCATTTTCCCTGACGAGTGCTGACCTGGCAGCCAGCGTGAAAAACTGGTCCGCCACAACCGGCCCCAGTGCGGCATTCGAATTGACAGGCCAGGTACGCAAGACTGCCGGCGATGTGATTCTCAAGGCCGACTCCCGGATCGGCGAGGACAGCCTGGCCCTGGAAGGCCACCTTGGGAGCGGGACACCGCGCAGATTCACGATCAACGCCCGTGGAACCGAGCTGAACCTGGACAGGCTGGAGGAGCTTTGGCCAAAGCCAACTGCCCCGGCCAGTTCAAAACCCGACAAGGCAACCCGAATCGTTCCGGACCTGAAATTCCCAACCCCCTGGCCGGACTACCTGGCTGGGGAGGTCACCGTGGACCTGGATTCCCTGCACCAGGGCGAAAGAGAATTCACCAATATCCACGTGGAAGCCAGGCTCGACCCCCAGGGACTGGAAGTCCCCGTAGCGCAAGCCGGGCTTGGAGGCGGCACACTGTCGGCGACATTGAAGGCCAAACCGGTTGAATCCGGTGTGCACGCAGAATCCACCATCTCCGGCAGGGATGTGACAATCGGGGCCGTCGCCTCCTCGGCGGGTATCACTGTCAGACCCCCTGTAGATATCAACATTCAGTTAAGCGGCAAGGGAAGCGGGCTGAGAGAAATGGCCGGCAACCTTGATGGAAACATAACCTTCAGTCACGGCCACGGAGCAATTCTGAACAGCGTTATCACCTCAGATTTCGTGGCTGAGCTGGCGCGTCTGCTTAATCCGCTAAGACAAGCCGATACTCCTACGATCCTGCAATGCGGGCTGGTAATCCTGAATGTGAAACAGGGCATGGTCACCACTGATATCGCCATGGACCAGACCAACCGGCTGCTGATTACCGCCATGGCCAGCACCAACCTGAAAAACGAGCAGATCGAAGTGCTGTTCACGATCATGAACCGAGAAGGGATTGGCGTCAGTGCCACCAGCATCGTGAATCCCTACGTGAAAATCACAGGCACCCTGGCCAAGCCGACCCTGAGTTTCGCGCCGACCCGGGCCGCGATTTCCTATGGCGCCGCGGTTGCCTCCGGCGGCTTATCGTTGCTGGCCAAGGGAGTCTGGGACCGCCTGGCAAGCAGTGGCCAACAATGCGAGAAGGAACTGGCCAAGCGGAATATGCGCCTCCCGGGGACCTGATAGCCCCCGACTACAACTGGCTGGAATCAGGCCGTGCCCACATTGGTATCAGTGGGGGAATGAAAGTAATCACTCTCGGCGGCGAAGTCGTTTACCTCGCCAAGCAATTGCCCCAGGCGCTGGGCCGCCGTATTTACCTCGGCACAGGACTCACACATGGGGTCATCGCAAGGCTGGCGGCTAAACAGCCAGAACTGCACCGCACCTGCCAATACTCCCGACGCAACCTCCCACTCGTCCGCGTCCGGGTTGTCTTCCAGTACCTCGTTACCCAGGTTAACCACTTCCCGGGCCACCCGATCGAACATCAGGTCTTCGCTATCCGCCAGGTCATCAGTTGGCTTGTCGACTGGAGATTTCATGATTTTTTCCAAGGTTCGGGGCGAAGGAGGAGCCGCGCATTCTAATACCGGGAAGAGAATATCCCAACCCTGTTGACTGATTATGGACTCAGCCACCCAGCTTTCCAGACTGAGCCATCCCAGGCAAGGTCTGCCCGGCGATTGGACTGGTCACCCAGCAGCAGCACATCCAGCCGCGAGAACGCTGTGGCAACCACCAGGAAATTCTCCCTGCCATCCGGAGCGCCCATCGAGACTTCCTTACTCAGCTCTTCCAGGGCGCTGCCCGGCACCTGCAGCCCACCATAATTACGCCTGTTGGCTTCTGAGCAATCCTCCCAGCAGCGCTTGGCCAGGAGATCATCACCATGCAGACTTGCCATGCCCCGTGCCCGGACCTGTAGCCGCCGGGCCGGATCGTAAAACATCCAGGTCACCGCATTGTGGCTGGCCATCTGCTCAACCTTGGGAGACCGGGCATCGGTATAAAACAGCGCCCGGCGCTGCGGAGAATGAACCTCGCGCAATATCACCGTTCGGATGTCCGGCCCGTCCGGGCCCGTGCTGGCAACCGCGGGAGTTCGAAATGGCTCATCAAAGCCATTTGCAGCCGACTCCAGCAACTCCCATACAGCGGCAGGCCACTGGTCCAGCGTCAATTCCCAAAGCTGTGGGTTCGTATACATTCGCCGATCATCCCTGCTCATGGACAGCACAAACCCGAGTCAGAACCACAGCAGGGTTCACCCGGAAAATAACAGTTCCTCGACTAGCTGAAGCCGTTAATCAGGATGATTACCACTGCAACCGGGGCAATATAGCGCGCCGTAAAACGCCAGATTGTAAAGAACAATGAAGATCCACCTGAGATCTCGTCCTTCATCGCCTTGGCCGGCATGACCCAGGCCGAGAAAACCAGGATCAACACACAGGCCAATGGCAACATGACATTGGAGACCGCGAAATCGATCAAGTCGAAGAAGGTCTTGCCTTCAAACATCTTCATGAAACCCAGGGGGTGCACATCCTTCCAGATGTTGAAGGAGAACACGGTACACAGACCAACCACCCAGGCCGCTATACCGCCAATCATCGCCGCCACAGGACGGCGAATTCCCCGCTGCTCTTCAGCCCAGGAAACGATAGGCTCAAGCATGGCAATCGAAGAGGTTATCGCCGCAAACATCAGCAAAACAAAAAACAGCGGAGCAACAAACGCGCCGCCCGGCATATGCGCAAAGGCCACGGGCAAGGTGACAAATATCAAGCCGGGGCCCTCTCCCGGGCTCTGGGCATTGGCGAACACCAGCGGAAAAATGACCAGCCCGGCAACCAAGGCGACCATGGTGTCACCAGCGGCAATAATTCCCGCCATCCGGGGAATCGACGCGCTCTTGTTCAGGTAGGCTCCGTAAGTAATCATGGTCCCGGCACCCACCGCCGTGGAGAACAGGGCCTGTCCCACCGCAGCCATGACAACCTGGGGAGTCAGCTTGCTGAAATCAGGCGTAAAGAGAAAATTCACTGCACCGGCGAAGTCTCCCACGTAGGCCGCGTAAAACATCATCAATACCAGCAAGATAAACAAGGCAGGCATGAGGACATCAGCTGCCATTTCGATGCCGCGCTTTACTCCCCTGGCGACGATCCATACTGTCGCCACCATGAAGACCGCATGCCAGCCCATCAGCTCCCATGGGTCCGCCAGCAGGGCATCAAACATGCCGCCCACATACTCAGTTGTCGCCCCGGTGAACTCACCGGAGAGTGCGCGAGGTATGTAGGCCATGACCCAGCCACCAATCACGCTGTAGAAGGTCAGGATCATGAACACGATAAACAGGCCTGCGAAACCCATCACCCGCCAGCGACCCGAGGCACCCGCCTCCCGGGCAAGGTTGGCGAAGGTCAGGGGAGGACTTCCCCCTCCACGCCGTCCCAGGGACAACTCGGCCACCAGCATGGGCAGGGCCACTGCGATCACTGCCAGGATGTAAACCATGACAAATGCGCTGCCACCACCGGTGCCCGCGGCATAGGGAAAACGCCAGATGTTGCCCAGTCCCACCGCAGCCCCAACCGCTGCCATGATGAATCCAACCCTGGTTGACCAGAATTCGTGATGTCCTGATTGGGCATTTCCTGACATTAAACCTGTCCTCGATAACTAGCCTGGCTAGATAATAATTAAGCGTTATTCGCAGCGGTAGTATGGGCGGTGTCCAGGGCGGTACGCGCTTCCTTGAACATCTCCAGCGCCCGGCCGATGTACTCGTTCACCTCATGGACGTATCCATCTGCAGATGCCGACCATACACGGTTTGGATATTGTTCACCCGCTACAAAGGCACTCATGGTTTCTCGCCGGCGAGAACAAATCTCACCATAGAAGGCAGCACCCCTTGGGTTTCAGGAATCTATACATACCAGAGTGGGGCGAGGCCTGAAAGCTGCGCCGCAAGAAAAAAATCTTGCCAGGTAGCCCGGAAGGGCCTGGAGTCTCAGGCGTTGGAAGCCTCGGTCGACATGCCGTGAGAGATTTCGGCAAGCGACTGCAGGAAACTTTCCAGCGACTCGGGATGTGACAGGGTATACCCCTGCACCAGGTCCACGCCCATTGCACGAATCAGTGAATCCGCCTCATCGGTATCAACACACTCGGCAATTGTTGTTAGCTGCATGATCTTTGCCGCCTCATTCACCGCGGCCACCATAGAATGAGAAACCCGACTGGTGGTCATCGCCATGACCCGTTCGCCATCAATCTTCACGTAGTCAACAGGCATGCTTTCCAGGAAAGGCAGACAACTCAAACCGCTTCCAAAATCATCCAGGGCCACCTTGCAACCCAGGTCCCGCAAGGCCTGGATGAAACGCATGCTGCGCTTCGGATCGGACATCAGCGACGACTCGGAAATCTCGAAGCACAGTGCCTGGGCAGGCACACCGCTGGCCCGGAGCTGTTCTTCGACAAAACCCGGGAACTCCTGGTCCGCGATGGTCTCGCCTGAAAGATTAATGCCGGCAACCAGGTTCCCGGGGATATTCTGAGGTCCAATAGCCCCCAGCTGGTTTGTCACGCTGCTTACCACCCAACGGTCGATGGCCTCCAGCATGTCATAGTGCCGGGCAACCGGAAGAAAACACCCGGGGGGCATTTCCACACCAGCCTCATCAATCAGTCTCACGAATACTTCAAAGTACCCGCAAGGTTGACGTTCATTTGTGTCATGTACAGCCTGGACAACCAACTTGAAACGATCTTCTTCCAAAGCCGTACCCAGGTAATTAGCCAGGAAAATTTCACCTTGTGGGCGCGCACTGGTGGCGTCGTCATCCTGATAAAGTTCGACCTGGTTGCCACCGTGTACCCTGGCGGTCCTGCAGGCCGTCTCTGCGGCAGCCTGGACCGATATAGAAGCGCTCCTGGCATTGCTGCTGTGGGCGACACCCACGCTCACGCTCATGCTTACGCCATGCTCACCATTCAAGTAGTGCAGCGACGTCACCGCGTTGCAGATCTGGCGGGCCTTTTTCACGGCATCTTCTGCGCTGACCCCGGGAAGCAGCAGTGAAAAATTACTTTCGCCCAGTCGGCCAAACAGTTGTCCATCCTCGCTGCGACTCTGAACCAGACTACAGAAATGGCCCAGCACATCGTCACCGGCCTGACTGCCGAACTCGTTGCGAACCCGGGCCAGGCGGTCCAGGTTCATGAAAATAAGGGAATGCTCAACACCGTCTGTGGAGAGTTTTTCCAACTCACCTTCGAATGCAGGCTGGCACAAGGCACGGGTCGAGGTATCAATTCGAGCCTCGATCAAGGCCGAAAGCTTCCTGGCAAGTGACTCAAGTGTCTTTTGGCTTTCTTCCAGCACGGAGTGGGGCTGACCAATCGCCATCAATACCCCCTCTACCCCACCATCTCTTACCGTCATCGGACAGGCAATCAGGGGAATCTGCGGATCAATGTCTACCGAGACGTCTTCCGCCGGGCCATCTTCAGACATGCGCACACTGCGGCGGTGCATACTGACCCAGGCCAGCAAATTCTTTTCCATGCGTCGTAATACTGCCGAGTCAGGAACCTTGCTCGTACCGGGCGCCTGACGCTGGCAGCGAATCCGGTAACCCGGCATCGACAGGCTGATACTTCCAGATCCAAGAATCGCCAGGATCTTGTCCAGCGCTTTCTCAATACCGGCAGTGACACCCATCTTGCGCTCAAACATGCTTTCCAGGCCACGCAGGAAATCCAGTTCTACTGTCTGCTTCCGCAAATCCCCGCGCGCTTTGCCCAGGGCGGTTTGCAACAACACATCCCGACTGATGCAGTGCATTGCCGGGCGCAACAATTGCGCCACCATCGGCAGGGAGCGAGGCTCCCTGCCAGATGTTGACTCAACCAGCACCACCAGGGTGCCGAGGTGTAACTTGTCTCCATCGCCCAGGGGGAAGGCATAGGAGACATGGCCATCGGCCATTACACTCATCAGGGCTTTGCGTTGTGAAACACTTTGACTGGCGATTCCGTCGAGCCTTTTCTTTAGCTCGGCACCAACGCCGGTCATACTCTTCTCGGACTCAATCCAGCGCTGCAGCCCCGCTGCGCCAAAAAGTCCAAAACCCTTAGCTCCAGGCATAAGGGTAAGAAGCAGACTTGAATAAGGGTCTCTCTTGGTTGCGGAGACTGTCGTTGATTCCATGGAAATAATTCCCTCGGGCTGTCTCTACGCTGCATTCAGACGCAACGGCTCAGCGCTTATCCTGACGCAGCTACTGTTTCAGTACTGTGAAACATCTCTCACAAATTAAAGAGAAATAACCCGAAAATTCAGAAATTCCAGGCATTTGCGACGCAAATGGGCAAGTAGAACCAGAAGCCGAGAGTCAGTCGAGGCTGATTGGACCGCGATTGATGGCGAGAATGCCACTACGGACCATGGACAGTATTTCACCGAAGCGACCGAACTCATCCACAATCTCATCCAGCGCCGGTCCGGAGGATGTTACTTCCAGGGTGAAATTTGACGGCGTCTCATCCAGCACCTTTGCGCTGCACTGATCCACCAGTTTCATAAAGGCCGCGGGAACAGGACCGTCGAAAGCCACTTTCAAGAGCAACATTTCCCGCTCGATATGGTCGCCGCCGGTCATATCCAGTACATCCACCACATCCACCAGTTTCAAGAGCTGGCTACAGATCTGCTGAATCACCTGGTCCGAACCCCGACTCACCAGGGTCAAGCGGGAAATCGCCTGGTCCTGGGTAGGCGCAACATGAAGAGTCTCAATGTTGTAACCCCGGGAGGAAAACAAACCTGCCACCCGGGCAAGGGCACCCGCCTCGTTTTGAAGCAATATGGAAATGGTATGTCTCACGAACTCCCTCTCAAACCCACTGCGGCCTGCACAAATCAACCTGTCCCGAGCATAGCAATCAGCCAGCCCGGGCACCACCACACATCAACAATGGACCCAATCAAACTCTGCGTTGGACTTATTCGCTCAGGGATTGCTAGTCTTGACTTGACTGTACCTACCCGGCCCCTTCATGGTCAGACATATTGACGAGCTTCAACCAGACGAAGTTCTCGCGCGACGCAACTGACTACGGACGGTATTCCCATGTACGCGGACCACAAGCCCAAGACCACTGACACGCACCCTCTCACGGGCCGGGCAATGACCGGGGCCGAGATCATTGTGCAAGTACTGGTCGATGAGGGCGTTGGCCAGATTTTCGGATATAGCGGAGGCGCTATCCTGCCCTCCTATGACGCAGTGTTCCGCTATAACCAGGAACACAGCAGCGAATCCCCCCCTGGCACGGAACCCCTTCCGCTGATTGTTCCCGCCAATGAACAGGGCGCGGCGTTCATGGCAGCGGGCTATGCCCGTTCCACCGGCAAGGTGGGTGTGGCCATGGTGACCTCGGGTCCCGGAGCCACTAACACGGTAACCGCCGTGCGTGACTGCTTCGCCGACTCAATTCCCATTGTTGTGATCTGCGGGCAGGTTCCTACCGCCGCTATCGGCACAGACGCATTTCAGGAAGCGCCGGTGAGCTCCATCATGGGGAGCTGTGCAAAACACCTGTTCCTGGTTACTGATCCGGAGAGACTGGAGTCCACCATGCGCTCGGCCTTCGAGATCGCCCGCACCGGACGTCCCGGCCCGGTGGTCATCGATATTCCCAAGGACGTCCAGAACTGGGAAGGAGATTTCCGCGGATCAGGCAGACTGCCGGTACCCGGTTACCGCCAGCGCATGCACAAGTTGCGGCAAAACAGTCTTTCCGAGACCCATGCCGCACAGTTTTTTGAGATGCTCGGACAAAGTGAGCGCCCGCTGATCTATGCAGGCGGCGGCGTGATCAACGCCGGGGCCTCCGAACAGCTCCGGGCCCTGGCAGATACTTACGGCATCCCGGTGGTAACCACCCTGATGGGCATCGGCGCGACCGACACCACGAAACCATTGTCCCTGCACATGCTTGGCATGCACGGCACCGCCTTCGCTAATTATGCAGTGGATGACTGCGATTTCCTGATTGCAGCAGGCGCCCGGTTTGACGACCGGGTGGCCGGCCTTCCCGAGAAGTTCGCCGCCGGGGCCAGGCATATCGCCCACCTGGATATCGATATCTCGGAAATAAACAAGGTGAAGGCCGTAGATTGGCACCACGTGGGCATGCTCCAGGAAGCCCTGCAGTCGCTACTGGATTTCGGCAAGAAATACGGTGTTGCGAAAGACTTTTCAGCCTGGCACAAGCACATTGCCGAGTTGAAAGATGTCTATGCGCTGAACTACGACCGTGACAGCGAACTTATCCAGCCGTATTACGTGATTGAACAGATCAATGAGCTGACCCGTGGAGAGGCCATCATCGCCACCGGCGTCGGACAGCACCAGATGTGGGCCGCCCAGTACTTTGACTTCAGGCACCCCAGGCTCTGGCTGACCTCCGGTAGCATGGGAACCATGGGGTTCGGCCTGCCGGCCGCCATCGGCGCCCAGTTCGCGAATCCCGACAAACTGGTAATCGATATCGATGGCGATGCCAGTATCCGCATGAACCTTGGCGAGCTGGAGACTGTCACCACCTATGACCTGCCGGTAAAAGTCGTGGTCATGAATAACTTTGGCGACGGCATGGTTCGCCAATGGCAGAAGCTGTTCTTCAAGGGACGGATGTCCGCCAGTGACAAATCGCTGCATCGCAAGGACTTCGTCAAGGCGGCCGAGGCCGATGGCTTCCAGTTCGCCGTCAGGCTGGATAAAAAGGCCGATGTACCCCGGGTCATCAAGGAATTTATTGAATTCCCCGGCCCCGCGTTCCTGGAAGTCATCATTGACCGGGAAGCCGGCGTCTATCCCATGGTCGGCCCCGGCCAATCCTATGCACAGATGGTCACCGGCGATTTCATTCCCAGTAGAGAGGAAGCTGAACCCGAGGACCCGGGTACAACCGGAATGTTCTAGACTCCCCTTACCCTGGCAACCCGGAACCGCCATTCGCTGGCGGTTCCGTCCCACTGCCCTCAGAATATCGCCCTCCCTCGCAACCCCCTAGCACGCAACCCAAGGAGACTTTGCATGCCCACCCTGCTTAGACTGGACAGCAGCCTGTATTCAAGCCAGGGCGTGTCCAGCCAGCTGACAGACTTGTTTACCCGGCAGTGGGTAGAAAGCCATCCGGATACCCGGGTCATATACCGTGACTTGTCGGTCAGTCCACCGCCCCACCTGGACGCCGGTTATATGGATGGCCTGGCATTAAAGCCCGGGCAGCGCACGGAAGATCAGCAGCGACGGGTCGATGCAGCGGATATCTTGATAGAAGAAGTCCGCCAGGCGGAGGTGTTGGTAATCGGACTGCCCCTGTACAACTTCGGTATCCCTTCCACACTTAAGGCCTGGTTTGACCACATCTCCAGGGCCGGCGAGACGTTCTATTACGAGGAATCCGGGCCGGTCGGAATGCTATCAGGACGCCGGGTCTTCGCCCTGTCCACACGGGGTGACGAGGTAAAAGCCTCCGCCAGGGACCCACAGACTGACCATGTAAAAGAAATTCTGAACTTCCTGGGAATCACGGATATCCAATTCATCTATGCCGGGGGACTGACGATAGACGACCAGTCCCGGGAGGCCGGCATGACCGAAGCTAAAAAACAAATTGCCCGGCATACGACTCCAGGGTCGAATCGGGCCCAGCGTTAAAAGTCGGGAGCACCCGGGTATGACACTACGCAGCGTGAAACAGATCATTGTCGGCAAGCCATCCTCGGATGGCGCCGGTGTTCGACTGACTCGAACCCTGGGCGCATCCGCAAGCGCTCGCCACGACCCGTTCCTGCTGCTGGATGAATTCGGATCCGACGATGCCAATGACTACATCGCCGGCTTCCCCAATCATCCCCACCGGGGATTCGAGACCGTGACCTACATGCTGAACGGCGAAATGCTGCATGAAGACCACATGGGTAACAAAGGCCGCATGGCACCCGGGGCCGTGCAATGGATGACCGCTGGCCGGGGCATTATTCATTCGGAAATGCCTCAGCAGGAAGAAGGCCGCATGCGAGGCTTCCAGCTTTGGATCAACCTGCCGGCCCGGGACAAGATGTGCGACCCCGCCTACCAGGAATTTGCGGAGCAGGAGATTCCCCGGGTGAACCTGGATGGCCAGGGCTGGATCAAGGTGATTGCCGGCGAGCTTAGCCTGGCTGGACAAAGCGTACAGGGGCCGGTGCGCGGCATAGCCACCGATCCGGTCTACATGGATATCGCCCTGGATCCTGGACAGTCGGTGGAGTTGCCCCTGCCCGGTGCCCACAACGCGCTGATCTATGTTTACGAGGGCAAGGTGCTGCTGGACGGACAGGAAGTATCCTCCAGGCAGGCGGCAATACTTGGCGATGGAGAGCAGCTGAGTCTGCAGGCTCCGGTCGACCAATCGACCCGGCTGTTATTGATCGCAGCACGGCCTATCGGCGAACCGGTGGTCCAGTACGGACCGTTCGTCATGAACACTTCGGATGAAATCCGGCAAGCCATCCAGGACTTTCAGTCCGGACGGCTCACCGACTAGTCACGGCCCACTCAGGCCGGGACGTATTCCGAGTACCCGGGCTCCCAGATGAAGTCATTCAGGCGCTGAATACGCTCTTCATCCGTCATCTTTTCCCCAATACCCTCTTCGGCGGCAACTCGCATGACTGCCTCGGCCACCTTGCGGGAAATCTCTCTCAGCCTGGAGACCTCGGGGAACAGCATTCCCGCGTCCAGCTCTTCCTGGGAAACGTTCTGGGCCAATGCATAAGCCGCTGAGCGAACCATGCCACTGCTGATCGTTGCGCAACCTGCCAGCAACGCACCCATACCGACGCCCGGGAAAATAAAGACGTTATTACATTGCCCGATCTCATATTCCCTGCCGCCATATTGCACCGGCGGGAACGGACTGCCGGTGGCAACCAGCGCCTGACCGTCCGTCCATTCCAGCACTTCAGCCGGCACGGCCTCGCTCAGGTCGGTGGGATTGGAAATCGGCAGGATTACCGGACGCTTCACGTGCCGGGCCATTTCCTTCACGACCTCCTCGTTGAAACTCCGGGGCTGACCGGACGCACCCACCAGTACGGTGGGCTTGAAGAAGCGCACCACATCCAGCAGGGTCCGGCGATCTTCCGGATTACCCATGCCCAGTTCCTGGGCCAGTTCCAGGGGCATGGCCAGGTCGCGTTTGTATGCCTCGGGGAAGTCCTGGTCAGAAACCAGCAATCCGCGGCTGTCCATGACGCCAACCTGGGTAGGCAGACCACCCGCTTCGACGATCGCACCGCGAACCTGCCTGACAATGCCCAGGCCCGCTGCGCCGGCCCCGTAGACCAGCACACGCTGGTCGGTAATGTCTTTGCCGGAAATTCTCATGGCGCTGATGGTTCCAGCCAGTACTACCGCACCGGTACCCTGGATGTCGTCATTGAATGACGGCACCTGGTTACGGTAGCGATCCAGAATCTTCAGGGCATTGTCCTTGCGCAGGTCTTCCCACTGCACCACGGCACCGGGCAACACCTCGACCACGGCTTCGACAAATTCCTGTACCAGCTCGTCATATTCCTTGCCACGCAAACGGCGCCCCGGGTAACCGACATACATGTCGTCTTCCAGCAGCAACTCGTTATTGGTCCCTACATCCAGACTCACCGGCAGGGTATGCCGGGGGTGAATGCCGGCAGCGGCGCAATACAGGGCCAGCTTGCCGATGGCCAGGGCCATACCGCCTGCACCCTGGTCACCGATACCCAGGATGGCCTCGTTGTCGGTTACCACCATCAGGCGGATATCCCGATCGCCGACCGCATCACGAATGACCTGGGCAATCTTGCCCCGGTGATCCGGAGTGATCCAGATGCCCCGTCCGCGACGGTACACGTGGCTGTAACGCTGGGTGGCCAGGCCGACCGTGGGGGTGTAGACGATGGGCATCAGCTCTTCAAGATGATCCGCCAACACCCGGTAATACAGCTGCTCGTTGCGTTCCTGGAGGTCGGCCAGGTCCACATACTTGCCCAGGGGCGTGCTCTTGCCCTGCAAGGCTTCGTATACGCGCCTAGCCTGCCCTTCCATTGTCATTACCCGGTGGGGGAGCAATCCCTCTACACCAAGTGCCTTCCGCTCTTCGCGGGTCAGGGCTGTGCCCTTGTTTAGCAGCGGATCACGTATCAAATCGTGGCCCCGTTTCTTTACCTGCTGTTGTATGTCTTTAGATGTGCTCATGTTTCCTTAACCAAGCAAAAACCTGTGAGAAAGGTAGCCTAACACCTCCCATTCCGGAACCGGGAGTTGTACTGATATTGAGTCGAAAATTCACTAACTGGCACGCTCAGCGGTTGTTAAGGGACGCGCCTTCCAGTGCCTTTTCAATGGCCAACTGGACTGCCTCCACGCTTATCAGTTCCATAGCATCAGGATCCCGCACCCGGGCGCCCCAGGGAAGCTCATCCACAGACTTGCCAAACTGCCGCCGAACGGCCTCCGGGTAGGCATCCACCACCAGGTCCTGGGACAGGTAAGGCCCGGTCCGGTGGCGGTTTGAGGTGGCGTACAAGCCAATCACCGGGGTGCCGGCTGCGGTGGCCATATGGGCCGGTCCCGAATCCGGACACAGCAGCACGCTTGCGCGGGACAACACCGCCAACAGTTGCTTGAGGTTGGTCTTGCCAATCATATTTACCGGCGTGCAGCGACTCAGGCGCGAGATGTCCTCACCGTACTGCTTCTCCAGGTCCGTCGGGCCACCAGTCAGGATGACCCGGGCGCCAAAGGTATCGCTCGCAAAATCGCTCACCCGGGCGTAATGCTCCGGCAGCCAATTCCGAAAATTTCGCGCCCGCTGGCTGCTACAGGGACTGATCAGTAGCGTCGGCCTGTCGCTGTCAGGAATAAGCTGGCGCGCAAACTCGCGATCCTCTTCGGACACGGGAATGTCCCAGCGAAGGACTTTCTCGGTCACCCCCAGGGCACGGATGAATTCAAACAAACCATCCAGCACATGCTGCCTTGGAGTCGCCGGAATCCGGTGAGAGGTAAACAACCACTGGAAGTCCTTGGCCCGGGCCCGGTCAAACCCCAGTCGCACATCGGCATCAATCATTCTTGCTGCCAGGTTGGCGCGCAGTGAGGCATGCATGCACAGCAAGACCTCGAACTTTCGGCCTGCCAGCTGGCTACGCAGGTCTCGATACGCATCCCGGCCCCGGGATTTATCGAAAATGATAAACTCCACGCCTTCCATACCGGCCATCAGGGAGGCCTCTAACTTGCCGATTACCCAGACAATGCGCGTACCAGGCCATACCTTCTGCAACGTCCTGACCACCGGGACCACGTGACAGGTGTCACCGATGGCTGAAAGGCGCAACAGACAGAGTTCCTTCGGGGGATTGGATAGCGCGAGGTTCATAGCGTGAACGTGACTTACCAGGCTTTGGCTCAGGGGGCCATGCTATACGATGGCTCGAGGCTGGACCAGATGCAGCCCGAACAGTTCGAGATGGACTACTGGCAGAGCCAACCCAACCCACCGGAATTAGCCACCGGTGGCCGGGGCACGGTGGTGTTCATCGGCGGTGACCAGTTTTCCTGGGCCTTGCGGCATTATCGGCGAGGCGGCCTACCCGGGCGGGTACTCAGCGACCAGTTTTTGTTCCTGGGTGAAAACCCCACACGCTCTTTCAGGGAATTTCGCTTGCTGGCCATGCTCTACGACATGGGGCTTCCGGTACCCCGCCCGGTGGCGGCACGCTATGTGCGATCTGGCGCGATCTATCGCGCAGACCTGATCACCGCGCGAATTCCCGAGGCCAGGCCCCTGTCCAGCCTTCTCGACTCGGCTGAGCTCGGCAACGAAATCTGGGCGAACACCGGCAAGCTGATCCGACGCTTTCACGATGCGGGTGTCTGCCACGCCGATCTCAATGCCCACAACATCATGGTGAATTCATCAGGGGAATTGTTCCTGCTGGATTTTGACCGTGGAACGATTCGTCAGGACGGACAATGGAAGCAGGCAAACCTGCAGCGCCTGCGGCGCTCCCTGGACAAGATCAGTGGCGCAAATCCGGGGATCAATGTCAGCGAGGCCGACTGGTCCCGGTTGCTCGAAGCGTATAGCGAATGACCCGGAGCCGGACGCACTGTTATGAATTCTGATCTAACCCGCCCGACAGCAATGCTGGATGTCTACTCCGGCGTGGTTCTGCCGAAATGGATCGACTACAACGGCCACATGAACCTGGCCTATTACGTGCTGGCATTCGACTATGCTACCGACGTATTCCTGGATTACCTGGGCCTGACTGAAAGGTTCAGGGCCACCCATGACAGTTCTACATTCGCTGCTGAAATACATGTCAGCTACGCCAGGGAATTACAGGTGGGCGATGCGTTCCGCATCAGCACCCAGTTGATCGATTACGATGAGAAACGTATCCACTATTTTCACCGGATGAACCACCTGGGCGAAGGCTGGGCAGCCGCCGGGAATGAATTGATGAGCCTGCACATGGACATGTCGGCACGCAAGGTCGCGCCCATGCACCCGGACATCCAGGCCAACCTGGCCGAACTGATGTCAGACCACGCAGCCCTGCCCGTCCCACCCGAGGTGGGGCGCGCAATGGGTATTCCCGGCGGACGAGGCTCTGGCTAGAACCACTTGCGGCGCTTGAATACGTACAACATACCGCCTGAAATGCCTATCAACACCATCCAAAGCACCGGATAGCCATAACGGGTATTCAGTTCCGGCATATTCCAGGGGCTCAGTTCGGTGTTGAAATTCATCCCGTACAGGCCAACGACGAATGACAAGGGAATAAAGATCGTGGCGATGATCGTCAACACACTCATTACCTCGTTCATCTTCTGACTGAGGGTAGACAGGTAAAGATCGTGCAGGCCCGAGGCCATGTCCCGATAGCTGTCCAGCAGCTCCAGGATATGCACCATGTGATCGTAGCAATCCCTGAGGAACAGGCGGGTTCGCTCTTCCATTAATGGATTATCTTCCCGGATCAGCATATTGATCACTTCGCGCTGGGGCATCAAAGCCCGACGCGCACCAATCAAGTCCCGCTTGACCTGGTGTACAGCCTCCACCAGCTCTGGCTCGGGATTACCCAGTACTTGCTCCTCGAGCTCAATCAAGCGATCACTGGTGTCATTGAGCATCGGGAAACCCAGGTCCACAACCAGGTCCAGCAAGGCATAGCACATATAATCCGGGCCCAGCTTTCGAATACGACCGGTACCTCCATGGCGCAGTCGATGACGGATCGGTTCCATCAAATCCTCGTCACCCTCATGGAGGCTGATGATGCAATTATCGCCGAGGAAGATACTGACCTGCTCCATCCTGAATCCCGACTCGTCCAGCAACGGTCTCTGCATCACGATGAAATACCAGTCACCAAAAATCTCGAATTTGGGTCGTTGCCCGACGTTGATTACGTCTTCCAGGGCCAGGACGTGCAGGCCGAATTTTTCCGCCAGCTTGTGCAAGAAGGCCGGGCCAGGCTTGCCCTGAACGTGCAACCAGCGGGTATCGCCGTCGGCAATGGGCGCACTCCAGCGCTGCTCATCGGGATTGACGACCTCGTCCAACTCGTCAGGGCTGTAATCAAACAAGTGCAGCACCGCGTCCTGATCATGTTCAGCGTGCAGGTGGGACAATCCCGGGGATGCGCCGGGTGAGGTAAAACGATGCCTGCTGGATGACATACTGACTCCTTATCTTTTTTGTCTTGCCACGATCAAATAGCCTGATCGGATGCGATCGCTACTGTTCACACGGTTTATTGCAGCTACACTAGATAGCCAACCACCTCCGGGCGCGTCCCGAACGATGAATAATGTAACAGGTAATACTCATGAAACCACGCATCTCCGTCACCTTGATTATCGCTGCCATATTGGCGCTGGCCGGGTGCCAGGATCGCTCTCCGGTTGAGAATAGCGGGTCCCCGACACAAGCCGCCCCCGATAACTCCATTGCGGGCATCGACTGGTATTACGGAGATGTAGGCAAGGCCTTCGAGATGGCCCGGGAAGAAAACCGGCCCCTGTTCATGTTCTGGAGTGCCGAATGGTGCCCGGACTGTGCCCAGGTAAAGGGCACGATTTTTAACCAGCGCAGCTTCATTGACCGCACCCGCCTGTTCCTCCCTGTCTGGCTTGATGGCGATACCGACCAGGGTCAGCAGCTCGGGGACAAGTTTGGCGTGTTCGGCTATCCCACCATGATTATCTTTGCCCCTGACGGAAGCCAGATCACGCGCCTGCCAGGCACCATTGATGTTGATCAATACAACCAGGCACTGGATACCGCCCTGGCCGTCATGACGCCCGTTCCCGAGCTGCTCAACCGCTTGCTGTCTGATACCAAGACCGCCCTGGGCGAAGACGAGTGCCGGCTGCTTGCGTACTACAGCTGGGAACAAGATAACCAGCGGGCCTTGCTGGACCTTGACCCGGCACAGGCATTCTCTGCCATGGGCCAGGCCTGTCCAGACAACATGAAGGTGGAGCGCTCTCGCCTGTACGTGGAGCAATTAAAAGCGATGCTCACCTCGGGAAAGATGTCCGGCAACGAGAAAAACCAGGCCGTCGAGCGACTGATCGCCATCGTTTCCGATCCGGGTACACGCATGGCCAACCTGGACCTGATCATCAACCTGCCGGGTGAGACCATCGCCGGACTCACCACGCCGGGCTCCGACCAACGCCAGGAGCTGGAAGATAGCTGGCGGCAAACCCTGGGGGCCCTGGAAAAAAACAGCAGCATTTCCGGATCGGAGCGTATTTACATCTCCCGGGCGCTTGTGCGAATCGCAAGAATGGATAACCCGGATGCCCAGCTGTCGGCCGAACTTTTGAAACACACTTCGGACGCTGCTAAATGGGTGGATGCCAACACCACCGGGTACGAACGCCAGTCGGCCATCAATTCAGCCGCCAACACCCTGACCGAGGCCGGCCTGTATGACCAGAGCATTTCCCTGCTGAGCGCGGAACTGGGCAAGTCATCATCAACAATTTATTACATGAAAAAAATCTCAATCGCGGCACAGAAGGCAGGCAAGACAGACCAGGCACTGGACTGGCTACGCAAAGGCCACGACGACGCTGCAGGCGCCGCCACCCGCTTCGAATGGGGCGTAAACCTGGTCCTGGGACTGGTGGATATGACCCCTGATCAAACAGAAGAAATTGAACAAACCACCGTGAGCCTCATCAATGAACTGGGACAGACAGAGGGCGCGCTGTACAACAGAAATGTAAAGCGCCTGAAGATGCTAGATGCTACATTTAGTCAGTGGAATGATAATAATTCGCGTCTCGCCAGCCTGCGAAACATTCGCGCCGCACTTACCGGTATATGCGAGAAAATCCCACAGCAACAGGCGACTCCCGCCATTTGCGAGGAATTTCTGGCTGACATTGGTTGAGTGAATTGGTAGAGACACATAGGGACATCACACACGAATTAGAAGGTCGCTGGCAGGACCTACTGAGGAGATCCTGATCATGATTTACGCCAATATTTTAGAGACTATAGGCAACACGCCGGTCGTCAGACTCAACAACATGGGCCCTTCTCACGTGGACGTGTTCGTAAAGGTTGAATCCTTTAACCCCATGGCCTCGGTCAAGGACAGGCTCGCTTACGCCATCGTCCAGACTGCCGAGGACCAAGGGCAGATCAAGCCCGGCGACACCATCATTGAAGCCACTTCCGGCAACACGGGCATTGCATTGGCCATGGTCTGTGCCGCCAAGGGCTATACCTTCGTATCAGTAATGGCGGAGAGCTTCTCCATCGAACGTCGGCGAATCATGAAAGCCATGGGCGCCAGGGTGATACTGACTCCGGCCACCTTGCGTGGCACCGGTATGGTCAAGAAGGCCGAGGAACTGGCGGCCAAGCACGGCTGGTTCCTGGCCAGCCAGTTTGAGAACCCTGCCAATCCGGGCTTCCATCGCAACACCACTGGTCCTGAAATCCTCAGGGACTTCGCCGGCAAGCGCCTGGATTACTGGGTCACCGGCTGGGGCACCGGCGGAACAATGACCGGTGTGGGCGAAATGCTGCGACTGGCAAGGCCCGAAGTGAAAATCGTAGTTACCGAACCCGAAGGCGCTGCAATGCTGTCGGGCAAGGAATGGGCCCCCCACAAGATCCAGGGCTGGACCCCGGACTTCATTCCCAAGGTCCTGAACAAGGATGTATTCGATGAAATCGTCCTGGTGACCGACGACGAGGCCCGGGACACGTCCCTGGAACTGGCGCAAAAAGAAGGCATCCTGAGTGGACTGTCATCGGGTGCAACCCTGGCGGCAGCCTTGAAAGTGGCGGCCAGGGCAGAAGCCGGTTCGGCTATCCTGGCCATGCTGCCCGACACGGGCGAGCGCTATCTCAGTACATTCCTGTTCGAGGAAATCACCGAGGCATCGGACGACGAATGGCTAGCCTCACTAGGCTAGGAAGTGTTCGGCAGCCCGTCGTCGATGACGGGCTGCCTCTTCAATCAACGCTACCAGTGAATACCGCGCATCAGTGATGCGAAGGCAATCATCTCGTTGGATGGCTTGGCTTCGGGCAACTTGTCGCCGGTAGCCGCAGCCGAGTCCGGGAACATCCGGTAAGCCGTATTCATCACTGTCTCGCCAACCTTCGGGAACAGGGAATGCAGAACCTGGGAGAAAATACCCAGCCTGGTGGCAATCCGATGAGGCCTGCGAATAACCGCGTCCCCAATCATGTCCGCCGCCTCTGCCGGTGAAATAGTTGGCACCTGCTCATACATCTTGGTCGGTGCAATCATCGGCGTGCGCACCAGTGGCATATTGATGGTGGTAAAGGCAATTCCCTCGTCACAAAACTCTGAGGAAGCGCAACGCGAGAATGCATCCAGCGCGGATTTCGATGCCACGTAGGCCGAGAATCTCGGCGCATTACTCAGCACACCAATTGATGAGATATTGATCACGTGTCCCGAATGGTTCTTACGCATCATGGGCAGGAAGCCCATGATCAGGCGCAGGGAGCCAAAGTAATTCAGCTGCATGGTGCGCTCAAAGTCGTGGAATCGATCGAACGACAAGGCGATGGATCGCCTGATTGAGCGGCCGGCATTATTCACCAGGACATCCACATGGCCATGGTCCTTCAACACCGCGGCCACCAGTCGATCGCAATCCGCCATATCCGCAAGGTCACACTGGTAAAGGTGCACCTTGCCACCGGCCGCCTCGATTTCGACCCGGGTCTCTTCGAGCTTCTCGATGCCGCGAGCGACGATGATCACCTTGGCGCCCGCATCGCCCAGCTTCAGGGCAGCAGCATGACCAATACCCGAGGATGCACCGGTTACCAGGACAGTCTTGCCCTCCACCGCGCCTCTCAATGAGCGATCAACAAACAAGTCGGGATCCAGGTGACGCTCCCAATAATCCCAAAGACGCCATGCATAATCGCGCAAAGCAGGCACTTCGATGCCCGTACCCCGCAATGCGATCTCGGTATTCCGATTATCGAATCGAGTGGGATAACTGAGGAATTTCAGCACATCAGCAGGGATGTGCAGGTCTTTCAATATCTGGTGGGTGATGCGACGCACCGGCGCCACCATCATCAGGCCCTGGCGCAATGCCGGAGGGATGAAGGAGAACACCCGAAGATCGATTCGCATGGACATTTCCGGCGCATGACCGGCCTTGGCGAATACATTCAGTACCTCGCCGGCGCGCATGGGCTCCGGATCCACCAGGTGGAAACATTTACCGTCCAGACCGCGTTTGTGCGCGATGTGATCCATGGCATTGGCCACGTAATCCACCGGCACCATGTTCAGACGCCCGCCTTCCACCCCGATAGTAGGCATCCAGCGTGGCAGGTTGTTACGCATCTTCTGGATCAGCTTGAAGAAATAGTAAGGGCCATCGACCTTGTCGATCTGGCCGGTCTCGGAATGACCGACAACCATGCCCGGACGATAAATCCTCCAGGTCAGGCCGCTACGCGACCGCACCAGCCCCTCGGACTCGTGTTTGGTCCGGAAATAAGCGTGGCTGAGGCCCTCGGCTTCCTCGAACATGTCCTCGCGGAACGTGCCACGATACAAGCCGGCTGCGGCGATGGAACTGCAGTGATGGAAGCAACGCACGCCAACATGCTCGGCAAAATCCAGGGCATGATCAGTGCCCAGGATATTGGCTAAATCTTGTGACTCCGCGCTTGCCGCCAGGTCATAGATAGCCGCCAGGTGGAACATGTGGGTCACTTCGCCTGTCAGGTTCTTGAGATTGGCGGCAGACACACCCAGTTTGGCCTTGCCGAGATCGCCTCGGACGGCGATTACCCGCTTGGACTCGGGGCCCCAAAATTCTTTGGTCTCCTTAAACTTTGCAGCGGACTCCTTCCGCACCAGGGCATAAACCGTGGTGTCCTTGCGTTTTAGCAAGTTGGCCACCAGGTACTTGCCGATAAACCCAGTCGCACCGGTCACAAAATAATTCATCAAGCCGCTCCCTTTGTTTCCGGGCTTCTGTATCCCGAAATTCCGTGTAAGTTAGAGACTAAGATTAGCATGTTGATCTCATTGTAGATGATCAAGAATTTAACAATCTGCCTTCCACCGGCTACTCTCTCACCCCCACAAGCTCTTATACTGTCCTGCCAGGTCCCTAGTTTGGAGTCGTGAATGCCGCCTGTCCGACAACGTATGTCCAGCATCGATACCGCGTGGCTGCGCATGGATACCCCTGAGAATCTGATGATGATCACGGGCATCATGACATTTGACACGACCCTTACCAGACAGGTATTGCGCGAACTGCTGGCGGAGCGTTTCCTCAGGTTCCCTCGCTTCAGAACAATTCCACGCACCGACGTCCTGGGCGCATGGTGGGAAGAAGACCCATTTTTTGACCTGGACAGACACATTCATGAGCTGTCGCTACCCGAGCCCGGCGGAGAACGAGAATTGGCCGCCCTGGTAAGCGACCTGTCCAGCACGCCCCTGCCAACCAACAAACCCCTGTGGGAATACCACCTGGTTCAAAGAGCCGGCGGCAAAACCGCGCTGATTAACCGGATTCACCATGCCTATGCCGACGGCATCGCAATGATCCGCGTAATTCTCTCGATGACCGACAAACTGGCGGTGGTCCAGGGTGACCTGCCGAACAAGGGTCGTTCGCGCAAATCCAGGCAAAAACCGAACACCCCCCTGGCCCGCCTTTACGAGCCGGCAAGAGACCTGGCTCGGGGCTCCTTGCGCGCGACCCAGAAACTGTGGACTGGTGGACTGGAACTGGCCATGGATCCCGGACAGGCTAGCGACTGGGCCATGCACGGACTGGGAATGGCCAGCGAACTGGCCAAGGTCACGTTGATGAGCGATGACCCGATCACCTGCCTGAAAAAGCCCCTGGGCGGACGCAAACAGGTGGCCTGGGCAGATCCCCTGCCACTGACCGAGGTCAAGGCCCTGGGCAAGGCCCTGGGATGCACCGTCAATGACGTGCTGCTTTCCTGCGCGGCCGGCACCCTGGGGAACTACCTGCGTGGGCAAGGTCACAATATTGACGGGCTGGGTATTCGAGCCTCGGTACCGGTGAACATGCGACCGCCGGATCAGGAACTAAAACTGGGCAACCATTTCGGGCTGGTTTTCCTGGAACTGCCGGTGGGCATCACCAATCCTATCGACAGAATCTACGCCGTACATCAAAACATGAAAGAGTTAAAAGGCTCCTACCAGCCTCTGGTTTCCCTGGGTCTTCTGGCGGCCCTGGGCCTTGCGCCCTCGGCGGTACAAAGCGCTGCCCTGGACATGCTAAGCAGCAAGGCTTCCACGGTAATGAGCAACGTCCCGGGGCCACGAGAACCCCTGTACCTTGCCGGTCACGAACTGGTGGATCAGATGTTCTGGGTCCCCCAGACGGGCAAGGTCGGTGTCGGGGTAAGCATTCTCAGCTACAACGGCCGGGTGCATTTCGGCATCATCGCCGACAGTGAACTGGTGGACGATCCCTGGGAACTGACCAGAGGATTCAACAAGGAATTTGAAAAATTGATGATGCTGGCCCTGATCGGTCCCTGGGAAAAAAACAAGGACGCGAAAGCCAAGGCACCTGCCAAGCGCAAGCCCGGGAAAAACAAATCCAGCTAGACCGGGGATTACTCCAGTTCGGCGCGAGCCTGCTCCAGATCGAGTTTTTCCATGGCGTCCGAGGGCTCAAACTCCGAGGCCTTCTCGTACAACTCAACAACCTCGTCTTCGCGCTTGTCGCCATACAACAAGAGCAGCCCGTTGCCGTATTCCATATGGGCAATGGACGATTCAGGATGTAGCGCCAGGGATTTTTCGAAATACCGAATCGCCGCATCGCGCTTGGCGCCGTAGGTGAGTCCACCCACCACACTGCCCACACTGGAAATCACCTCGCAATGAAACATACCCAGGGCGGTATTGGCCTCTGAATGATCCGGCGCCAATTCAAGCACGGTTTCCAGACTCTCCTTCACCTTGCCCGCGAGACCCTGGCTCAGGGCCTTGGCGATGGAAATCGCCTGGCTGTAGCGACCCAGGTTATAGGCCCGCTGGTAATGGGTATTCGCTTCACCAGGCATTAATTCCGCAGCCTCTTCGGCGCGCTCGGCGGCATCCATGAACAATGTCGTCGAAAAATCCTCATCATCTTCCAGGTAAGTGGCGTAAATGCCCGCAGCCTTGGCCGCAACCACTGCACCCAGGGGACCCAACTTCAGGCCTTCCTTGTAGGCTTTCTGGAAATGACCACTATGATACTGGCGCCATGCCGACTGGAGCGCTTCAGCTATTGCCTTGGTGTCCCCCGCCAGTTTCTTGGGCAGGGAACCGGCCAGATCAGGACTGGCCTTCAGCAACGCTTTTACACGGGTATTATCAGGAAAAGGCTCACAGTCACCCTGGTGAAGCCGAGCCCATCCGCGGCGAAGCGTATCACCCGGGTAGGCAAATGCTGAATCAGGGTAGGGAAACTCGTTCCAGTCATGGCTCGACATCTGCTGCTCCTGTAATATTCAAACCAATTGAGGTCAATGGACTAATCCCAAGTTGCCATCAGTCAACCGGGTGATTGATCATTGCCCCATATAGACGAAGCGTCAAACTATCACACATGAACAAAGCTCTGCACCAGCGTTCCCGCACCGGGGCTTGAGAAAGGAACTCATTATGGCTGTCAAAAAGAAAGGGACCTTGTCCAGTTTGAAAAACAAAGCCAGTCCAGAGGCAGCAGCGACTGCGGGAACCGGATTCACAATGCCGGACTCGGTCTCACATATCTGGCTGGCCGGCCTGGGCGCCCTGGGAAAGGCCCAAAAAGAAGGCCCCAAGCTATTTGAGTCCCTGATCGCCGAGGGAACGCGACTGCACCGCGGCGGATCAATACACCCCCCGAAGATGCAACCGGAAGTCCAGGAACTCAAGAATGCTGCTGCCTCGGTTAGCGAGGCGGTACGCAAGCAGGCTGGTGAAAACTGGGAAAACCTGGAACATATTTTTCAGGACCGGGTCAGCAAGGCCCTGGAAAAACTGGGCGCGCCCGGCGAATCCCGATTAGCCGAAATGGAGCGCACAATCGACGAACTCAAAGCGCGGCTCAGTAAGCTGGAAGCCGAGGCAAAGTCGAAGCCGGTGGCCAAACCCGCCGCTGCCCGCAAGACCAAGCCCAGGGCAACCGACAAGCCCGGCGGAGAAGCCTAGCCCTTCAGACGCTCTATCAGGTCGATGTATTCCTGCATGGCAGTGGCCTTGTCTTTGCCACGAATAGCATCCCATGCGTCATATTTGGCGGCACCGACGAAGTCAAAAAACCCCGGGCGTTCCCCAGAGACGTCGCCCTCGCTGCCTTGCTTATATAGCGCATAAATCTTCAGCAAGGTGTCATCATCAGGCCTCTCGCCGAGTTTCTTGCTGCCAGCGGCCGCGTCTTGAAAGCGCTTTTCGAGATCATCCATAAATTCTTCCCCAAATTTGTCCTGATACTGAAACAAGCAGACCCACAGGGTAAACAGGGGATTCCGGGCTGACAAGCCCCCGGGTCGGCTCTCGGCTGGTAGCCAAAAATCGCTGCATTCGATAATCCGATATAGGCAGACCACCCGCTGGAGTGCTAACTTCTGGGCGGAACATAGCGACCGAAAGAGTTCATGAGCAGCTTCGATATACGCAACGCGTCCCTGTACCAGTTATTCGAACGTAACCGTCGATTGCGGGAAGTCTTTCCGGCAGGTTCTTCCGAATCGGTCAAGCTGGCGGAACTGCAACGCTGGCAGACTCGCAGGCTGGACCTGACCTACAAGGACTTGAAAGACCGCGAACGGTACCGGAAAGGTGTCGAATTTTTTCTCACCCAGCTCTACGGCGAGGGAGACTTCACTCCCAGGGACATGCAGCTGCAACGCGCCTACCCCATCATGCAGCGAATGCTTCCCCAACCCGCCCTGCACACTCTGAGGATGGCAGCGCAACTGGAGGTTCTGAGCCAGGATTTAGATCAGCAAATGGTCAAGCTCATCGCCCCCGACACCCAGGTCGATGACAAGAGCTATGCGGACGCCTACCGACGCAGCGAGCGGGAAAAAGACCGCGGCTGGCAGATACAGCTGTTGCTGGAAGCAGGACGTGACCTGGACAAACTGGTTCACTACCCGCTTATTTACGGCCTGATTCGCATGGCCCATGGTCCCGCACACATGGCCGGCTTTGGCTCACTGCATGATTTCCTTGAGGACGGTTTCGGTGCATTCAAGGCCATGGGCAGCGCCATAGATTTCCTGCATTGCATAGAAAAGCGCGAACAGATCATTATGCTACGCATTCTTGAATCCGATCCCGACCCGTTCCGGCTAAGCTGGGACTGACCCGAAAAACCCCCTCACACTGACAAGCGAGTAGAACAGATGACCCAACGTTGCGCCTTCATCACCATGGACAGCATGGAAGGATTCGTGTGCGACGACGATCTGGCAATTCCTGCACTCAAGGAACTGGGATGGGATGTGGAGAAAATATCCTGGCGCGCACGGGGCACTGATTGGACGCGCTACGGGATTGTGGTGATTCGCTCGCCCTGGGACTACCCCACGGACGCCCCCCGCTTCCTGGCCTTGCTGGATGAAATCGAGGCTTCCGGCACTCCCCTTCTCAATCCACCTGAACTGGTGCGCTGGAACCTGCACAAGTCCTACCTGAAATGGCTGGAGGAGCGCGATGTAAGCGTGGTGCCTACCCGCTGGCTGGACAAGCCAAGGCAGGCTGACATCCTGGCGCTGTTCGATGAGTACGGCAGCGACAAGATGGTCATCAAGCCCGCGGTAGGCGCTAACGCACAGCATGCTCACGTACTGTACAAGGAAACCCTGGAACAGGACTGGCCAGAAATCGAACTTGTTTTCGAGCACCGCCAGGCGATGGTGCAACCCTTCCGCGCCGCCATTCAAAGCGAGGG
>CAKZML010000305.1 GCA_937128475.1 uncultured Chromatiales bacterium
CCGGAATCTTGGCCAGCAGGTTCAGCAGTTCTTCGGAGATGCCGTCGCTGAAATAATCCTGTTCCTTGTCGGAACTCATGTTGACGAATGGCAGCACGGCAATGGAGGTGATTCCGGGAAGTGCTGACACCGAGCTATCACTGACAGTCGACGCGCTGCGGCTTGTGACAGTTGCCTGCCCCGGGCTACGCTCGCCAAGATAAAACTTGTCCACCGCGAAGTACGCCACAGCCAGCACCAGGACAATGATGATTGTTCGATCCAGTTTTCGACCGGTGACGTGGGTGACAGACGCAGATCGGTCTACATCCTTTTCTCGCTTCAATCCCTCGGGGGTCATCTCGAAGGCCCAGGCGAATAGCAGCACAACCGGCGCAGCCAGCCCAGTGACCATAAGTATGGCTTTAAACACCCATTCAGGCGCAGCGATATTGCCCAGCACAACGTCCGCCACCTGTAAAACCAGCCAGGCGGTAATAACGTAGGTGATGCCGACTCTAAAGACGTTGCGGCGCTTCAGTTCCGAGATAAATCCCATAACGTCCTGTTCGCTCTATTTATCGTTAGCACCGAATCATGGACGATTCATAGAAGATTGTCGATTTTTCAATTAGTTGCGGGCAGTGCATCATGAACTGAGCCGGCTCAGAGACCCATCGAGCAACGTCGTATACCGGGATACAGACACCCCTTGGGAAGTGCCCAAGATATCGCTAAGGAACTGACATCATTAGAAATATTCTAATAAATGACCAGCCAGGACCAAGACCCCGCTGAACCTAGCTGATCCAGCCCTTGTCCCGTGCCGACCGGCTATAGATGATCAGGTAGATTCCAATGCCCAGTACCAGTAGCGGCATGATGGCGCTGGTCGGTCCCATGACCTGCAGTGCATCGGCAACAAACAAGGCGGCGATGTTCTGCACGATCACGGCTAGCAGGGAAAGAACAAACAGCGGAACCGCCCAGGCCTTGCGCAGCAACAACACTATGCAGGCAAGCACGCCGGCTGTGACGGCGATAGCGAATGCCGAGACACCCCAACTGGGCATGGACTCATACACGGCACGTTCCACCGCAGGCATGGCGCCCAGGGTTGCCTCATCCATGGTCACCTGCATGACATAGGCCATCATGCCCATCAGGTTCCAGACCAGGGCTAAACCACTAATCACCCAAAACGAGGTGGGTACGCTGTTAGTTGATTGATCGCTCATATCACTCCCCTCCAAAATCTTCTTTTTATTCACTGGCGGCGGCGCCAGTTCAGGATACTGTAGCAATGAACCCGGCTCGATGCACAGTGGACGGGGCTACCTCCCGGCCATGGTTTTTGGCATGCTGGAGGAAGATTATTGCCCCCGACGCCGCAACAGGATCACCCGGATGACTGACGATTATCGAAAACAGGTGGAAGCGGCCTACCAGGGTGAGGTGTACGGTGAGGCCATGTATAGGGCCATCGCCGATTCCATAAGCGACCCGGGCCAGGCCAACAAGTGGGCGGTGCTCACCCGGCTGGAAACCCGCACCAAGGCCGATATGCTGGCCGTAGTGGGTCGGCTTGGGGGTGACACCCGGGAACATGCCGCCTCACGGGAACGGGGCCTGCAGGAGGCACAGCGCTATATAGGATTACCCTGGATGGAGCTCATGGAATTGTTCTCCAGGGAACTGGACCCGGTGATTGCCGAATACGCCTGCCTGGAACGCAACTGCCCCCCCGAGGATGCCGCCGCCCTGGGTCGCCTGACCCGGCACGAGGTCGTGGCAAAGCAATTTTGCGAACTGGAGTTACAAGGCCTGGGCGAGGGTTCTCTGGAACCTATCCTGGAATTCCTTGCCTAACCCCTGGACGGATAACTGATTCCCAGGACTTGTGTTGCCCCCGGGGCAAGATAAACTGGGATTCACAGCTGCAAACAGGCGCGATCCATGGCGAACAAGATCACACAACTCAAGGACAAGGCGGTTAACAAGTACCGTTCCAAGATTCGTGAGCGCGCAATCACCCAGGCCAAGGCCCAGATCGCACTGGCCGGTCGCAAGGTCGAGGACTATTCCCCTGAAGATCTGGAAGTCATCGTGCTGAACGAGGAAGAGAAGGTGAAAAGCAGCATGAAGACATCAGGACTGGTGGTGATCCTCATCGCACTGGGACTGGGCTAGGCCATGTTCAACCAGTTGCTGAAGTTCACCCTGTTCACCTCGGCGTGGCTTTGGCTAAAACCCCGCTGGCGTGGCTTGCTGGCAATTATCGTGTTCGTCCTGTTGGTGAACATCCTGCACCAGGAATACCTGGACTACGTGAGCATTTCCGAGGACAAGGCCATGCTGGTCTGGTCCTTCGTGGTGAAGTGGGGGCTGATCATCATCGGGGTACTGCTGTATTTTTTCAGCGCCACCCTGGGCGGAAAGCCCGCTCAAGCCAAGACGGGGAAAGTCAAAGCAGGAACCGAGGCTGCCCCACAAGCGGGCAATGCCGATGAGAGCGGCGATGACGGCTTTAATTTCCTGCGTGAGAAAAAGACCCTGCACAGCAAGGCAGACAAGCTGCTGGACCGGGACAAGTAACCCGGTTCGCACCATTAATCACGCCACAGGCAGTGCCCAGCTAGTCAGTGGTCAGTATCTTTTCGATACCAAAAATTTCGATGGCCTTCTGCTTGATCTCGGCAAGCTTAAGCACCGATGGCTTGATGTAATCCACGTACTTCAGACCGCTGCCAATTGACTTGGTTGAAATCGGGCTGCGTACCTGCCCGGCACTGGGAGTGAGAACCGGACGATCGGATTCGTAGAAGCGGAAACAGCCTTCTTCCAAAGGAAGATCGCAGTACTCCAGTATCTCGGTGATCTTCTTGTCCGGGTTATGGGCAAGGGCCTCATAACTCAGGTGCATGATCTCACCCGGGTACATCTCTTCCCAATGCTTCATCAGGGTCAAATAACCCTGCCAGTAGTAAATGATTCCATCCAGGGAATAGCTGTATTCCAGCCCCTTGTTGAAATACATCTTGTAAACGCCAATCGCGTTATCCAGCGGGTCTCGCACCAGGTTAATAATTTTCGCATTGGGGAACAGGGTTTTAATCAAACCGATATGCATGAAGTTGCCGGGGTTCTTGTCGATGAAATACCCAAGACCCTCCTTGCGATACGGTATGGTTCGGTCCATGTAATGCTTGCCAGCGACTTTTTGTTGCGCCTCGTCAAACCGGGCCAGCCTCTTTGCATAGCCACCGCGCATTTCCATTTCCAGTCCCATGCGACTGAGGAATGGAAGCTCATCGGTTGCCTCGACGTTCGAATGGCTGGCAAGAATCTGCTCTACCAGGGTGGTGCCGGACCGGGGCATACCCAGGACAAAGATCGGGGTCGGTCCATCCAGCGCCGGAAGCTTAACCGGCGCTGTGAATTCCTTCATCATGGAAGAAATGAACTGCCCGTAGAGATCGCCCCTGAAAGGACGCTGCGCACCAATCAGCAGGTTCGCTTCTGACATTGCCATGAAGGCGTTGTCGTAGCGTTTTTTCTGTTCCCATGCCGCCGCCAGGGCAAACAGCAACAGGCCGCGAAATGCCGGCTCAATTTCCTCGGACTGTGCGCGCCCCCTTAAACGGGCAATCACCAGGTCATCGAAGCGGTAATCCTTGAGGTTCGCCAGGCTCCAATAACCGATGGCAGCCTGGGAGTCGTCCTCGCCATCCGCCACCAGGCGATAGCATTCAACGGCCTCGTCTTTCTTGCCCATGGCCTTCAGCGCATGCCCCAGATTCAGGTGTGCAACGGGGGTATCCAAGCCCGCCGCAATACACTCGCGCAGCACGGTCTCGGCCCGTTCAACCTGGCCAACTCGTGCACAGCTGACTCCCAGTCGGAACCGGTAATCCAGATTCTCCGGGTCGGCCTCTATCAGTTGATCAAGGATGCCAATTGCCGGAAACAGTTCTTCCGACTCTTCAAACTGGGACAGCTTGGCTTCTAGCTCTTTCATTGGGTTTTCGCCTGTAAAACTCGTCAATGCCGTTCAGCCCTCGGGCCGCACGTTAAATAAAGAACGCATCTTATCGCATCGACCCCGGTCGCCACCATCTTATGGGCCATGCCTGGAGCAAATACCCGCTTTAAGGAACCCGTCCGAGGCCTCTAACCCAGCCGTCATAACAAGGGCCCGCGCCCTGTTCAGCCGGTAAGACCAAGACCGCGTACCAAGGGCTGCAAGTGGGCCTGGTACTTGTGCCAGGCCTGGGAACTGCCCTGGTACATGGGCTGTCGGACCTGTGCGGCGCTCAAGGTTTGCACCGCGCGATTGGTGGCGTGAAATTCAAGGCATGCGGGGTCCCACTCCAGGCCACAATATGCCAGCAGCTTTCGAGTTTCGACTTCCTGGTTCTCTGTCAGCAACTGGTAATCAAGGTCGTAGAACTGCCCGGGGAATCGCTCACGCCAAAATCCCATAAGATCCTGGTATAGCTTGTAATACGCGGCCAGGTCCTCCAGGTCACAGCTATAGCCGATACCCCCGGCCCCAAAGTGATGCCTGAACATGGACCAGCAAGTAGCCACCGGGTCACGCTCCAGATGAACGATTTTCACTGCCGGCATGGCGCGAAGCAGGAATCCGATCCATCGGAAGTTTCCCGGCATCTTGTCGGTGATGAATGCCCGGTCGGTTTTCAGCCCCGCCAGGTGAGCCCTATAAATGTCTCTTAGTCTGCCCAGAGACCTGTCATCAGGCGCTCCACCAGAGCTCACCATTTCCCGCAACAGGGACGGCATGACTCGCCCCAGCGTCTCCAACTCTCCCGCCCCAAAAACTCCCGGGTGACTGGCCAGGATTTGCTCCACCAGGCTGGTACCTGAGCGCGGCATGCCAACGATGAATATGGGCTGGCGCACCCCGGGCTCGATATTTTCGGTAGTCAGGGCAGGGAGGTTCTCCGAGAACAGTGACTTGATCAGGGCGAACTGTTTCTCGTCTTCCCCAATGTCATAGCCAATCGCTCTTTTTTGCAGCCGATTCGCCTGGGAAAAATACCCAAAGGCTTTATCCACCAAGCCCAGGTCATCGTGGGCTTTTCCCAGGGCATAACCCAGGTGCAGGCGGTCTTTGTCTTCAAGGTTTGGCATCGCCATTCGATCTGCCATCAGGGCCAGCTGAGGATCGCCGTTCCTGAATGTCTTGACCTGGCTGAGGTTGTTGTAGGCCTCGGCAAACTCAGGATTGATCGCCAGCGCTCTAAGGTAACAATCTTCAGCCTCCTCAACCCGACCCAGGTCCGCAAGGACATTGCCCAGGTTGCTATGACCCTCGGCAAATTCGGGATTAAGTTGTATTGCCCGCTGAAAGCTATCCAGGGCGCCAAGGTGATTCCCCTGATCGGACAATGCCAGGCCCAACCCGTTGTGAGCCGGAACGTAATCAGGCTGAAGTTGACTCGCCCGCGTGAAACATTCGATTGCCTGCCGGTGCTGACCCAACTGGTGTAAAGCGCTACCCAACCCACCCAGGGCCTCATGGTAATCGGGTCGCAATCGCAGTGCCTCGCTGAAGCTTTGTGCCGCAGCTTGATAGTGCCCCAGGGACAGAAAGACACGACCGCGATTGTTGTGCGCCTGTGCAAATGCGGGGTTCAGTCCCAGGGCCGCAGCCAGGCTTTCAAGGGCCTCCTGTGGACGGCCCAACTCCTGCAGGGCGTTAGCCAGGTTATTGTGGGCTTCCGCGTAATCTGCTCGTAACGCCAGGGCCTGGCGGTAGGCGGCTGCCGCGTCTTCGGACCGTCCTAGCTCTTGCAGGGAACTTCCCCGGCCGTTGTGCGCTTCAGCGTAATCGGGCCGACGTTGCAGGGCGCGCTCAAAACTCGACAGCGCCTGCTCATGACGACCCAGTCGTCCCAGCGCATTACCACGGTTGTTAAAGACCTCTGCAGAATCCGGTTGAAGCCTCAAGGCCTGGTCATAACTGTCCAGCGCCTCGGCGTCCTGCCCCAGGCGTCCATAAACCACCCCAAGAAAATTATGCACCGGCTGAAAGTCGGGAAATTGTCGGCAAAGCTCCTGGGCGGTTGCCAGCGCTTCGGTCAGTCGAGCCTGGTTGAACAATCCAACCATCGCATTGATCTGAGACTGATCGGGAGTCGCCATTGCTGTCGCTGTCTTCGTTGGGCTTTTATCTGTTTGCAAAGCCTTTAAGCGTTTTTTCGCCAGTTTATTCCCGGGCTGTCTCCGGAGTACCTCCCGGTACAACTGGGCCGCCCTGGACATCTGCCCAGCCTTCTCCAGCGCCCTGGCCTGGGCCAGTGCATCGTCAACGGAAGGGTTGGAATCGGACATTCGGTGGTGTCTCTCAAACGGAACCAGCGCAACCGATGCCGCACCAGCGTTACAGGCATTTCCATGAATAGCGAAGCCTTGGCGTACTCGTCGTCAAATCACCTAAGGCTGTCACACCACATTCAGCGACACACAATGATAGATGATCGGGTCAAGCGACCAATATCAGCGATACTGCTCCACGTAGACTTCCTTGACCTTGATCTTCATGCCGTCGTCACGAACCAGGAATATTCCGCTCAACATGCCTTTCTCAATTTGAACGGTATCGCCCACTTTGAAATTCTTGGTCTCACTGGTACTGCGTGCAAACAGCCTGCCGTCTTCAGACAAGTAGGTAACCCGGCGCGACCTGTCGCGAATCAAACGGGAAATCTTTAGCGTCACAATATCTGGTGCCTGGGAGCCATCCCCTACCACCTCTTCAGCAACCGATAGCTGACGAGCTTCAATTCGCTCCTCGGTAGTACCCACCTGGGGCTCAACCATTTTCTCTTCAACCCGCCCGGCCAAGTTGTCGTAACAAGCCACGCGTTCCGCCGCGTCGGCAATCTTGGAGCATTCGATTAGGGTTTCTGCATTAGCCCCCGTACTGGCGGCCAGCAGGATTGCGATAGCTATTTTTCTGCACATAATTCCCACGCGAGGATGTTCTCATCCGTCATTACTTCGTTGCCCCGGACTTCTGCAAAGCCCAGCGCCTGAAGCTTGGATTTAAGCTGATCGATGCCTTCGGAGTCAAATGCCACCGCCATCATCTGGCGGAAACGCTCATGGGATGCAAGGTGCTCATTAGCTAGACCACCAATAAAGTCCTGTCTTTGGGCCTGGCTTGCGCCAAGCACTTTAAAAAAGCCCAACGCCTGAGTCATCAACTCGAACATGGTCGCATTAGCAGTCGCGGGATTGGTGTCGGACAAGTATTTCTCGGCAAACACGTTCAAAATCTGCCGATTCTTCTCCGCCTCCGCGTCGGACTTCAATTCGCTGGGCGAAGCAACCTTGTCACGCACCAGGCTGATAGCCGTCAACGCGTTAATCACAGCGCGAAAATCTTCCGCGTTGAATTCATCATAGGCCCGTTTGGACATACCGGTCACAACAGATTGGTTGTGGTGCAACAAAGCACGCAGAGACCCGCCGGACTTAAGCACCCGGTAAGCCTGTGAAAAACTCTTATCAAGATTGGAATATTCGATACCAAACACTGAGGCGAACAAGTCAATGGACTCATCAGGTTCTGGCAACTCCTCCGCCGGAGTTTCCGAATGCAGCACCAATTCGATGCCACTGTCGGCAAGACCCTCACTGGCGACGTTGCTTGGCTTAACTGCCGCCAGGTCAACGCCGATATATTTTCCTTTGAGGCCGGACTTGACCATATCGGGCAGCAAGGAACAGTTCCCGCAACCCACCTCCATTACGGAGACCTCGGGCGGCAAATCAGCCAGCACAGACTTCCACCAATCAGCAACGGCTCCTTCGTAACCCTGCTTGTAATAGGGCCCGAACGTAGTGCTATGGCCCTGGCGCCAGAATAATGACCATGGATTCATCGGATTTCCTCAACTCAAAAAAAAGGGCCTGCGCTAGTGCGCAGGCCCCCCATTCTAATACCTTGCGGCTTAGAATTCCTTCGTGTACCTGATAAACACAACACGGCCGGTCTGGTCGTACTGGTATTCATCTTCAGGCTGTCCGAGATTATCCAGAAGAGGATCTTCATCGGTCAGATTGTTGGCACCCAAGGTGAAGGTACCGTAATCAGCCCAGTTGTAGCCTACGGATGCGTTCATGACATCCCAAGCCTTCCACTTCTCAGATCCCAGACGGCTCTTCGACTCACCAATATAGTCATAGTTAAAGGTGACGAAGAAATCGCCCATGGTCCAATCCAGGTACAGGTTCGAACGCCACTCGGGGAAGCCCAGCGTGCCAACGGCGTCGAAAGTCTCGCCGGTGCCGTAGGTTTCCTCAACGTCGTAGTTCTGGTACATGGTTGAGTTAAGTGCAACGCCGAAGTTACCGTAGTCGGTGTCAAAGCCACCGCGCAACATAAAGTCAACTGCGGCGCGGTTCAGGTCGGTCGTACCGTTGTCGTAACCGGCCGAGATTTCCTGCACACCACCGTTGGTGTCACGGGTCACTGCAGCACTGGTACCACCATTTGCATAATCAACGTTCAGCTGATCCTGTGCAGATACGTAGTTAATCGCATCACTCAGGTCCAGGCTGAAGTAGTTGATACTGGCGGTCCAGTTGTCCAGGAAGGTGTAATCAACACCCAAGGACCAGGTTTCCGAAGTCTCAGCGTTCAGATTCGGGTTCGAACCAATGTAGGTGTCGAACTGACGACTGGGGCAAGGATCAATACCCTGCTGTTCGCAGAGCCAGTAATCGGTTGCCGTCTCAGCTGAGAATGCGGTTGCGCCGTACAGCGATGACAGATCGGGAGCACGGAAGCCCTGACCGTAAGATGCCTTCACGCGGATGGCTTCATAACCAGGAATTGCCATGGTGGCGCCGACACGCGGCGAGGTGGCAGAACCAAAGTCAGAGTAATCATCGTAGCGAATGGCAGCGTCAACTTCCAACCAATCGGTGATCGGGAACACTGCTTCAGCAGCGAACGCGGTCACGTCACGGTTACCAGCAGCAGAGTTACCAGCAGAACCGCCAACAAGGCCGGCTTCAGACTGTGCGTCTACGAGGGCTGTGTAACCCATCTTGTAGTACTCAACGCCAGCGTAAGCAGAAGCGGTACCACCGTCCATTTCGAACATATCGAACTGCATGCCACCGAACATCTTGTTCATGCTCTGGCGGTCATCGTTCAGTGTGGTGTGCTTGATGTTAGCTACGAAGGTATCAAAGTCCTGAATATCGTAGTTGATATTGTATTCAATACCAGCATAGTTCAGGTAGTAGTTACCAACCGATGAGGAAACATAGTTTGAGTAGGTGTAACCCGCTTCCCATGAAATCTCGTCAGTGATGTCGCCCTTGGCGCCGATGTTGATATCGGTGAAGGTGTCGTTCACAACGTTGTCACGGGTACCGATATCGGTCCAGCGGAAGTAACCAAAGGTTGCTCCAACGTTATTACGGGGATCGCCAGGAATGGTGGGGCCAGGTGCCGCAGGCGGCGCGTAGCGACCAAAGGACTCGTTCTGCGCGAAGATGGCGTCGGCGTATACGTCGATGCTGTCGGTCAGTTCGTATTCAGCGCTAACCCAGCCATTCAGACGTTCTACACCGGCACGGTTTGCAGAAACCAGTGCATAGGCGTAACCACAGTAGTAACCAGACTCAGGACCGGCAACGGCTTCAAAGTTCATCACGCCGGCATATCCGTTCACGCCATCCTGACAGTTTGCGCCAGGAGAGTATGCCCAGGTGGCCTCGTTGTTTGAGTCAAAGGGCAGTGAGGGATCGTAGGTCGGGTTGATCAAGGTGTAACCGTAGTACGACACACCAACCGTCTCAGCATAACCGGTGATTTCGCCGTCGCCATCCAGATCGGAGTAACGAGCAGCAGTGTAATCACGATCAGCATCGAAGATAGGATCACGTGCGTCATATTCCAGACCCATGGTGACGCTGGACTTGTCGCCAGTGGCACCGATCAGCACGGAGAAGCTCTTCTCAACGCCATCGTCTTGGCTACGATCGCCCCAACGAGCACTAACTTTCATGCCGTCGTAGTTCTTCTTCAGAATTACGTTAACAACACCGGCAACAGCGTCAGAACCGTAAACAGCAGAAGCGCCATCAGCGATCAGCTCAACGCGATCAACAGCGGAGAACGGGATCATGTTCAGGTTGACGGTACCGCCACCACCCAAAGAGGGTGAACCAACGACGCGACGGCCATTGATCAGGATCAGGGTACGTGAGGAACCCACGCCACGCAGATTCAAGGTTGCGTTTGACTGGGCGCTGCTACCAGAAGACTCACGGAAAGAACCGAGAGAGTTCATGGTGGAAGAACGCAGGGCGTCGGCGACACTGATGTCACCAGACATCTGCATGTCTTCGGCAGTAATCGTGATGATTTCCTGCGACTGGGTGTTGGTTGAACGCTTGATGCGTGAACCGGTTGTGACGATCTCTTCAATCATCGAGTCGTCATTTGTTGCAGCAGCTTCCTGTGCGAACACAGCGCTGGACATCATGCTTCCTGCGGAAGCGACGCCAAACGCAGCTGCCATAGCAATAGACAATGGCTTACGTGTAAACATGTAAATTCCCCCAAAACATTGGATTTATTTGGATCCTAAAAATCGAT
The DNA here is from genome assembly GCA_937128475.1 of uncultured Chromatiales bacterium. GTDB lineage: Bacteria > Pseudomonadota > Gammaproteobacteria > Steroidobacterales > BM003 > CAKZML01. Next base: position 10,625 of record CAKZML010000305.1, read on the forward strand.
TCGGACAATAAATAAAGGCATCAACCCGTCATTACTGTCTTCATTGATCGTCCCGATGCTACTTGAAGACGAATAAAACCACAATAATTTGGGCCAAAATTGATACAAAAACAGAACAAAATTTAAAATAATTATAAAAAACAATTAGTTATTTGTTGTTTTTTTGTTAACAAACGCAATTCGGAGGGTCTTCGGGGCCATATTCCGACCCCAAAACCAAGTGGTTTGGCGAACCCTGTGCCTGCGGCAGGCTCCATAGAACCGAAAGATTGACCGGTATCCAGGGCATTTTTTCTGTATTTCCCGCTTTATCTGCTGATTCACTTGCCTCCTTATTAGTACCTCTGCGCCGTTACCCGCATCGGCGAGCACCGTGCACATTGATCCGGCAAGCACGCCGGTGAGGCCGCCTTGCCGGTGGCAGAAGTTAGGTCAATCGAAAATACAGTGAGAACCAGGCCAGATCCGAACTGAGGAATCCAGATTGGTCGCCGCCTGCAGCCAGGCTTTGTCGGCCCCTCATCCAGGTGCCTGGACAGAGCCAGGTCATGTTTTGCCTGACCAGCCGGAAAATCCTTGACTAGAAAAAGACATCAGCCTGTATTGGGATCTGAAAGACTCCTTCCACGGAATCAGCTTTTCAGGCGATATCCGGTTCGGAAGATCCAGGAGATTGCCGCCAGGCACATCAGCATGAATACGAGGGTCATACCCAGGCTGATCATGGGGCTCACATCCGAGATCCCGTAGAAACTCCAACGGAAGCCGCTTATCAGGTAGACCACCGGATTGAACAGGGTGATCTTCTGCCACAGGGGCGGCAGGATGCTGATGGAGTAGAAACTGCCACCCAGGAAGGCCAGCGGCGTGACCACAAGGATAGGCACCACCTGCAGTTTCTCCCAGGTGTCCGCCCATATCCCGATCACGAAACCAAACAGGCTGAAGGTCAGCGCGGTCAAAACAAGAAAGCCAACCATCCAGACTGGATGTTGAATCTCATAGTCCACGAACAGTCGGGCCGTGAGCAAAATCACGAAACCCAGCACGATGGATTTGCTGGCGGCGGCGCCCACGTAGCCAATCAATATCTCTACGAATGAGACCGGCGCCGAGAGCACCTCGTAAATGGTGCCGTTGTAGCGAGGCATATAAATACCGAAAGAGGCGTTGGACACGCTTTCCGTCAGCAAGGCCAACATCACCAGGCCCGGGATGATAAACGCCCCGTAGCTCACCCCTTCCACCTGGGCCATGCGCGACCCAATAGCCGCTCCAAAGACCACGAAATATAAGGAGGTGGAAATTACCGGCGTGGCCAGGCTTTGCATCAGGGTGCGCCAGGCGCGATGCATTTCATACAGGTAAATGGCTCTAATACCGTAGAGGTTCATGTCCGGGACCTCACCAGGTTCACAAATATTTCCTCCAGGGAGCTCTCACTGGTATTCAGGTCCTTGAAGTCGATGCCGTGATCGCTCAAGCGGCGCAGCAGCCCGGCAATACCGGTCCGGTCACCCTGGGTGTCAAAGGTGTAAACCAGTTGATTGCCGTCGGCGGAGAGTTCCAGGGGGTAATCGGCAAGCTCCGGTGGAATCGTCGTCATGGGGCTTTGTAATTGCAGGGTCAGCTGCTTCTTGCCCAGCTTTTTCATCAATGCGCTCTTGTCTTCCACCACCACGATCTCGCCCTTGTGGATGACACCGATCCGGTCAGCCATCTCCTCGGCTTCCTCGATGTAGTGGGTGGTAAGGATTATGGTCACGCCGCTTGCCCGGAGCCGCCGCACCATTTCCCACATGTCACGTCGCAGTTCCACGTCGACCCCGGCAGTGGGTTCATCCAGGAACAGGATCTGGGGTTCATGGGCCAGGGCCTTGGCGATCATTACCCGGCGTTTCATACCGCCGGAGAGTTTCATGATCCGGGTATTGCGCTTGTCCCACAAAGACAGCTCTCTTAACACTGCTTCCAGGTGCGCCGGGTTGGCGGGCTTGCCGAACAGGCCCCGGCTGAACCCAATGGTGTTCCACACCGTCTCAAAGGAATCGGTAGTCAGCTCCTGGGGTACCAGGCCTATCTTGGCCCTGGCAGCCCGAAAATCGGTGATGATGTCGTGACCATCGGCCAGCACCTGGCCTTCACCGGGATTGACCAGGCCACAGACAATGCTGATCAGGGTGGTCTTGCCCGCTCCATTGGGCCCCAGCAAGGCAAAGATTTCCCCGCGCTGGATTTCCAGGTTGATGTTCTTCAACGCCTGGAAGCCGCCGTCATAGATCTTGCTGAGATTACGGACCGATATGGTGGAATGCATGTTCTGGGATGCCCTGTGGCGGATTCAATTCATCGACAGCACAACTATATTTACTTCTCCATGCAAACACCAAGAATCTGGGCAAACACCAAGAATCTGGGAAAGCGATCTTGCACAGGACGGGCCACCGGGCCCTGGAACCAGGCAGGCGACACCGGGCCCACGGCGCCAATGGTGGCTAAGTTGGAGGGCTTTGGGCAGAATCAGCACACCTTTCAAGAATCCCAGGACCCAGATGAATATCAACACACTGATTCAAAAAGTTTCCGGGGGCAGCCTGGTCAAGCAAATTGCTGTGGGCATCGTAGCCGGCGTCATCCTGGCCCAGGTGTGGCCCCAGGGCGCCTCGGCCTCCATGCTGCTTGGCACATTGTTCGTGCAGGCACTGAAAGCCGTCGCCCCGGTCCTGGTGCTGGTGCTGGTGGCATCAGCCCTGGCCAACAACGGGGCCGGCAGCGGCGCCAATTTGCGACCCATCATCGGCCTGTACCTGGTGGCCACTTTCAGCGCCGCCTTTCTCGCCGTGGCCGTGAGCAGTGTCTTCCCCACCACGTTAATTCTTAGCAGCACCGATGTGGCCATGTCGCCACCCCAGGGCATTATCGAGGTGTTGCAGAACCTGTTATTCAAAATCGTGGATAACCCGGTGAATGCGATTGCCAGCGGCAACTTCATTGGCATCCTGGCCTGGGGTGTGGCCCTGGGTCTGGCCATGCGCCATGCTTCGGAGTCCAGCCGGGTAATGCTGTCTGACGTGGCCGGCGCCGTTACCGCCATCGTAAAAGTCGTGATTCGTCTCGCGCCCCTGGGCATTTTTGGCCTGGTGGCCGGCAACCTGGCCAAATTCGGATTCTCCGCCCTGGAAGGCTACGCCCGCATCCTGGTGGTGCTACTGGGCTGCATGCTGGCCGTGGCGCTGGTGATCAATCCCCTGATCGTGTGGCTGCGAATTCGCCGCAACCCCTACCCCATCGTGTTCACCGCCCTGCGTGAAAGTGGCGTGACCGCATTCTTCACCCGCAGCTCTGCTGCCAACATCCCGGTGAACATGGCCCTGTGCGAGCGCCTGGGACTGGACCGTGACACCTATTCGGTATCCATCCCCCTGGGGGCCACCATCAACATGGGCGGTGCGGCAATCACCATTACCGTCCTGACCCTGGCCGCGGCTCACACCCTGGGGATCACGGTGGACTTCGCCACCGCCTTGTTGCTTTCAGTAGTGGCGGCCCTGTCCGCCTGCGGCGCCTCAGGCGTGGCCGGTGGCTCTTTGTTGCTGATACCGCTTGCCTGCAGCCTGTTCGGCATTCCCAACGAGATCGCCATGCAGGTGGTGGCGGTAGGCTTTGTCATCAGCATCTTGCAGGACTCGGCCGAGACCGCCCTGAACAGTTCCACCGACGTGGTGTTCACCGCAGCGGTTTGCCAGGCAGACTCCGACGGCAGCTAGTCCAACCCGAGACACCGTGCATAACTAAAGGGGCGGCTCCTGCGGGAGTCGCCCCTTTTTTGTCACCCGCCTTTACCGCCGCCTCACACCGTTAGCGTTGGGATTAACTACCAGTGGCTGCCCAGGGCCACTCGCACAGACTCGCCGCTGACGCCACTGGATTCCTCTGAAGCAAAAAAGGCAATCATCTGGGCCACCTCGTCAGGGGTCGCCACCCTTCCCGGCGGGTACAACGCCGAGCGCTCCGCCCACACCTGATCTGTGCTGATGCCCCGCTCCCGGGCTTCGGCCGTCGCCGAGCGCTCGGCCATCTCGGTACGCACCCAACCGGGCAACACCGCGTTGGCGGTAATCCCGTGGGCGCCGCCATCGGTAGCCACCGAGCGCATCAAGCCCAGCAAGCCGGCCTTGGACGCGTTGTAGGCGCTGCCGGCGTTCTCGGCAATCTGGGCTGCTGTGGAGGCGGTGTAGACCAGCCGCCCGTAACCTGCGGTGATCATCTCCGGCATCACCAGGCGGGACAGGTGGAACGGTCCATCCAGGTTGATGCGCATGCTTTGCTCCCAGACCTCGGGAGTTTGTTCCCACAGCACTTTTTCATGTGCCGAACCCAGTCCGTGATTGCATACCAGTATTTCCACCGACCCCAGGCGCCGACGGGTCTCGGCCACTGCCAACTCGCAGCCTTCCACCGTACCCAGATCCGCCACCACATAGTCCAGGCCGGTGGCTTCGAGTTCCTGTTGGTTGCGCGACACGCACATCACCCGGGCGCCACGGGATGCCAGCAATTTTGCCGTGGCCTTGCCTATCCCCCGCCCCGCACCGGTGACCAGCGCCACCCTGCCTTCAACTCCCGCCATCGCTATTACCCCCCGTTAATTCAACGATGAATATATACCCAATCACGTGACAGCCCAGCCATTAACACTGCAGCGCAGCATCTTGACCCTGACGCCACCGGATTTTACGTTGCCCCAGGTTGCTGGCATATTGACCCTGCGCAACGGACACTGCGCCCGCCTAAAAGAATAAATAATCGACGGTGATACGCACACTCCGTCCAAAAAAAATAACGCACCCAGGCCAGGATTTCGAAAGGCCGCGATATCGAGGGGAGTAAGACGATGAGAATCGAGTTTTATCTATCCGGCAGTGCCAGGCTGCGTTACGGAAGCAGCGCCATGCTGTATTTCGCCCAGGGACTTCCTTACGGCCTGTTGAGCATTGCAATACCCGCCTGGCTTGCTTCCCAGGGTCTTGAGGCCGGCGCCATCGCCTCCTACCTGGCAGTGATCATCCTCCCCTGGGCCTTCAAGCTGGCGACGGGGCCGCTGATGGACCGTTTCAAATTTCCATCCATGGGGCAACGCCGCCCCTGGGTGCTGGGCGCGCAACTCGGACTCACCATCAGCCTGCTCAGCCTCGGTCTTGTGGACGACCCCATGTCTCAACTGCCATTGCTGACCATGCTGGGCCTGATAACCAATTGCTTCGCCGCCACCCAGGATGTGGCCGTGGATGGCATGGCTATCGACCTGGTGCCTGAAGCCGAGCATGGTCGCATCAACGCCTTCATGGCCTGCGGCAAAGCGATTGGCTGGGCATCCACAGCGGCAGGCTCAGGCTGGCTGCTGGTTAACTACGGACTGGCCATGGCCGGACTGGTCGCCTCGGTGATAGCCGGTATCGTATTCGTGGCATTCCTATTTGTGAGGGAACGCGAAGGAGAAAGCCTGCTGCCGTGGACACAGGGCGAGGCCAGCCAATCTCACGCTCACATTCCAGATCTGCGATCAGTATTCAGCAGCCTGAAAGGCGTGCTGTGGAGCCGGCCCAGCCAGGTGATCCTGGCAGTGATGCTGGTCGACGGCCTGGTAAGCGGCTATGGTCACGCCCTCATGCCCATCGCCGCAGTGAACCTGTTTGGGTTCACAACCGGCGAATGGTCCAACCTGGTTGCCGTGATGGGACTGACCGGCGCGTTCGCTGCACTGGCCCTGGGTCCGGTGATCGACCGGGTTGGCGCGAAACGCATGTTCATGCTGACTATTCTGCTGGTGGCTGTTCATGCCTTCTTGCTGGCAGGCACTCAACACATGTGGGACAACAGTTTTTACGTGCGCGGGATGCTTTCTGCCTGGGTACTCATGGGTCCGGTCACCATGGTTTGCGCAATCGCTATCGCCATGAGTATTTGCACTAAAGGAGTCTCAGCTACCCAGTTCGCCATTTACATGTCCACGGCAAACCTGGGCGCCTCCATCGGATCAAAACTCTTTGGCATGGCTTCAGAGCACGCCAGCTATTCCCAAAGCTATCTCCTCATGGGTGTCCTGTTTGTCTCACTACTCCTGATCGTCACGATTTTCAGAAAAGAGCATCCAGGCCAGTCTCTCTCCGGGGAAGAAGGCGCCGGAGGATAATAGACGACCTTATTCCAGCAGCTTCGCGAGTCCCTGCAAATCGAACGCGGCCAGTGTCTCGAAGTATTGATCCCGTGTCTTGCACGTGTAGCAGTCGATAATGAGGACAATTTCACCACCAAGGTCCGCCAGGATTTTCACCGGCTCGCCGTTACGTATTTCTGTGACCAGGATTGTTGGGAAGCCCTGCCTCTCCATGCTTTCTGACGCGTAGCGATCCGGGCGTATCTTGTCGAGTTTCTTCTGAAAAACGTGGTCGTCGGTGGAATAGTAGGTTATCTCCACCGAACCGAATTTGTAGATCCTGGTGGTACTGGATAATTGCCACCCTGGAATATTGAGATGGCTAAGCCCCGGTTGAGACAGAGCGTCCTCTTCAAATGACGCCGGGTAAAACTCCGCCAGTTTCTCAGCGGTGATTGGTTCAGCGCCCAGCGCGCCGTCCAGGGGAAGCAGAATCACACCCAGAATCAGTAGGGACCAGACCAGATTTCTCATGTTCCTCACTCCTTATGCAGCGATTTCGCCACCCCCCGGGGACGCTATCCCGGCACCGATGAAACAATCACATAACCCGGCAAGTGATCAGAAAGGTGACAAGCGCACCAGTCCGACACTCTCCACTAATACTGAGCACCGCCTAGGGTTTGCCCATACCCGCCGGCATCTTCAATTCCCTGTAGCCTTCCGGCACAGAAAACAGTTTCGAGTCCGGGCGACCCTCGGCAAAGCGCACAAGAGTGCTTCTATGACAGGCGTCTTCGGTCGCCAGGAACACGTTCAATTTCTCATCTCGCCAGATAAGCACATCCGGTGCGCTACCCGTGGGATCGGCGTCCGTGCAGGACCACTTCATAGCACGTCTGCCGGCAAGGGTTTCAGTACCCACCTTTGTTGCATTTCGGTATCCCTCACAGGGTTCCTCATCACTGGTCACGGCCCACATCCCAATGCTGTCTTCGTCAAGGGTAGATTCCGCGTACATGTGCTCGGTGTGATACAGAGAATAGGTCTTGTCCCCGATCTTTGTACCCAACACGATGAGCGACATTTGAGTGCTCCCACCGGAGTTCATATCAAAGCGCAGTCTCGCACCGTCGATATACACGACAGAGGTTCCGTCAGCAGACTCACCGGTCAGGTCTTCCACTTTCAGCTCAGCGGTGAAATGCAGGTTATCTCGAATAGACAACTCTTTGTTCTTGTCCTTGTCCTCACTCTTTATCTTGATGCGATCGTACCGTGAGCACTTTGCAGCCAGGCCGGTTTGGCCGGAGTAGGCACCCGGTTCATCGAAGTACTCGTCATCCTGGACGTTGAATTCTTCCTCACCCATGTAGGTGTCGCCCTCGTAATCCTCATCCACCGCATCCGGATCATCTTGTTCGTCTTGTTCGCCCTGACTTTCGGCTTCCTCGTCTTCCTCGCTGGCTTCATCAACGGCCTCATCGATCGCCTTGTCGGCAACCTTTTCGGCCACATCTTTCAACTTGTCATCTAACCAGCCCCCCTCCGCCGGCGAACCCAAAAACAGCAATCCAAACGAACACAGTAATAGCACAACGAACCTGATCATTACTCACCCCTTTTCCCTGTTAGCGGTATCCAGAAGGCATTCTTTTTCTTCGGCCCGCGATCGGCGAACAATGTACCGATGGGTCGGGTCTTTCTGCGTGACCAAGCTTGTCGCGCCAATCGTGTTCCCTTGTTCCTATCAGTTCAGTCTAGTAAATATTTTTTAATTTGTTCAGTTAGATTATTTCCATTTTCAGCATGAGTCCAAACTTCAGTCAGGAACTGGTGAAACACACGCAAAAAAACGCCATGACATCGTCGAAAACAGGCGTTAACAAATTGTAATCGGTCTTGGTCAAAAGAATATTTTCATCACCGTCGGAAAATACCTAGAGCAGGGAGTCGCCTCATGAACTAGAAATTAGTGGGACAAGTAATGAGTTCCATCAGGCCGGGAGAACACATATGAAAATTTGGCACACGATTGCAGCATCCGTCTTCATGCTCTGGAGTGTCGCGGCTTTGGCCGGTGACAACATCCCTGCCGATAACCAGGCGACCCTCGATGCCGCAAAAGTTCCTGCATATCCGGGGGCAACATTTTGCACAGGCAGCCCGACCACGGGTATGCGTCTTGCTACCAGCGATAGCGTGGAAAAGGTAAGACAGTGGTATCGCGACCAATTGCCTAACTGGAACACATACAAGGAGTATGGCGGCTGGATTCTTTACGCTGGTTCAAAAGGAGCCAAAGTGGAAGATATATTCAGTAGCTTCCAGGTGAGCGTTGCCGAAAACCCCGAACTCCCAAACTGGCACGGCCTGTCTTCAGATATGACCACCGAAATACTTATCGCCTTGCTGGAGCCTCCGCATTAGTAATCCATAGCTAACCGGGCCAGGGCATCACGGGTCCTCCACACTATTTCGAACTGCGACGGGAAATAGGCACAATCCGGGGTCCCGGGGACGGGGCCGCTTGGTTAGGCTTGGATCAGTCTAATTGGGGCGCACAGGGTTTTTTAACCGATTTCGGGGTGGCCCTGCGTCTGATTTTTATATACCTCGGGGAGCGAATAGCGTGAGCCATAAAGTACTGATCATGGGCGCGGCCGGCCGCGATTTCCATGTTTTTAATACCTGTTACCGGGACAATAAAGAATTCGAAGTTGTCGCGTTTACAGCGACCCAGATTCCACACATTGACGATCGTCGCTACCCGGCGGCACTGGCCGGCTCGCTTTACCCTGACGGCATCAAGATCTACCCGGAAGAAAACCTGACCGATCTCATCAAGGAAAAGGCTGTCGACGAGGTTGTATTCGCCTATTCCGACGTGAGCCTGGGATACGTGGAAGAGCGTAAACAACTGGTCGAGTCACTAGGTGCGAAGTTCTCCACCTATGACATCGATGCCACCATGCTGCCCTCCATTCGTCCAGTTGTCGCTGTCTGCGCCACCCGCACTGGTTGCGGAAAGAGCCAGACATCACGTCGCGTGATGGACCTGCTGAAAGAACAGGGCAAGAGAGTTGTGGTGATTCGTCACCCCATGCCCTACGGCGACCTGGCTGCCCAGGCAGTACAGCGTTTCGCTACCTTCGAAGATCTGAATACCCACGAGTGCACCATTGAAGAACGCGAAGAATACGAGCCGCATATTCAAAACGGTTTCGTGGTCTACGCAGGCGTGGATTACAAAGCCATCCTGGAACAGGCCGAGCAAGAAGCTGACGTGGTGATCTGGGACGGCGGTAACAATGACACGCCTTTCTACAAACCTGATCTTTGGATCACGGTCACCGATCCCCATCGTGCCGGTCACGAGCTTGAGTATTTCCCGGGCACCGAGAATTTCACCCGGGCCGATATGCTGATCATCAACAAGATCGATTCGGCTCAGCCTGAGGGCATCGCGGAAATCGAAGAAAACGCCAGAAAACTGAACCCCACCGCCACGGTGGTTCGTGCGCGTTCACCGTTAACCGTACCGAGTTCTGATTTCATCCGCGGCAAGCGTGTACTGGCTGTTGAAGATGGCCCCACACTGACCCACGGGGGCATGCAGTTTGGCGCCGCAGTGGTTGCCGCACGTATGTACGGCGCCGCAGAGTTGGTCGATCCACGACCCTGGGCGGTTGGTGAGATTGCCGAGACATTCAAGAAATACCCGGATATCGGCCCGCTGTTGCCAGCCATGGGTTATGGCGATGTACAGGTCATGGACCTGGAAACCACCATCAACGCCGTGGACTGCGACATGGTGCTTGTGGGTACGCCTATCAGTCTTGCCAGGATCATCGACATCGAAAAACCTTCTCTGCGTGTGACTTATCGACTGGCCGAAGAAGGCACAGCCCTGGCCGATGCGTTGTCCACACTGTCTAAGGATTCGAAATAGGTGAGCGCCGCCTAGACAATCTGTAAATCCAAAACCGGGGCCGGAACCTGCACACAGGGTTCCGGCCTTTTTTTTGCTGCCTGCCCCATTCAGCTTTTATTCAGCAAACAACGGGTCTAATGGACCCAACAGAGAATATTGGATGAAATGGAGGACAGGATCATGGGAACAGGCACACAGCTTAAGCGCAGTCTTGGACTGGCGCTGGTTACAGTAATCCTTGCAGGACCGCTGCAGGCCGCCCAGCCGGTAACCACTGACGATCAAGCGGATCAGCAGCGCGTTAGCAATACCGCCGGCTACCTGAAATCGGAGACCGATGCAGCTGGCGCCAGCATTCGAAAAGAAGCCCGCCATCCGGCCTTGATCCTCGGATCCCGGAAAACAGCCTCCGAGGGCAGACGAGTCTCCGGAAAATCCGGGGCTCCATCAGCGATAATCTCCCAAAACATCAATGACGACTTCTGGTTCTACGATGCCTGGGTATCCCTGTCGTACGACCAGGACTGGGATGGGTATTACACCGACATCAGCCTGACATTCGACGCTGATACTTATTACAGCATGGCGGATGTCTTTGCAGTGGTGTACCTGAGTTACCAGGGCGGGGCCTGGAACGAATATGCCTATACCGAAGACTTCACGATCTATGGGGAACTGGCCTCAGATGAATATGTCATCGAGACCACCCTGGCATCGGGCTATCCCACTGGCGACTATGACATCCTGATCGAGTTGTATGACGCCTACACCGGCTACCTGGTGGCCGACATGGGTCCCGAGTACACCCAACTCAGTTACCTGCCCCTTGAAGACATGATCCTGGACACCCCCAGGCAGGCCGTGGTCGTCTCCCACGGTGGCGGTGGAGCCATGGGCTGGTTGCTGCTGGCAATGTTGCCGCTCGCAGCAATGAAAAAGCGCGGCTTGCTCAGCACCTAAAAGACTCCGGGCAAAAAAATGGGCCGGATGCGGGTAACAGCCCCGTATCCGGCCCGGTTGTTTTCGCGTATCAGTGCTTGGCGATATAGCCCTTGGCTTCCAGGCAGGCTGAGAATCCATTGCGGAACTGGTTGCGCTGCTCATCGGTGTACTGCTGGGCCTGCTGTTGATCCGACTTGATCTGCTGCTGAGCCTGCTGTTCACTCCTGCGCGCCTGGCGCCTGGCTGAAATCGCCCCGGCCGCCGCACCATACGAGGCGCCCTTGCCGGCGTCATCATTGGCGATTTCCCCAATCACCGCGCCAGCCACCGCGCCACCAACGGCGCCACGAGCACCGGCTCCGCGGGTTGATCCCGCCGCAGCCTCACTGGCCGCCTGGGCCTGTTGGGCCTGCTCGGTCTCTTTTTTCTGCAGGTCAAAGGGGTCCACGCCGCTGTTTTGAACTGCCCAGTCGTAGCACTCGCCTTCGTCCTTGGACTGCTGCTCAGTCGTCTGGCCTTCCTTTGGGAACACTTGCACACCCAATGTCGCGCCCAGTGACTTGCCCTGGCCAAATGCCACCGGAACCAACGCCAGGCTAAGGCAGCCTGCTACAAAAATATTTTTCACCATGATTATTTCCTGCCCTGGATCGCGGCGATATCGCCCGAATAACTTTCCCTGCCCACCTGATTGAGGGACTCATCTCAATACATAGTCTGCCCAACCAGAAGTCCTGCGTCCAGCCGTCAACTAGTAGTCCTCGACCAGGTAAATGTCCTGAAAGCCACCCCGGATAGCACCTGCTGTGGGCCTCTTGGCGCCGTAATTCCCCGGGTCAGCCCCCATGCCTCTTACACAAATTCAAGGCCTTCCTCTTCGCTGTTGAAGAATATCAACGCCAGGAGAACCTGGGAGGCAGCCATCAATACCAGGCCCAGGGGGGCGAGAACGACAGTAAGAAAACACAACGGCGCGCCCATATTCATGTAGGCAAAAGCGTTCTTGAAACCGCCCAATCGTCCGTTTACTCGACGAATACGGTATCCGAACAACATGGTAATGGCTCCCAGCGGGAGACCGACTCCCAGCAACATTCCCATACTGGCCCAAGTGGCCATCTCACCGGACCAGGCCCTGGCGGCTGTGGCTACCAGGGAGAACAGGATCCCTCCGATAATCATCAGCATCACCAGGGTGTCCACCTGGTGAAATTCAAAACGCTCGTTGAGATAGTCACGCAAACGATAGAGGGCATACGCTGACAGGGCGGTCTTAATCAGCAATAGCGCCGCCACCGGTCCCAGGCCCTGTGCTCCAGCACTGAACCCCGCGTCATAGATGAACGTGAAGATGATCTCCGGAACGAAGACAAGGACCGAGGCCACCGAGGCCCAGGCTGCCAATGAATAGCGATTGGTGTTCATGATAGAACCTCCCTAAGCGCCCTAATCAGACAAAATCCGGAACGTACTCAAGAATCTCGCCTGGCGTGCAATCCAGTTCCCGGCAGATCGCCTCCAGGGTGCTGAACCTAACGCCCTTCACCTTGCCGGTCTTCAGCAATGACAAATTGGTGACCGAAACCCCGACCCGCTCCGACAATTCCGTCAGGGTCATTTTTCGCCTCACCAGCACAAGATCCAGATTTACTTCAATACTCATGGGGGTAACATAAATCATTATTTAATGTTTTACAACTATTTTTTTATGTTTAGCATAAATCTTTAGACTTTTTACATAAATAAAATATAGAGATTATTTGCCCTGACATGCCCCCCGAGAGGATGCCGATCGACACCACCGGAATGTAAACATTTGTTGCGATCGCACAAATCTGATCAAGCTTAGGTTAAGCTTGCCCGGTAATTATTCGAAAAGACTCGAGTATTGCGTGAAAAAATCACAAGGACGATGAACGGCATTTGCCACTTACGCAGAAAACTGAAGATCACCCAACGACACTCACACCAATAATTAACAACCGGTAGAAAACGGTCTGGTGCCCTCTTACAGGGTATTTGCCTTACCGAGAGTATGCCCGCACAGGTACTGAATTATGATTAGAAAAACTTTTGCAACGATGCTGCTCGCCACCATCGGCATGATCGGCTTGAACGTCCCCGCACTGGCAGATTGGTCAGGCGAAGGCGACCTGGGCATGGTCGTTGCCAGGGGCAACACCGACACCGACACCATCTCGGCACGACTGGCAGTGAAAAAGACCCAGGATAAGTGGGAACACAATGCCGGACTGGCTTTCCTGCGCAGCACCAATGCGGGTGTGACCAGCGCCGAGCGCTTCCAGCTCACCGGACAGTCCGACTACGCCATTGACGAACACAGCTACTACTTCGGTTCGCTGCGTTACGAAGATGACAAGTTCAGCGGATTCGATTACCAGAGCAGTGTCACCGGCGGTTACGGTCGCAAGTTCATCGACACCGAGGTCGCCACACTCAAGGGCGAACTGGGTATTGGTTATCGCCAGACCAAGCTGGAGACCTTCGGCTCGGAAGGCGATGCCATCCTGCGCGCAGCAATGAACTACACCCGCAACCTCACCGACACCACCAGCTTCAGCAACGACACCCTGGTTGAATCGGGCAGCAACAACACCTTCGCCCAGAACATCACCGGTCTGAGCGTACGCATCAACGATTCCATGGCCATGAAAGTCGGCTTCGAAGTGCGTTATAACTCGGAAGTGCCTGTCGGTCTGAAGAGCACCGACACCATCACCACGCTGAACCTGAACTACAAGTTCTAGGGACTGGCGCAAGGCTTCGGGCGCAACTCAGGGCTTAGCGGCTCCGAGAGCACCGAGAGAAGATTGCGTGATGAAAGTAAAAAGGCCGGCCTCGTGATGGGGCCGGCCTTTTTCGTTCTCACCTTGAGATTATGCCGATTGCCTACTCCGCCGGCGGCATCAAGGCCATAGCGCTAACCACCATTGCCTCAATTCCCGACTTGATCGAGGGCTCGGGCTGGATTTTGAAAAATGGTGAGTGATGGGACGGGGCGCTGCCCAATTGATCCGCAGGAGTCCCGCCTACATCAAAGTACACGCCCTTCACTCCCAGGGAGGGCTCCACAAAGTAAGCGAAATCTTCCGCGCCCATACCGGTACGCGGATTATCCACAATCATGTCGGCACCGAGGTTCTCAACCAGGGCACTCCGCACCCGCCTGGCGGTGGCCTCGTCATTGATGGTGGGAGGCGTGGTTTCAGTACTTGAATAAATCACCTCGGGCATCAGCTCGGCCGGTACGCCCAGGGATGCGGCCACACCGTCTGCTACGCGCTTGATCGCCGCCAGCAAGGTCTTGCGGGTCTCAAAACTGTCCGAGCGCACGGTGAGCTGCATTTCCACCTTGTCACCGATGATGTTGTGCTTGGTGCCACCGTGTATGGCGCCGACGGTAATCACACCGGGCTCCAGGGGACTGATGGTCCGGCTGACAATCGACTGCAGTGAAACCACTATCTGCGCCGCTACCAGCACCGGATCCACGCCCTGGTGGGGGTAGGCGCCGTGAGTGCCCACGCCGTGGACGATGATGTCTACGCTGTCTGAGCTGGAACCGGTGATGGCAAGCGGCACATTGATCTTGCCGGCTTCACCGTCAGCATCCACGTGAAATGCCAGGGCGTACTCGGGCTTGGGAAAGCGCTCGTAAAGGCCATCCTGCAACATAGCCCTGGCTCCCGATATAGTTTCCTCGGCGGGCTGCACGATCAGGACCGCGGTGCCAGACCACGCTGCCTTTCTCTGCATCAGTTGCCTGGCTGTTCCCACCAACGCAGTGATATGCACGTCGTGACCACATGCGTGCATCACCGGAAATTCATCGCCACCAGGTTTTTTTTGCCTTGCCGTTGAAGCATAGGCCAGGCCGGTATCCTCTTGCACCGGCAGGCCATCCATATCGGCGCGGATCATGACTGTGGGTCCCGGGCCATTTTCCAGCACCGCGACCACACCGGTGCCGCCTACTCCCTCGGTCACCTGATAACCCAGGTCACGCAATTCACTGGCCATGCGCCGGGCTGTCTCAAATTCCACGCCCGACAATTCGGGATGTGCATGGAAGTGCTTGAACAGAGGTTCCAGTCGGGTCTGGTAGTCCGCCGCTATGGACTCGGATAACGTCTCCGCCCCGGCCAGGGCTGGAATATTCAATACCGCGAACAGGCAGATTGTTTGAAGCGTACGTTTCATCGGATGACCCTTCCCTTATCTCGAGATTTTATAGTCCGGCCAGCGTACTCACCTCCGACTGACAAATAAAGCACCCAAGGTATTCAAGCCATTTGGCTATTCGCTCGCCAGCTTGTAGTGTCAACACTCCAGGTCATATCAATCTCAATGGAGCACCTACCCCGCAATGCACTTTTCAATCCGTCCCGCCCAGCTGGATGACCTTGATGCCATCCGTGAACTAATGCCTCGCCTTGCCGAGTTCGAGTTACCCCCGGGGCGGGTGGCGGAGCATTTATGGAAAGGGGACGAAAAAATCCTGCTGGCCTGGGCTGAAGGGAAAGAACCTGCTTGTCTTATCCAGGTCGCGGTTAGCGAAGACCAACAAATCCTGGGTGTAGCCATGTCCCGCTTGCGAGATGAACTCCTCAGTGGCGAGCCCAGTGCTCACCTGGAAGTGCTCATGGTGGCCAAATCTGCCGAAGGATCAGGCATTGGCCGGGCACTTATGGACGCCGCCGAATCAGCCGCCGCAGAACGCGGCGCCAAATCCATGACCTTGCACGCATTCGCCAGCAACACCCGGGCATGTCGCCTGTACGATGGGCTTGGCTATGACGGAGAACTTATCCGCTACACCAAGAATCTCCCGGACTGAATTGGCAGAAGCATGGCGGATTTCAGTCAGCCTGGACGTTGGAGTTATTACTGTTTAACGGATGACAATACGCTATTGCACCACCGCCTTGCCGCTTTAATGATGATGCCGGTGGGCGTATGACTGTTGCGCCGGACTGCTCATCTGGTCAGACTCAGGCGAACGCCACAACGACACTCCCTGGAGAACCGGGCTAATGAGATTGTTACCGCTTATCGTTTTGTCATTCATGATTGCCGCCGGGCCTGCGCTTGGAGCCACCACCAAGGACACCTCCGCATTACCCTCCATTGCCAAGCAGGTGGCGGGCAGCAAGCGAATGGACGGGTTTTTCGACCTCTACTGGGATGGCAACCAGGGACGCCTCTACTTACAGATCGATAACTTCGCCGAGCAATTCATCTATGTCAGCAGCCTGGCCCGGGGTGTGGGCTCCAATGATCTGGGCCTGGATCGCGGCCAGCTGGGTCTGACCCGCCTGGTGCAGTTTCAGCGAGTGGGCCCGCGAGTCCTGTTGATCCAGGACAACACCCAGTACATCGCAGATTCGCAAAACGAGGCCGAAAGACTGGCCGTTGAACAGTCCTTTGCCAACTCCATACTCTGGGGCTTTGACGTGGTAGCCGCCGATCCAGGGGCAGTGCTGGTCGATGCAACAGAGTTCTTCCTGCGGGACGAGCATGGAATTTCACGACGCCTGGGACGTGCCGGAGAGGGCAGTTTCCACGCCGACCCCAGCCGTTCCGCCCTGTACCTGCCCCGCACCCGCACCTTCCCGGACAACACCGAGGTGGAAGCCATGGTGACCCTGGTAGGTGAACCCGCCGGGCCCATCCTGGGCAGCGTCGCACCCGACCCCTCATCGGTAACGGTACACCAGCACCACTCTTTCGTGCGCCTGCCAAAGGCCGGCTACCAACCCCTGCCCTATGACGGACGCTCGGGTTACATGGACGCTTCCAGCAGCTGGGTCAATGGCACGGTCTTCGATTTCGCATCGCCTATCGGCGAGCCAGTCATGAAAACCCTGACGATCCGCCACCGGCTGGCCAAGAAAAATCCCGCTGCCCCGATAAGCGAGGCCGTGCAGCCCATCGTGTACTACCTGGATCAGGGCGCACCGGAACCGGTACGCAGTGCCTTGATGGAAGGCGCCTCCTGGTGGAACCAGGCGTTTGAGGCGGCAGGCTACAAGGACGCCTTCCAGGTGAAAATGCTGCCCGCCGATGCCGACCCCATGGACGTGCGTTACAACGTCATCCAGTGGGTACACCGCTCCACCCGTGGCTGGTCATACGGGGCCAATGTAAACGACCCGCGTACCGGTGAGATCATCAAGGGTCACGTATCCCTGGGATCACTGCGCGTACGTCAGGACTATTTGCTGGCCGAGGGCTTGCTGGCGCCATACGAAGATGACAACGTCCCGCCGGAACTGCTGGAATTCGCCCTGGCGCGAATCCGCCAACTTGCTGCCCACGAGGTAGGTCACACCCTGGGTCTTGAACACAATTTCGCGGCCAGCGCCAACGACCGGGCCTCGGTGATGGACTACCCGTTCCCCCTGGTGAAGATCGGTGAAAACAAGACCGTCGATGTATCTGATGCCTATGGCGTGGGGATCGGCGCCTGGGACAAGCGTGCAATCCTGTATGGCTACCAGGACTTCCCTGTGGGGGTAGACCCGGCGGCCGAACGCGAGCGTATCCTGGCCGAGACATTCGCCTCGGGACTGAAGTACGTGGCCGACCTGCACGCACGTGGCGATTCCTATGCCAGCACCGCCGGCCCTGCGCATCCCAACGGCAGCCTCTGGGACAATGGTTCAGACTCAGTGGCCGAATTGAATCGCCTGATGCAGGTTCGCCGCCAGGTGATGGCTAATTTCTCGGAAAAGACCATCCGCATGGGACGCCCCATGGCGACCATTGAGGATGTGCTGGTGCCGATGTATTTATTGCACCGTTATCAACTCCAGGCAGCGGCCACCGAGATTGGCGGCGTGGAATTTGACTACGCCCATCGCGGTGACGGCCGACCGGCAAACAAGCCGGTTAGCGCCGAAAAGCAACGGCGCGCCATGGACGCCTTACTGGCAACGCTCCGGCCATACGTGCTGGCCATTGATCCGGCCCTGGTCGCGCTGATCTCTCCCCGGCCGCCCGGCACGCCCAGCACTCGAGAGTTATTCCCTCGTAATACGGGCTATCTTTTCGATCCCCTGGCAGCAGCCGATACCGCTGCCGGCCTGACCCTGGATATGCTACTGGATTCAACCCGTGCTGCACGGATGGTCAACGCCCATTCCCTTGACGCCAGCCTTCCCGATTTCAGTGACCTGGTGGACAGGCTGCTTAAAAAGACCTGGTATGGGGTGAATTCAATTGGCCAGGAAGCGGAGCTTCAACGCGTGGTTAATATGGCCACCCTGCAACGCTTGATAGCACTGGCCGCTGACGGCAATATCCAGCCCCAGGTTAGAGCCATCGCCTATGACCAGTTAAGTGAACTGGCGATCTGGCTGGAAAAACAAAGCCGTCGGAGCCTGGACAACGCCTGGCGGGCCCACTACCGCCTGGCATCTGGCCAGGTAAAGAACCTGCTTGATAACCCGTCGGCCCTGGAGCCCCAGGCACCAATGAAGGCACCACCAGGATCACCTATCTAGCCAAACGAAAAGAGTGAATCCTCCCGGGAAACCGGGCACAAAAAAACGGCAGCTGATTCACGATCAGCTGCCGTTTTTTATTAGATCCAATTAGAAGCTAGAAGCGCCAGCCAAACTCCAGGCGGAAAGCGCTCAGGGTGGGATCTGCCGCGGCTCCACTGCTATCGAGAGTGTAATTATTGTAGCTGAGCTTGAGTATGGTGCCATTTTTCAGCGTATAGCGAACACCCAGGGCGCCGCCATAAGTGAAACTGGTCTCCGTGTACGTGGTGTAATAATTACTGCACACATAGCCCCACCAGGGATGCCACCAGCACCCGGTGACAGGCGGGCCATCCATGACATTTGAATCAACGTAAGTCCAGCCCAGCCCAGCTTCGGCATACGGAGTCAGGGGGCCATCCATAAAATTGTAGATGCCCTTAAAGCGAAAATTCATCTGGTCAAAGCTATGATTGATAGTCCTGGTGTCATTCGGGTTACTGTCGCTGACCAGAGTTGCCTTGTAATCGGGTCTCAGCCATTCGAAATCCGCACCGATCGCCAGGCGATTGTTGAAGTTATAGCCCATGTTGAAGCCGAAACCCCAGGCACTATCAATATCCACGGACGAGCCACCTTCGGCACCGGCCTTCTCCGAGTCCTGGTAAATGCCGGACAGCGACCATTCCCAACTTCCAGTGCGATCCCGGGAGCTTCCGTAGCCCTGGGCGCTAGCCAACCCGGGAAGCGCGAACAACAGAACCGCTAAAAGTCTGATTTTCATAATTTTCTCTCCAGTCCCTTGGGGTAGATTTAAAAATAAGACGCCGATACTAGACGGATATTTATGGCGAGTCACTGACAACAGACCTTACCGGATAACTATCGCCCCGACCAACGACTTACACTCAAGCACTCAAAAACTGAGCTTTTCTATTTTTTAACTATGCCTCGCCTTGATGGGTCGGCGGCAGGTAAAGCTCAGCTGGAAACCTCTCCGGCATGATACAGTCGGAGGATTATTTGGAAGGTCTCCCGGGTGACCAGAAAATCCAGCGGGACCGTCCATAAAGTCAGCATAAACGAGGTGGACGATGACAGACAAAACCAAGGCAGATTGGCAGGCAGCAGCACAGGCGTTAAAGATCGACGGCAGAGCGTTTATCAACGGTCGCAGCGTGAATGCACTGTCCGGCGAGACCCGCCCCACCTTTAGCCCTGCAGATGGCAGGGAAATCGCACAAGTTGCCTATTGCGGTATCGAAGATGCCGAACTGGCGATTGCCAGCGCACGGGCCGCATTTGAAAGCGGCGTGTGGTCCGGGATGGCTCCATCGGATCGCAAGATGATCATGGTGCGCTGGGCCGAACTGATCGAGCAACACCAGGACGAACTGGCCCTGTTGGAATGCCTGGACGTGGGCAAACCCATCGACAACACCCTGAATATCGACGTGGGCGCAGCGGTGCGTACCATCCGCTGGAGTGGTGAGGCCATTGATAAGGTTTACGACGAAATCCCACCGACCCCGGCCAGCAGCCTGGCCCTGGTGCAACGCCTGCCACTGGGCGTGGTCGCGGCAATTGTTCCCTGGAATTTCCCGCTTTCAACCACCGCATGGAAGCTGGCCCCGGCCCTGGCCACCGGTAATTCGGTGATCCTGAAACCGGCCACCAATACCCCCCTTACCGCCCTGCGCATCGCACAACTGGCAGCCGAAGCAGGCTTGCCCGACGGCGTGCTGCATGTGCTGCCCGGATCCGGCGGCTCCCTGGGCAAGCACCTGGCCACCCATATGGATATCGACGGCCTGACCTTCACCGGCTCTACCCCGGTGGGTCAGTTGCTGATGCAGTACTCGGGACAGTCGAACCTGAAACGTACTTTCCTGGAACTGGGCGGCAAGAGCCCGAATATTATTTTTGCCGACGCCAACCTTGAAGCCGCAGCATCGATGGCGGCGGTGGCAGTGTTCTACAACGGTGGCCAAACCTGCACCGCTGGCACCCGTCTGATCGTGGAAGAATCCATTCGCGACCAGTTCCTGGAGATGGTGATTGAGAACGCCAGGGGCTGGATGCCCGGCGATCCCATGGACCCGGCAACCACCATGGGACCGATGATCGATTCAGGCCAGTTCGACAACGTGGCCGAGTACGTGGATATCGGCCGTGGAGAAGGCGCCGAGTTGGTGTTCGGGGGCAAGCGATGCATGGCCGAGTCCGGTGGCCATTATCACGAGCCCACCATTTTCTCTGGGGTGCACAACCAGATGCGTATCGCCCAGGAAGAAATCTTCGGCCCGGTAATGTCAGTCCTGACATTCAAGGATGCCGAGGAAGCAGTGAAGATCGCCAATGACTCCATCTATGGCCTGGCCGGTGCGGTGTGGAGCAATAATATCAACACCGCCCACAAGGTGGCCCGGGCCGTACGGGTAGGCACCATGGGCATTAACAACTACTTCGGTGGAGATATGACTGTTCCGTTTGGTGGCTTCAAGCAAAGCGGCAACGGACGTGACAAGTCCATGCATGCCTTCAATGACTACACCGAATTGAAGACCACCTGGATTGAATTCGAATAAATTAGGGAGCCTCTGATTTATTCTGGGCTTAGAAGATTGGGAGCGAAAAAAGTCAGATTCAAGGCGCCAATCCCACGCGATAGTGGTGCTATCGTGAAGATTGGCAACACAGAAGCTGGGTTTTTTGGCCCCAAGATACAAGTTCATGAATATATCAGAGACTCCTTAGTGAACT
>CAKZML010000306.1 GCA_937128475.1 uncultured Chromatiales bacterium
GTCATTGCACTGGTGATGGTGCTCAATGGCCGCCCTGATCTGTCGGTCTGGCACCTCGCTGACCTGGATGAGGAGTTCACGGAAGACTCGGAGGTCGCCAGTTTCGAACAATACCTGGCGTTGGAAGATCGCTTGTTCGCCCAGTTGGATGAACTGGTTTATGCCCAGGTTCCGGTCGGTCCGGGTAACGCGATTAATCGATACAGTCGTGGAAGCTTGTCGGATCCTGAGATTTGGCCGGTTAACTGGAACAGAAGCTTCGTATTGCCCCAGGAAGAGCCCACGGCAGGTGTGCTGCTGCTGCATGGCTTGTCTGACTCCCCGTACAGCCTGAGAGCCCTGGGTGAGCGCCTCCACGGCCAGGGGGCAATGGTTCTGGGGTTACGTATACCCGGTCATGGCACGGCCCCGTCAGGGTTGATAGAAACAAGTTGGCAGGACATGGCCGCCGCGGTGAGGCTGGCGACTCGCCACCTGCGCGAGACCATCGGTGACAAGCCCCTTTACCTTGTTGGCTATTCCAACGGCGGTGCGCTTGCTGTGGAGTACGCCCTGGCGTCGTTGCGGGATGCTTCCTTACCCAGGGTCTCGGGAGTGATCTTGCTCTCCCCGGGTATCGGTATTTCAGGGGCCGCCGCCCTGGCCGTGTGGCAGGGACGTCTAGGGCATCTTCTGGGGCTTGAGAAATTGGCCTGGAACAGCATTCTTCCCGAATACGACCCGTTCAAGTACAACTCCTTTACGGTGAATGCGGGTGACCTGGCCCATCGCATTACGGTGCATATCCAGGGCCAGTTGGATCGTCTTAAAGGTAGCGATGAGTTCACGGGAATGCCGCCGATCCTGGCCTTTCAATCTGGCGTCGATGCAACTGTCACTGGCTCCGCCCTGGTGAAAAACCTTTTGGACCGACTGCCTCCGGCGAAACATGAACTGGTGATGTTCGATATCAACCGCCGGGTGGAAATCGGTGCCTTGTTGAAGCAGGACCCCCGGGACGTATTCGAGCCACTGTTGAAGGATAAAGATCGCAACCTGGATCTCACGGTGGTGACCAACCAGGATGGGAGCGCCAGCCGCGCTGTCGCCCGAACGACGTTGCGTGGAGAGATTGTTCCGTCCGGCTCGACCTACGTCGGTGAGTGGCCGTCCGAAGTATATTCGCTTTCTCATATTGCCCTGCCATTCTCACCTGAAGATCCCGTATACGGTGGTCCAGAGGCGGGCAGCAGTCCGGGCATCCAGTTGGGGAATGTTGCCCTGCGAGGCGAACGCGGTGTCTTGATGGTTTCCGGGACGGATGTAATGCGCCTGCACTGGAATCCCTTCTACGATTATGTGGAGGAGCGCGTGCTGCGCTTCACCAGGCTGGAAGATTAATTGAGGTCTTGGGGCCGAACCGGAGTTTCAACCAGTCCGGTTCCGGCGGAACAGAGTCTGACCCCGGGCGAAATGCGCCGCTGCGGTCGGGTGGAGATTTTTAACACACTAACAAGAGTGGAAGGCCATGGTAGTAGGAAAGGGTGAAAAGCTACATGTCATGTATCGGTCGATTACCGAAAAGTCGGCGAGGAGGCATTTCGTCGGGGAGGTCATCGACGTAGTTGGTGCGATTTGCCGGTTGGAGGGATACGCCTTTATTTTCGACGAACGCAAGGGCGAGTTCACCAGGAAAACGGAGAAGCGCATCACGATTATTAATGTTGCTGAAAGCGGTTATGTCTCAAACGTTATCAGCCCAGATGTAATTATCAGCGATGTCCGATACCGCTATGCCCAGGATGTGGGGCTTGTCGCGACGGACGGCAAAGAGTTTACCCTGAATATCAACGAATTCGGCGCCAGAGGCTAGCGTCAGAAATAGCGGCCCGAATTCATGGAGTTCGAACCGGAGGTTTAACCAGACCGGTACTTTCCCTGGTTTGATGCGTTTTGGGTTGAAAGAGTGAGGAGACGCTGTGAATCGTCAGAGTAAACGGAGTTCGAAGCCTGGGCGGTACCGGTACCTGCCTGGATTGCTTGCCACAGTGTGGGGCCTGGCGGCCTGGGCGGCACCCGGCGCTCTGCCTGATCCGCTGGCGGCGGGGTGGAACGGTAAGCCTGTGTGCGAACGATTGCACGAGGATGCCGCCCAGCGGATCCTGCGATGCACATTTGCGCCGGGCGTGGGCCACGAGCGCCATTTCCACGATGCACATTTTGGCTACACCCTCTCCGGTGGCCGAATGCGTATCGAAGACGAAAAGGGTGTGCGGGAGGTGGATGTTCCAACGGGTTCGAGCTTCACGAGCGAGGGAGTCGCTTGGCACGAGGTGTTGAACGTTGGTGATACGACCTCGGTGTTTCTGATTGTGGAGCCAAAATAGCCGCGGCCGCACTGGTGGTTGGCTTAGTGTTTATAGCCTGGTGGTGGTTGATCATCAGGCGCTAGATGGATTAGGTAGGAGTGCACTGTGAGCAGGGTTAGAAATTTCTTCGGCGTGCTGGTTGGCTTGTTTGCCTGCGTCTTTGCGGCTGGTTGCAGCGCGACCGCACTCGATAACCCCCCTGAGGTGGTGCTTGATGTCGTGTGTCAGGATCCCAGGCCCCAGATCTGCACCATGGACTACAAACCGGTATGCGCTTCGCGTGACACCGGTGTCCGCTGTGTAACCACCCCTTGTCCGTCTACTGAGTGGAAAACCTATTCCAACGGCTGCACCGCCTGCAGTGATGCCCTTGTCTTCGGCTATGTCGGAGGTGAGTGCACAGGTGGCGAAACCACTTCCCGTGACATCGACAACCAGGTTTGGGCCGTGATCAGTCGGACCGTGCAGGACGACGATATCCAGGGCATGGCCGCCGTGTATCACCCGGATGCGGTGTTGGTGTCGGAAAAGGGGACGGTTCCAATCGCTGACCAGTTGGGCAAGTGGGGCCGGGACATGGAGACACAGAAGCTGGCTGGAACTCGTGCCAGTGCGGAATTCAAATTCGATGTTCGACAGGATGGCCCGACAACCGCTTTCCAGTCCGGGGTATTCAGATATGCGACCCAGGGGAAGTCAGAGCCGGAACAGGCGGTTTACGTGAGGTTCGAGACTCTCTTGACCAAGCAGGGCGGAAAGTGGCTGATCTTGATGGAGAGGCAACTCGGGCTTGTTGACGAGGCGGACTGGGCGACACGGTAGTCAAAACTTTGCTACGGTTGGGCCCGGCATCTGGAAAACAGTTTTTGATTGGAGATCGGCATGAGTAGCGCAGCGATTGGCGCAGTAGTGGTAGTTTTTATTGTCGTGGTGATTGCCGCGGTTTCCTCTGCGCGCAGCAAAAAGAACA
>CAKZML010000307.1 GCA_937128475.1 uncultured Chromatiales bacterium
CGGCGGATCGGACCTTTCCCTCACTCCCTGGACGCACCAGTACTGTCGGCTCATGGCCTGCCTCGAGCAGGGCCTCTACCAGGTAGCCCCCGACAAATCCTGTGCCTCCGAATATGGCAACTCGCATATCATCTCCTTCCCTTGGAGGGGCTAGACTACCACTTCATTGAAACGGGTGTTCAGCGCCTGGAGAGTCTTATGGCGTGAAAGTTCAGCAACTCCAGAAGCAAGTCCACCTGTTCCCTGTGACTGCGAAAATGCAGTACCGCCAGGCGCAGCACGAAGGTGCCGTTGAGCACGGTGGAGCTGACGAATACCCGACCGTCGTCGTGGATGGCTTTTAACAAGCGACGGTTAAACTCATCGGCGTCCCCGGTTTCCGGCAGGAAGCGATAGGTCACTACCGACAGATCAGGCTCGGGACCCACTTCCCACCCGGGCAGGGCGGAAAGCTTTTGGTGGAAGTATTTCGCCAGCAGCAGCTTTTCATCCAGGGCGGCGCGGAAAGGCGCCAGACCACAGAGCATCAACGGCAACCACATGCGTAATCCCCGGAAGGGCCGGCTCAGTTCCGGTGACAGGTCGGCGGGGGAGAGGTCCTGTTCATTGGTTTTCGCGTCCTGCATGTAGTGGGCATCGTAGTAATGGGCCTTGTGCAGACTCGCGCCGTCTTTGACCAGGATGGCGCCCGAGCCATAGGGCAGGAACAGTCCCTTGTGAGGGTCGATGACCACCGAGTCACTGTGTTGAATCCCGTTGAGCACATCCCGGGCGCTATCCGAGAGCATGAAGAAACCCCCATAGGCGGCATCCACGTGAAACCAGATGCCGTGAAAGGCGGCGATGTCGGCAATGGTCTCCAAGGGGTCTACCGATCCGGTGTCGGTGGTGCCGGCCGAGGCCACGATAAGCCACGGCTTATAGCCCACACTCTTGTCTTTCTGGATGGTTGCAGCCAGCACCTCGGCGTCCATCCGGTAGCCGGCATCCATGGGGATAATGCGACGGGGGCACTCGCCCAGTCCGGCAATGCGAATCGCCTTGTCGACACAGTGATGGACTTGTTCGGTGAGGTAGATGGGGCTGCTTTCCAGCTGGTTTCCCTTCAGTTCGGCGGCGTCCCTGGCGGCTACCACACCCATCAGGTTGGCAATGCTGCCGCCGGAGGTCAGGTCGCCTGCCGCCCCGGCGGGGTAACCCACCAGGTCGCCCATCCAGCGGATCAGCGATTTTTCCAGTTGCACCGCGCCGGGTGAGGCGTAGGACACGCCGGCGTAGCGATTGAACACATCCGCAAGATAATCCCCCAGCGCCGCGTAGTACTGGCCGCCACCGGGGATATAGCCCAGGTGTCCGCCCGAGGCAGGATTGATGCCGTCGAAATCCACGTCCCCCGCCAGGGTCTCCAGCACTTGTTCCATGGAGTAGGGTTGCTCGCTTACCGGCATGCCCTGTAACAGGTTTGCCCCGCTATCAGGCTGGAAGGTCTTCAGGCCGGGCAGCTGCTGCAGAAAGCCATTGGCGTAGTCCATGACCAGCTGGTTGGCGCGCGCCCGTTGTCCTGAATCTGGCTCAAGCTGACGTGCGATGGGTTCCAGCCTGGCCAGTTCATTTTCGATATTCTGCATGGGGTGTTCTGATCTCTTGGAGAGGGTGTCGGGGAAGCATATCACCGGGGGTGGGAATGTCGCGCCCGGGATTACCTAGTCTTGTTGTTCATCCTGGTCCGGTGAGCGGGACTCAAGCAGGGTGGCGGCATAATCCAGGGCCTCCAACAGGGTGTGGAAGCGCTCGGTCTCGCGGATCAGGTCCATGACTCCCAGCTTGACGAAGCTGCGGGCCACGCTGGTATTCAGGCCCACCACGATCACCGTGTGCCGATCACCCAGTGCGTTGTTGATGATGTTCTCCAGGGCCATGACGGCGCTGGAGTCGGTGCTGGGTACATCGCGAAGGTCAAGGATCAGAACCTGGTAGCGCTCGTAGCCTGCAAGACGCCTGTCCAGTCGGTTGGCGGCGCCAAAACTCATGGGGCCGGAGAGTCGGATCATCAGGCATTTGCGTCCCAGCCGGTCCATGGCCGCCGCCTCGTGTTCGTCCAGGGAGTCAGCGCCTGCGGTGTCATCGAAGGACTTGATGGCATCCAGTTCCACGTCGGCCATACGCTTCACGAACAGCAGGCTGGCGGCGATGACCCCCACTGCCACTGCCAGGACCAGGTTGAACACCACGGTCAGGCCCATCACCGTGAACATCAGGGTCAGGCCGGTGCGAGGGGCGGTGCGAAAGCGCCGCAGGTAACGCCAGTCGATGATGTCCAGGGCGACCTTGATCAGGATGCCCGAGAGCACGGCGATGGGAATGCGCTCCAGCAGCAGGCTGAACACGATAAGGGTCAGCAGCAGGGTGGCCGAGCAAACCATGCCCGACAACCGGGTGCGGCCGCCCCAGTGAATATTGGTCATGGTGCGCACGGTTGCCCCGGCGCCGGGCACTGCGCCAAACAATCCGGCCACCAGGTTCCCCAGGCCCTGGCCCATCAACTCTCGATCCGAGTTGTGATAGCTGTG